>CAZFVV010000007.1:0-73007 GCA_964522165.1 uncultured Calditrichaceae bacterium
CCCGGTCAGCAGGGATAAGGCCGTTTTAAAACTGGATAAAACTTCCGCTGATAGTGCTTTCATAATGAAAGAAGTTAACACCAAAATAAATATGGTACATTATTTTTTCTAAATCCCTTAGTGCCTTTTGCCATTCTTTTTCCCGAAACTTTAATCTGCGTTATTAATCGGCATAAACCATTTAATCAAGCGCAATCAAACCCGCCGGACAAATCCGATTTCCAGAGGGAATAATTTAGGAATTTTCAGGGAATAAGCGAAGCGAAAAAAACCTTGCGGCGGCGCCGCGGCGGCCCCGCCCAGGTGGAAGATTCGCCTTCGGGGTTCATCGCTGCATCTTTTTGATGGAACGGTGAGTCTTTTTATTCATCGTTGAACCGTTTGGGATGGAATGATGAATCTTTTTAGCTCATTGTTGCACCTTTTGGGGGGAATAATGCGCTTGTTCAGTTCACCGCTGAACCGTTCGGATAAAATGTTGAGTCTTTTTAGTTCACCGTTGATACGCTGAGGCAGATCGAGACGCCCGGCCGCCGGAATACCTCCAACGCTTTTAAAACTCACTCCACTTCCAGCTCGCTCACCTGCAACTCCTGGCCGCTGAGCACTTTTACCTGGGCGCTCTCGCAATGGGGACATACGAAGAAGAAGGATTCGATCCGGAACTCCCTGCCGCAGCTTTCGCAGCGCGCCCGCACCGGGATCACTTCGATCCGCAGCCCCGAGCTTTCCAGGGGCGTTCCCGCGGTGAGGGCCTGGTAGCAGAATTGCAGGGACTCCGGCACCACCGCCGCCAGTTCCCCGCCTTGACCACTACTTTTTTCAAGCGGCTGCCGGGGTTTTCGCGCAGGGCGCTTTCCACGATCTCCAAAATATTCTGCGCAATCGACATTTCGTGCATGGGCTGATCCCGTTATTGAAGGTTTGAATATAAGCCGCCTGCTCTCTAAAATTCCATTCGGAAAATAAATCGCGGAGCGGTGCAGGAGGCAGGGGAATGCCGCCAGGCTCTGTGACATTTTTTGACAACCCTTTACCCTCGCATGACATCTCTTCTCTCACCCCCCCGTAAGCTATAACCGGATAACAAAAAGGAGAATGTCATGAAATCATTGATCATTACACTGGTTGTAGCCCTTTCATTGGGCGCATTCGCTCAAAGCAAGGCGGTGGTGGAGAAAGCCCCGCAGAATTACCTGGCGGCGTTGCAATCGGATCATAATGGCCTCATCGAATCCGCCATTTTCCAGGTGGTGAAATATCAAATGTTCTACCCGGATCAGTACAATTATGAAATCGTCGGCCAGTTGATTCGCCTGGCGAACAACAGCCGTTCGGAGATTATTCGCGAGAAGGCGCGCCTGGCGGTGGCCTACATCCAACACGCCGAATGGCTGTCGAAGATCGAGAAGAAAGATTATAAGAATGGGGATGAGTTGTTTACGCTTTTACGGGATCGGAACGCGGCGAAATAAATAATCGTGACATTCCCCGCCAGCACCCGCCCGGGATGATACAAATACCCGGGCGGGTGTTTTATTTTGAGGAGTTGGAAATGAAATATAGTGCTGCTGCGCCAATCGAATGCTATGGCACCTGGGTGGAGCGGTTGAGATTGGGGCGCCATTTCAGATTCATATCCAGCACATCGATGCCGCCGTCGAAATTAAAATCAGCGAACTTGCTGTAGTGATAGGCGGTGCCGTTTTGAAATCGCCAGATTGCGTCTTTATCGACATCATTGATCTCCCCATCCGCGTTGCCGTCGCCGGCGATCATCCCAAATATTCCGCCAGCCAATTCCTTCATAGGGTTGAAACCGTAAGCCTGCTCCTGGGCAGTGGTAAAATCATAGAGGGCGCCGGAGGCGTCGAGCGCCTGAGCGCTGCTGCTCATAATCGCAAGATGGTTGCGGTGGCAAATGACCAGGTAATAATTACCGGGGGTTATTCCCGGAAAACGCGCCCCGCTGCCGCCGTCGATATCCATAAGAGTGCCGTCATTTTTCAAAAAAGCCGCCCGGGCCGCCACCTCGCTGGCGGCGCTGGAGGCGCTGCGCAGTTTTATCAGCACCCAATCCACCACGCCATCCGGAACAGCGCTGACGCTCTCGGTTCCGCCATAGTTCCAGGGAGCGGCGTTGAAGGGCTGACCCGGGGGGAGCAGCCCCGCATTGCTTAAGTAAGTGCTCATGGAATTGGAGACGAACGGTCCCTCTAAAAAAACCTTCGCTTTTACCAAAACAGAAAATTTCGCCATGGTGAAGCTGTCGATGAGGGAGCCGCCATTGGTGATCGAATAGAATTGAAAGGTGATGCTGTCCTCGCTGGCGAAAATGAGCATGGTTCCATAATCGGCGTTATACTGAAACATGGTGCCGGGAGCCGTAGGAGTGGAGAAGTTATTGATATCTGCCCCGCCCAGGCCGGTAACAAAATAGGGCAAAATAGCGCCGTCGCCATTGTCATCGCGGTGGATGCGCTGGTAGGAGTGGTGATGGCCCGCGAGCACTGCGGAAGCGCCCCAGTCTTCGAATGGCCAGCGCATAATTTCTTCATCCTTTCCCGATGAGTAAGGGGGATGGTGCAGGTGAACGATCTTCCAGGGGGCGTTGGAGGCGGCTAACTGCGCCTGAAGCCACTGCGCCTGGGCGGAAGCGCTGGAAATTCCATCCGGCTCATCAGTGCAGCTATTAATGGCAAAAAAATGCACTGGCCCGCGAATAAAATCATAATAGCGTTCGTTCCCGGAGGTATTGCTGGTGGGAATATTTTCACCGGGCAGGGTGAAGAAGGCCAAATAGTTGGTCAAATTGTCATGGTTCCCCAAGGAGGGGAAAAAGCGGTTTACCGGGGATCCGCTGCCATAGTTGCCCTGGTAATTTCCGATGTAATTGCTGTAATACTGCCCCACTTGCTGGTCAAAATCGTTACCGTAGCTATTGTCCCCCGTGGTGATGATAAAATCCACCTCCAGGTTATCGATCAGGTCGGCCACCGCCTGCTCAGGCTCATTGTCCTCCCCGTAATCGCCAATCGCGGCAAAGGTGACGGTTGGAGAGTTGCTCATTCCCCCGCTGCGGGGATTCCAGTAAGCGGTGTCCGGCGGCAAACCGGAATCCGCAAATTTTGCCCCCAGAATCCGGCTTCCGTCGTGCGCCAGGAACAAACCCTCCGAAAACAGTCCCCCTAAGTTGACGTTGGTAACGTCGATACCGTCGGTGCCGTTTGCGGATTGAACCGTAAAAGTCATCACGTAATTGTGGGGCGGTTTGCGCTGGTAAATGATAAAATCGTCGCTGCCCTGGCTGGAAGCGATCAAATATCCTTCTCCGTTGGCCGCATAATAGATGGTAATGCCCTCTATGTCTGCGGAAAGGCCGTTTTGCCCCACGGAGGCGACCAGCGTTGGGGAAGGAGTGGGATCCAGGGGGTCGGCGTCATATTTATAGATGGCGTGATCCTCGCTTGCGGCGTAAAATTTCCCAGTTTCGTCATCGGCGACAAGGCCCTCGGTCAAACCGCCGGCGCCATTGGTCCAGGTGCGTTTGTGAATGCCGGCGATAGCGCCGTTGCCGTTATCGACCAGCTCCCACTGCTCTATTTGCCCGCTTCCGCTATTGTTGCTTACCATTGCATAGTATTTGCCGTCGAAGGGGCTATGATAGAGCGCAAAACCATATACATCATCCAGTTGGCTACTAAAACTTCCCGCCGGGTTGAGTTCTCGCGTTGCCGGATCGACGGTATAGAACAGAATTTGGTTTACATCCATGCCAAACCCGACAATATCAACCGGCTGGCCGGAAAGAGGGAAATTATACCGCACATCGATGTTCCGGGAGGCGCTGGGAAGGGGAATAATTTGCAGCGTATTCCCTTGCAGGTCATATACGATGACTTTATCCGAGCCTTTATCGGAGGCAATGATTGTGCTTTGGGCGGGCTGCGGGTGAATCCAGATGCACATATCATCCTGGTCGCCCGCGGCGGGATCATCCAATTCCAGCGCGTAGGGCAGGTTGGTTTGGGCGCTTAAAAACATTCCGGCGCCGAAAAAGAACCAAACAAATGCGATTCTAACAGAGCGGCCAATAAAGCGGGGCATATCGACCTCCGGTTTGAGTGAACCAGGATGAACGCAAACGGGCACTTTTACGATATGTGGATCGCGCAGCTTCCGCTACCCGCATTCATTGCTTGAGCGAAAATCAGGCCCTTAAAGACATTCTTTTCCGGGATACTTCCGGGGAGGCAAGTTTCCCGGCTTTTTTTCAGCAACTGGTAGTCCTAAATAGGTAATGCTGCTATGCTATTCGACCAGATGCTTTGTCATTCCCGCGAAAGCGGGAATCCACGATTTCTGCCGAGTTTATGGATTCCCACTTGCGTGGGAATGACACCATACACCTCTTTAAGCAGCATTAATCGTTTAGGACTACCCAGCAACTCATTAATAAATTATATCTTGCTCATGTTTAGATTTGCCAAGATACAATTATTATGGATAGTTAAGCAACCCTCCCGCAAAAAAAAATCGGTTCGGCATCGAGCGATGGCTTATTGCGGATTGGCATGTTCCACCAGCCCCCTCTTACTTTCTCGACCGGCGGGATTTTCTTTTAATTTCAACCCCCAAATTATATTTGATATTGCATTACTTACCCGATCCGTTTAAATTTTGCAGCTTTGAAATAATAGCGGGAAGCCCCCTTAGCTCAGGCGGATAGAGCATCGGATTCCTAATCCGGGGGTCGCAGGTTCGAGTCCTGCAGGGGGCACCCATACTTACTTATTGATGAAAATGCTTCGGGCAGGAGATGAAATGACATGTTAAAGGCGAAGAAGAAGTACACCAAACGGGAATTGAAGCAGGACCAGTTCGTGCTGGCCACCATGAAAGTGAAATCGTTTTTTGAAGACCATTCCCGGCAGCTTGTTTACGGCGTCCTGGGGGTAGTTGCAGTGGCGGCGCTGGTTTGGTTCTACCTGAATTCTCAAAAAAGCGCCCAGAAGGAAGCCCTTTCCTTGCTCTCCACCGGCCAGGAACAGATCCGCAACGGCGACAAGGAAAATGGCATGGCGACCTTTGCCGAGATCGTGGAGCGCTACAACGGCACACACGCCGCGGGAGAGGCGGCTTTCTTCCTGGCTAAATTTTATTGGGAAGACAACGATTTCACCCAGGCAAAAAAGTATTTCAAGGTGGTTACTGACGACTACGCCGGTAAAAATATTATGGCCCAGGCGGCTTACGCCGGGTATGCCGATTGCCTGATGGGCGAAAAGGAGTATGCGGAAGCGGCGAAAAACTACGAAAAGGCTGCGACCATTGATCCGATGTTCCCCATGGCCGCAGATTATTTTTACAGCGCCGCCCAGGCTTACCGGGAAGCCGGCAATCCGCAAAAAGCCAAAGAGTTATCCGACAAAGTCATCAAGGATTATAATAATCCTACCTTGAAAAACCGCGCGGAAGTATTGCTGCAAAGCCTGGAATTGTAATCTCCGGAACTTCAGACCTCAAAGGTTTTCTGACGAGGCCATCCCTGCCGGGGAAAAACCTTTGAGGTCGATATTTACCTCTGTTTAGACCAGCATTTCCCCGTTCAACAGAATTTTCTGGCCGTCGATCTCCAGGGTCGGGTTCAATAGAATGCCGTCAACGTGAAAAGCCACGTTGCAGGTTCCGCCCATGGAAACGTTGTTGCCTAAGGCCAGGTGAACCGTGCCCAGCACTTTTTCATCCTCCAACACCGTTCCCTTGATTTCCGCCATGTAATTGGTGCCCACCCCTAATTCTGCCAGGTTGCGGGCTTTTTCACCCACGGAAGTGACCATCCTTTCAAACTCTTCGGCCTGTTTTCCTCCTTCGATCTTTACGGCCTGGCCCTTTTCAACGGTGATTTTGACCGGCTCCCCGGTAATCAGGCCGATTCCGGCCAGGGAACCGTCCACCACAATGACCCCTTCGGCTTCTCCTTCCCGGGGCATCAAATACGCCTCGCCGGAAGGGAGATTGCCGAACTTCCCCGGTTCCAGCACCATGCCGGTGGAAGGGATGGCGGTAATTCCCCCGATGGGAATGCGGATATCCGTTCCCGCCGGGGTGGTTACCTGCGCCAGAACGCCGGCGGTGAGAATGGCGGCGACCTGCTCGGTCAGCCGGGCGATGCGATGATAATCCGCCCGCATGGTACGCACCATGATATCCTCGGTGATTCCCGGCATGGTGCCCACCCGGGCGCCCGCTTTACAGGCAGCCCGCCGGGCGTCGGTATGGGTTAAGGAGGTGGTGGTGGGGCAGACCACCACGTCAACCGATTTCATGGCCTCCTGCACCGCCCCGGGGGGTTCTTCGCCGTTCACCTTCCGGGGGAGCATTTCCAGGTAGAGCACCTCCCGGGCCAGGTCCTGGCAAACTTCATAGAGCGCCTGGCCGATGCGGCGGCGGTGGACGTCGGTCACGACCAGCACGCTCTCGTGCCGGCGCACGCCTAAGCAATCCCGGGCGGCGACTAAGGCGGCTTCCAATAATGGTTCCATCTGCACCTCTGTTCGATGTTGGTTTTGGGCAGTGATTCCGGGTTCTAATTGGTTGAAATATCATCCCTTAGGAACAGGGAGCCGGAAACAGCGCGGAGAAAATAACACTTGAATTTACATACGCGAAACGTTAGCTTCGTTTTTGATAACGAAGGGAGTTTATGAAAATAATGGTAGGATTAAAAGAATAAAAATGGGAAAGTCCTCCGCAACAAGTATAACCGGTCAATAAAGAAGCGCTCGATCCTGCCGTTAATGAATAGAGTTGTTGCAAAATAAAAAAGAAGCTACGAATGATCACGAATCTACGCGAATGGTATTTCACAAAAGTAATTATTTTTATTGGTGTTCATTCGTGTCAATTCGTGGCTAATATTTAACCTGAAATTCCCAAAACGTTATTTCGCAACAGGTCTAATATTGAATATTACAATGAGCAACTCCCGGGGCCGCCGCCGGCCGGGAATTATGAGCAGCATCGTTTTAGATGTACGAATTATCGCGAGACGTGAAGCACTATGGATGTGTTAGAAGTCATCGACATTCAGGAAGAAACCTATCGCGCGCTCCGGGTTCAATTTGACCCGGTATTCGAACGGTTGGTGGAGGAGGTTCGCAACTATAACCCCAATTTTGATGAGGCGCTGTTGCGAAAATCCTACGAATTCGGGTTGTGGGCGCACCGGGAGCAGCGGCGCAATTCCGGGGAACCCTATTTTGAGCACTGCCTGAACGTGGCCATGATCCTGGCCGAAATGCGCATGGACAGCACCACCATTGCCGCCGGCCTGCTGCACGACGTGGTTGAGGATACCGACTTCACCCTGAAAGATCTGGAAGATGAATTCGGAAAGCAAATTGCCCTCCTGGTAGATGGGGTCACTAAAATCGGGGAGATCAGCGGCCGCAAGAACCTCAGCTACGAATCCCGGCAGGCGGAGACTTTTCGCAAGATGCTGTTGTCCATGGCTAAAGACCTTCGGGTGATCGTTATTAAATTTGCCGACCGCCTGCACAACATGCGCACCTTGCAGCACATGCCCGCCCGCAGCCGCATGCGCATCGCCATCGAAACCCGCGACGTATATGCGCCCCTGGCCAACCGCTTCGGTATGGCCCGGGTCAAAAGCGAATTGGAAGACCTCTCTTTCAAATTTTTTGATTATAAAGCGTTTGTGGAGCTCAAAAACCGCCTGAATCAGAAAAAAGAGGAGCGCGAAACCCACATTCACAAAACCATCGCCCCGATCGAAGAAGATTTGCAGGCCCACAACATCAAAGCCACGGTGCAGGGGCGTCCCAAACACCTCTATTCCATCCATCGCAAAATTCACGAGCGGCAAAAACCGTTTGAAGAGATTTACGATCTTTTTGCCATCCGCATTATCGTGGAAAAAGTGGAGGAGTGTTATTACGTGCTGGGGATCGTTCACAACCGTTACACCCCGGTGTACGAGCGTTTCAAAGATTACATCGCCATGCCCAAAATGAACGGCTACCAGTCCCTCCATACCACCGTGGTGGACAAAGAGGGGCACATGGTGGAAATTCAGATTCGCACCTGGGAAATGCACCGGATAGCGGAATTAGGGATTGCCGCCCACTGGCGTTACAAAGAAGGCGAGCGCAAAAAAGACGACATGGAAAAGCACCTGTCCTGGGTGCGGCAATTGCTGGAACAATACCAGGGCAACGAGGCCATGGACGCGCAGGATTTTCTGGATTCACTGAAAGTGAACCTCTATCAGCAGGAGGTATTCGTCTTTACGCCCCAGGGCGACGTGATCCGCCTTCCCCAGGGCGCGAATCCGGTGGACTTTGCTTTTGCGGTACATACCAACGTGGGCATGCACTGCATCGGGGCAAAAGTAAACGGAAAGATCGTTCCCCTGAAATACTCCCTGAACAGCGGCGAGCAGGTCGAAATCATCACCAGCAACAACCAGCATCCCAACCAGGACTGGTTGACCTTTGTGAAAACCAGCAAAGCCCGGCACCATGTCCGCAAATATCTCCGGGAAGTGCGTTTCGAGCACAGCCTGAAGTTGGGCGAAGAGATCCTCACCAAGTATTTTAACCGCTTTAAAGAAAAACTGACCGACGAGAAACTCCAGGAAGCCGCCACCAAGCTCAATTTTGACGAGATCCGCAACCTGAAGGCCGCGGTGGGGCGGGGAGAGGTGTCCATCGAGAAAATTCTCTCCGCCATCTCCGAAACCCATCCCAAAGAACAAAAAGAATCGCTCTTAAAGCGAATTTTGCAGCGCGATAAGAGCCATTCCGCCATCCGGGTGCAGGGCATGGATAACATCATGGTGCACATCGGCAAGTGCTGCCAGCCGGTTCCCGGCGACAACATCATCGGTTACATCACCCGCGGCAAAGGCGTGACCATTCACCGCACCACCTGCCCGAACATGCAGAGTTTGGTGGACAAGAACGATCGTACCGTGCCGGTGAACTGGACCGTGGAAGTAGAGGAAGAGTTCAAGGTGCAGCTCTCCCTGCTCGGGGAGGACCGCCGCAATTTGATTCGCGACATTGCGCAGGTGATCTCCAATAATAACATCAATATCCTGAACATGGACATCAAGTCGAAGGACAAACTGGCGATCGGCAAAATCGTTATCGAAGTAAAAAACCTGCCCCATCTTACCCGGGTGATAAACGCCGTTACCAAGGTGAAGGGAATTATCAGCGTGGAGCGGATAGAACCCGCTTCCCGGCGCAGGAGCAGGGGGAATTAGGCGGGGGCAGTTGAACCGGTAAGGTTCCATCCCGACAAGTGAGCAGGGATGCGAACGTATTGTCGGGAGGGCAGGAGCAGTTAAGCCGGGAAGGCTTTGTGAGTTTCGCCTGAGGAAATCCAAATCAGCCAAGCATCGAACGGAGGCATCATGTCAAAATATTTCTATATATCCAAAGAAGGGTTGGATAAACTGAAGCAGGAATTGGAAGAGCTGAAAACCGTCAAACGCCCGGAACTTTCCCAAAAAATTTCCGAAGCCCGCGATTTCGGAGATTTGAAGGAGAACGCCGAGTACCACGCCGCCAAAGAGGCCCTGGGACTGTTAGAAACGAAAATATCCCAGTTGGAAGAAACCGTGCGCCGGGCGCGGGTCATCGATCCCAAATCGATCAGCGGGGAGCACGTGGCGCTATATACCACGGTGCTGTTGAAGGATCTGAACCGCGACCAGGAAGTTCAATACTCCCTGGTTTCCCAGGAAGAATCCAACTTCCAGGAAGCGAAAATATCCGTGGTCTCCCCCGTGGGCAAGGCGCTGTTAGGCAAAAAAGTGGGGGAAACCGTGGAGATCAAAGTTCCCGCCGGAACCATGAAGTATGAAATTTTAAACATCCAGGCGCTGAATTCATAAAGCGTGAAACCCGCCAACGGGATTTTCCGTGTTGCTAAACAGTTATTCGAGGGAAAAATATGGCAGAGGAAATGAAAGAACGCCCCAGGTTCTATCGCTCCCGCAGCGACCGCTATTTGGGAGGAGTGTGCGGCGGCATCGCGGCATATTTCCAGATAGACAGCAATATGGCCCGGCTCTTGTTCGTGATTGCGTCCTTCTTTTGGGGAACCGGTCTCATTATCTATCTCGCCGCGCTGGTACTGGTGCCGGAAAATCCCGATGAATCCGCCGAACCCGGCGAAAGAACCATCGATAACACTTTATTTATAGGGATTATCTTTATCTTCTTCGGCGTATTGTTGCTCTCCTGGCAATTTGACCTGTTTCGTTTTTTTTCGGTTCTCGACCTGCCCTGGACGACTATCTGGGCGATCTTTTTGATTTCCATCGGAGGTTTGATTCTGTTTGCGCAATGGCAGCAGCAAACCAACGCGGAAACAGGAGGGGCGGAGAGCGGCAGGGAAAGCGGGGAGCAGGACAAATCCGGCCTGCGCGGGTTGGATATTCACCGCTCCCGGTCCGACCGTAAGATTGGCGGGATATGCGGCGGGTTGGCGAATCATTTCAATATCGATTCCTCCATCGTGCGCCTGGGCTGGGTTTTGCTGACGGTGCTCTCCAAGGGCCTGGGGGTGTTGATTTATATTGCACTGATGTTCGTATTGCCGGAAGAATCCGGCGAGCAGGTGGTTTGAGGGTTATGAATTCAAAGCGTTCGGTAGTTACAGGGTTTATTTTGATCGCGATCGGGCTGGCGATTTTGCTACGGCCTTATTACGACCTGAATATCTACCTGCTGCGCAGCTATGGGCTGGTAATTCTCGGCCTGTTCGGTTTGTGGCGGGCTGTTAACCGCTCCCCCCGCGGGGGACTTTACCTGTTCTCGTTTTTGATGCTGATCGGGCTGTATTACCTTTTCGCCGAATGGCAATTCTACCGGATTCACCGCGGGCTGACCCTCTCGGCGTTTACCATTGCGGCGGGACTGGCGTTCTATCCCCTGTACCTCTGGGGAAGCCGCAAATGGAATTACCTGCTCTTCGGAAACTTGATCCTGCTGGTCGGGCTGCTGTTCCTGGGGTATTACCTGGAAATGATCCCCACGGATCTTTTTTTTGCCATGTTAGAGGACTACTGGCCGGCGGGGCTGATCGTGATTGGCATTGCCTACCTCATTCGCACCCTTTTCCCCCGGGATCGCCAACCGCTATCGCCCGACTCGCAGTAATCACCAATGGGCTAATCTTATACTCGTTAAGGTGTCTTATAACGTGGTCTTTAACAACTTATGGGTTGCAAACCCATACGTGGTTACAGAGTTCGTTTCCGAAGCTCCCCTCCCAGGAGGGGTCGGGGGTGGGTTGTGTGGTGCACAGACTGGCTCGGCTCCAGGAATTCTCTCCGCGGTGTGCCCCCTGGCCCACCCCTTAATCCCCTGCCAGGAGGGGAAGGGGAGTCGCCGCTACTTGATACTCGCCAAAATTGTCAGAGACCAGGTGATAAGACAGGATATTGGGAAACGGGGATGACCGTTGGCAAATTAATGTATCAACCTTTACGAAATAAAGATAAGAGGCCGCCAGGGAAGGCGACGTTTTGAAAATTCTTCCCGCTGCGGGAAGAATCTTGCGCCGGGAAAGGAAATCCATTGCAACAGGCAGTTTCCGGGTTTAATTTAGGCCAAAATTGTCGAGGACACTTTGGAAAACTTTGGGCTGCATGACAAAATCGAAATTTACAACCGCGAATTCCACATTCACACCGGGGCGCTGATCGAGCACCGCAAAATCATTTCGGAAGTGTTCGAAAAAGGGATGTTCCTGATCTCCCGGGAGCACCCGGTGGACCTGCGCCGCGAGGTTCCGCAGGTGGACTATGACTTTTTGAACGCCATCACCGAAAAATTCCATCAAAGCGTCATCGCGGAGCTGGAGGCGGTTTACCAGATCGAAGCGAAACTCAAACGCTACCGCCATCCCAAATCCCACTACTACCTCGGCATCCTGTTCCTCAAGAAAAATCTCTACCCCGAGGCGATCAGCCAGTTCAAGACTGCCCTGGAGCAGGACGGCAATTTTATGAAAGCTTATATGGGATTGGGAGTCAGCTACCTGAAATCCCGCAAATTCATTCCCGCCCTGAAGGTTTTCCAAAAGGCCATGAGCACCAACGAGAAGTATCCCGATTTTCTGAACTACTACGGGCTGGCCTACCTGTTCCTGGATGACTTCGACCATTCCATTTCGATGTTCAAAGAAGCGATCCGGCTCAATCCCAATTACGTGGAAGCGCAGTTCAACTTAGGGGTTTCGCTGTATAAATCCGCCCTGCAGGGGGCTAAAGACCCGGAAGCGGTGGCGGTGCCGGCGCGGGTATCCATTTACCTGAAGCAGGTGCGGGATATTCCCAAGTACCGCATTCCCCACTGGCAGAAAGAGTTCAACCAGTTGCTGGAACTGCTCAAAGACAACAATCACAAAATGATCCTGCCGCAGTTGGAGCAATTCCAGTTGCGGCTGGTGGACGTGCTCTCCGACCGGGAGAAGATCTACGAATTCTACCTGCGCTTTTTATTCGGCGGAAAAGAGCTGAGCTTGGAAACCATCGAAAAATACGAGCAGTATTTCTTCTCCAGCAGCGATGACCATACCCACTACCCGGATTACTGGAACGACCTGGGCACTTTCCACTTGATCAAAAGCCGCGGTCTTTATCTCAAAGCGATGGCCGACTTCGAGAAAGCCATCGCCTTAGCGCCCACGTTCGAAGACGCCCAGCACAACCTGAAAATGGTGAAGAGCCACGATAAGGGCTTTTTGATCCTGCTGCGGGCGATTTTGAAATAACCAGTCGGGACCTCGCCGCACCGTCCCCGAATACTGTTGTAATCCCCCATGGCCAACATCCTCATCGTCGATAACGAAGAAAAATTCTGCAAAGTGCTGAAAGCCTCCCTGGCCCTGGAAGGGCTGGCGGTGGAATACCGCACCTCCGGCCGTGCCGCCCTGCAATACCTGCAAGAAAACCCCGGCGCCGTGGAAGTGCTGGTCACGGACCTGCGCATGGAGGGAATCGACGGCCTGCAAGTGCTGGAACAGGCCAAATCCCTCCACCCCGCCACGGAAGTGATCATTATGACTGCCTATGCCACCCAGAAAACCGCGGTGGAAGCGCTGAAAAAGGGCGCTTATGATTACCTGATCAAACCCTTCGAGATGGAGGAATTGAGCCTGCGCATTCGCCGCATCCTGGAGCAGCGCCGCATCCGGGAGGAGAACCGGCGCCTGCGGCAAACCCGCCTGCACAGCGGCGAATACCCGGACGAGCCGTTATTTTTCCCAAACATCATCGGCAAGAGTAAAAAGATGCAGGAAATTTACCGGTTAATCAAAAAAAGCAGCGAGAATGACGCCACGGTGCTGATCCGGGGAGAGAGTGGAACCGGCAAAGAGCTGGTCGCCCAGGCCATCCACGAGAGCAGCCCCCGGGCCGGAAAACCCTTTGTGGCGGTCAATTGCGCGGCGCTGCCGGAAAACCTCCTGGAAAGCGAGCTGTTCGGGTACGAAAAAGGCGCATTTACCGGGGCGACCCAGCGGCGGATCGGCAAGTTCGAGCAGGCCGGCGGGGGGAGCATTTTCCTGGATGAGATCGGCGACATGAGCCTGGCCACCCAGGCCAAGCTGCTGCGGGCGCTGCAAAACAAAGAAATCTACCGCTTAGGCGGCAATCACAAGATTATCGTGGACGTGCGCATCATCGCCGCCACCCACCAGAACTTGGAAGCGATGGCAGAAGAAGGGCGTTTTCGCAATGATCTCTATTACCGCCTGAACGTGTTTCCCCTTACCCTGCCGCCCCTGCGGGAGCGCAAGGAAGACATTCCCGCCCTGGCGCACCATTTTGTGCAGCATTCCGCCGCCAAGAGCATCGACCGCCCGGCCCTGGCGCTGCTGATGGAGTACCACTGGCCCGGCAACGTGCGGGAACTGCAAAACGCCCTGGAACGGGCGGCGATTGTTTGCAACGATTATCTGATCCGGGTGGAAGATCTTCCCGCGGCCATCCGGCAGGCAAATCCGTCCGGCGGGGGATTCGAGCTTCCCGAGGAAGGGATTCACTGGGATGAATTCGAGAAGAGCCTGGTGCTCCAGGCGCTGCAAAAGGCGGGCAACAATAAAACCCGCGCCGCGGATCTCCTGGGAGTTACCCGCCGCCGGCTCTATTCCATGATGGAACGGTTCAATATTACGGAGCCGGGTACACCTGGCGGGTAAATTCTTTCCCGGAGGAGAGCCAGGCGTTCCGGTCCGCATCTCCGTTGCGCATGGCTTCGTTTTTCAGGCGCTCCGCCTCTTCCCTGGGGTAGTATCCCAGGGTAATAGCAAAATGTTGTTTGGCAGTCTGGTACACTTTGGCGTCGTATTTCTTCTGCCCCAGCGCCTGGGCTATTTTTACCGCCTCTTCCTCCGAATTGCTCTCCCGCGCAACAATAAAAAAACTTCCCCCGAAAGCCGTCGCAGCCGTATCCGGGGCGGTTTTCTGCTCCGCGGTCTGGCCGTTTTTCTGCGGGCTTTCCGATGACGGTTCGCCGGAGGGGGAAACGGTATAACGGCGCTGGTTTTCGGAACTGTAAATTCTTTCCCGGAACAGTTTTTCGCCGGAGAGGGTTGCGGTCTCCTTCAAAATGCCCTTTTGCAGCGCTTCATCGCGGATTTGGCGGGCTTTTTCGGGCGAATAGGGTCCCAGGACGGTGACATAATTTCCATTGCTGGTCCAATACGCTTCCGAGGAATAACCTTTATCGAACAGGCCTTCCGCCTGGCGGACCGCCTCGTCCATGCTGTTGCTGTACCCGGCGAGCACATAGGTGCGGTTTCCATCGCCTTGGTATTTCATGGTAGTCGCCGGGAGGCTTTGAGGGGGCGCTGCAGGAGTTAGCGCGGAGCTGTCCCCGGTTACCGGGAAAGCGCCCTGCGACTGCGAAGAGGGGGCGCCGGAGGGATAAATCTTTTCTCTTAAAGCCGCGCCGGAGGAGAGGTACGCATCGCTGCGAACGATTCCTTTCTGCACCGCCTCGTCTTTGAGCCGGGCGGCCTGTTCCCGGGGATAGCGCCCCAAACTTACGATATAAAACTGGTTGGAAGACAGGAAAACTTCCCCGGGATACCCTTGTTGCCGGTAGGAATCGGCCAGTTGGATGGCGCTTTCCCGGGATTTGCCGGAAGAGACGATAATGTACACCCCGTTTCCGGCCGCGGGCGGGGGAAGCGAGGTCAGCAATTCCGCCTCTGCTTCCGGCTCTGGCGGCCGGGGAAAGATTCGTCCCTCGAAATCTTCCCCGGTGGAAATGTACGCATAGTTGAATTCCAGGCCGGCTTTGACGACCTTTTCTTTGAGCTTTTTCGCTTTTTTGTAGGGAACCCGCCCCGCCGTCACCACATATTTGTTCAGCGGAACCTGATGCACTTCGCAGGGGAAACCCTTCTCCTGGAGAAATTCCGCCTTTTGCAGCGCCTCTTTGCGATTGTGCGCGGTATAGGCCACAACATAGACCGAATCCTGCGGGGCCGCGGCCAAAATGCTCCCCGACCCGGCCAACAACAGGATGATGAGCAACCCCAAAATTCTTTTGAAATGTCGCAGGTATTGTTCCAACCAGACCGTCTCGTTGAAGGTGAACGCGTTATTGCCCTCCCGGAAAATGTTCAAACTTAAGGTTTCTGCCGCGGAGATGCAATTTTTTCTTCAAGCCGGGCCGATCAGCGCCAAACGACGGGCCCGATGTTCCGCACGCCTTTCACAGTCTCATTTTCCCGGTGAAAATTTTATTCGTAATATTGAACCCCTGTCTGTATATTTCTCGAGCGGGTGAGGTCAAGAGCGTCAGGGTGATTATCTGGCATTGGAAATTCTCATAATGTCACGTGATTGGACACCCATAGAGCCTTAATGACGAAAGCAATCCCTTGAGAAAGGAGGGCTGCTTTGGCGAGATTCTGCGGCGTTTGGGGCGCCATTCTGTTACTGGCGGGGATAAATGCGGCAGCGGCGCAAGATTCCCTCAAGATCATTACCTATAACTTGCAGGGGATGAAGCCCGGCACGGATCCCCAGGAGCGCCTGTTCCATACTATTCAATATCTGAAAATACTGAACCCGGACATCATCGGGTTACAGGAGATCAATGAAACGCTCACCGGCGGGGGCGTTGATAACCAGGCCCGGGTCATTGCGGATTCGCTGGGCGCTTATTTTGGCGTTACCTACCACTATTATATCAGTTATACGCACCTGTCCTGGAACAACCAGTTCAAAGAGTATATCGGGATTATCAGCAAGCACCCGGTTGAACAGAGCGGATTTCAGCAACTGGTTCCGGGAGTATTTCCCCGGAAGGTGGTATGGAATCACATCAATACCCCCCTGGGGAAGATCAATTTTTTTAATACTCACCTGGATTTCAACAGCACGGCCACGCGGGTTCAACAAGTTCAGCAGGTCATGGGATACGTTGACCAGACCGAAAACGCCGTTCCGGCGCTGGCGTCCGTTCTGACCGGCGATTTTAACGATACCCCGGGGTCGCAGCCCATTCTGTTGCTGACTGCTACCGGCACGGACACGTTTTTTATCGATACCTATTACGCCGCGAATCCGGCGTTGCCGGGGTACACCGTTCCCGCCCAGGCGCCCTCTTCAAGAATCGATTACATTTTTTACAAGAATACCGGGCAACTTATGATCGATACCTCTCGGGTGATCATGAACCAGCCTTATAACGGAACCAATTATTGCTCCGACCACCTGGGCGTGATGACCCTTTTCAGCGCCGGCGGCAGCGGAACCGGTTCCGGCGGCAGCCCTGTCGCCCCGGGCGGTTTCGAATTATATCAAAATTACCCCAATCCTTTCAACCCCGCCACCACGATCCCCTACTACCTGCCGCGAAGAGGAGAAGTCGCCTTGCGCATCTACAACAGCGTGGGAAGAAATATCAGAACGCTGGTTTACGAAATTCAAAGCGCGGGATTCAAAACCGCGATTTGGGACGGAAAAGATGATACATCTTCGGCGGTTGCCAGCGGCATCTATTTCTATCAACTGAAGACCGGCGAGTTTACCCAAACCCGCAAGCTTTTGCTGCTGAAGTGAGCGATCGGCTTCGATCAAAAATGACGGAATTAACCTCGAGCAGCTTCTAAACGCGGAGATGGAATGGCTGTTGGAAAATCTCCATTAATGATCGCCCATCGCGGGGAACGAATCCTGGCGCCGGAAAACACCATTGCCGCGGGGCGGCTGGCGCTGGAGCAAGGCGCCACCGCCCTGGAAGTGGACGTGCGGATGTGCCGCTCCGGGACGCCGGTGCTCTTCCATGACGCTTATCTATGGAAGCACTTCAAGAAGTCGAAGGCGGTGGCCTTGTGTAGCGTAGAAGAATTGAAAGCTCTCGCGTTCCGGCAAAATCACTACCAGCGCCCGGATCGCATCTGCACTTTGGAAGAATTTTTAGAAGAATTCAAGAATACCGTTCCGCTCAACCTGGACGCCAAATCCCTGGCGCCCAATCCCCACCACTTCGCCGAGCGCCTGGTGGAGCTGCTGCGGCGGATGAATATTCGCCCGCAGGTATGGATTTCCTCTTTCAATCCCTACTTGCTGCGAAAAATCAAAAAGATCGACCGGAACATTCGCACCGGGTATTTATTCCAGAATCCCCCGCAATTGCACAAACTGATCGACATTTTTCTCTCTACCGACGCCTGGCATCCGCATTACAAGAACGTGACCGACCGGCTGGTCGAAAAAGCCCGCAAGATGAAGAAGGAGATTTATATCTGGACCGTCAACGAGGAGTCGATCCTCCAGCGCATCCAGAAATATGATTACCAGGGGATTATCACCGACCGGTTTTTTCGGAATTCCGTTCCTCATTCCGACGCCAGCGAGCACCCGGAATAATGCCGCCATTTCCCCTAATTCATGGAGTAAACCATGGCCACAAAGCTATTACCCCGGCGCTTTCCCGCCTACATCATCACCCAGAGCTTGGGCGCCTTCAACGATAATTTTTTCAAGATGCTGCTGCAACTGTACGTGTTGCAGGTTCTGGTGGTAAAACACGCCGAGCAGGTGATGTCGGAAGAGACCTTCATTTTCCTGGCCACGCTCATCTTCACGGTTCCTTTCGTGATATTCGGCGCCTGGTCGGGCTACCTGGCGGATAAATACGCCAAATCGGAAGTGATGCGGGTGGTAAAATTCGCGGAAATCGGCATTATGCTCCTGGGCGCGCTGGCGCTGTACCGGGAGAATGTAAATATGATGTTCGCAGTGCTGTTCCTGATGGCCTCGCAGAGCACTTTTTTCAGCCCCGCCAAGTACGGATACATTCCCGAGGCCTCCCGGCCGCAGGCAGTGACCGCCGCCAACGGCTGGGTGGAGATGACTACCTTCCTTTCGATTATCCTGGGAACCGCGGTCACCGGGTTTTTATTGACCTACCACGACTTTAGCGCTGTAAAAGTGGCTTATTATTGCATTGGGGTGGCGGCTGCGGGGTCTCTGTCGGCGCTGTTTATCGCCAAAGTGCCGGCGGCGGGAACCGCTAAACGCTTCCCGTTGAACCCGCTGGCGGGGATCATCAACGACCTGGCGTTTCTGAAAAAACAGAAAGGGCTATTTCTGGCGGCGCTGGCGAACAGCTATTTCTGGCTGATCGGGTTGATTTTCCAGACCAACATTCTCATTTACGGAAAAAATATGCTTGCCGGACATCCCAACGGAACCATTCTGCTCTCCCTGCTCCCCGCCTACATCGGGGTGGGAATTGCCCTGGGATCTCTGCTGGCCAGCCGCTGGTCCGGCAAAAAGGTGGAAATCGGGCTGGTGCCGTTAGGCGGGTTAGGAATGGCCTTCTCCGGGATCGCCCTCTATTTTACCACCCAGGCTTATGCGCTCGCCGCGGTGGTGCTGTTCATCGCCGGAATGTTCGGAGGGCTGTACATCGTTCCCCTGTACGCCTACCTGCAATTTTTCGCAAAGGAGGATGAAAAAGGCCGGGTGATGGCCACTACCGGCATCCTCAACGGGCTGTTCATGGTGCTGGGATCGTTTATCTACGGCCTGTTCGCGGTGAACCTGGCAGTGCCCGCCCATAGCATTTATTTGATCATGGGGATCATCACCCTGTTGGTGCTCGCTTATTTGTGCATCGCCCGGGAAGAGTATTTTACCCGGTTTATCGCCTGGCTGTTAACCCGCACTGTTTACCGGCTGCGAATTCGCGGAATCGAAAATGTTCCCTTTCGCGGCCCGGTGCTGCTGGCCGCCAATCACATTTCTGCACTTGATCCCCTGCTGATCGCCTCAACCAGCCAGCGGTTCATCCATTTCCTCCTCGCCAGCGAGATTTCAACTTCCCCGCCGCTGCGCAAATTATTTGACCTGATGGATGTAATCCCCCTGGACTCCCGCGCCGGTAAAACATCCGCCGACCAGGGACTGGCCGATGCCCGCCGCCAATTGCAGAATGGCCATGCCGTGTGTATTTTTCCGGAAGGCGTTCCCGCGCGGCAGGGCAGCCCGGGCAAATTTCGCTTAGACGTAAATGCGCTTCTGGCAGGGCTGGATTGCCCGGTAATCCCGGTATTGATCTACAATGAGCGGGAAGACCGGGGAGGGATCGCTAAGCGCCGGAAGAAAGGGAGATTTCTGAACTCTATCGGCATTGTTTTCGGAGCGCCGCTGGCGGCCGATTCACCTGCAAGCGCTATTGAAAAGGCGATTCGGGAGCTGGCGGGGGGCAGGTAAAAGGGGCAGGAGCAGGGACAGGGGCAGGAGGCAGGAGGCAGTAAACAACTCGCAATCCGGGTTGCCTACTTGCCTACTGCTTACTGCCTACTGCTTTCCTTGCGAATTCTTTTCAGGAAAACCTCCATCTCCTTCGCGGTTTGGAGGTCTCCCTGCCGGTTGGCGATCGCGATGCCGCTTTGGTAAACCTGCGCGGCTTCCCCGGTTTGCCGGTCTTTTTCCAGCGCCCTGCCCAGTTCCCGGTAGGCCGCGGAATACTCCGGGTTCAGCCGCACCGCCTCCCGCAGCGCCGCCGCGGCGTTCGCGTACTCCCCGACTTTCAGGTATTCCATGCCCAGGGTGTAGCGGAACAGGGGGTTGCCGGGTTCGCTGTTCACCAAAGCTTCCAACTGCTTTATGCGCTCCATTTTCCTGAATCCTTGCGGTATTGTGGGGTGGATGGGTTAATGAGGGGTTGCGAAAAGCACGGCAAGATGTTTAGAATACCCATGCACTCATTTACTCATCAACCCATCTACTCAGCCACCCACTGCACCCCGTCTCCCAGGGCAATTTCCCCATCATCCAGCACTTCACCGAAGATCCCGCCGCCCCCGTGATCTCCCAGCGCCGCCCGCAATCCCTGCCATGCTTGATCCATGCGCTCGCAGGGACGGGTTTCGCCCCAAACGTGGATGCGGCAGCTCCCGATCTGCAAAATCTTTCCCCGGGTGTTCTCCAGATCGATTCCGCTGACCATCAGGTTGGCGCGGCGGGCGGAGGGATCGATCTCAACCCCTAACCGTGCCATTACCGTTGCCCACCTTTCCTTAGAGATAATGGTTACCTGGCGTTTGCCGCCCTGGTTGGCATTGTTCAGCAGCCCCGCCCCGGCTCGCAGGATTGCCCGCTCGACCGGGTCCATCGGCCCTAAGCGGGCCCGTTTTATCCAGATCGCTTCCAACCTGCCGTTATCCTGTATCATAATGGTTTTCCTTTCCCGATTATACTTCCTTAATACGATTCTCTTCGACGGCATATTCAGACGGCAATACTCCGAATTGCTGGCGGAAACAGCGGCTAAAATAGGAGGGGTCGCTGAAACCGACCTGGTAAGCGATTTCAGCGACGGTGCCAGAACGCTTCTCTAATAATTGCGCCGCTCTCTTCAAGCGTATGGTACGGATAAAATCGACCGGGGATTGATCCGTCAACGCTTTCAGCTTGCGGTGAAGCTGCCCGCGGCTTAAACCGATTTCCCGCCCGAACTGCTCGACCGAAAAATTTTCGTCCGAAATATAACGGTCGGTAATGTCCATAGCGCGCTGCAAAAATTTTTCATCCGCAGAGGTAATGGCGATATCTTTCGGCTGTAATTTGATCTCTTTGCCAAAGCGCTCCCGTAATCTGCGGCGCTGCTCGATGAGGTTCTTCACCCGCACCCACAATTCTTTGGAATCGAAGGGTTTGACTAAGTAATCGTCCGCTCCCAGGGTCAATCCTTCCAGCTTGCTTTCCCCGGAAGATTTGGCGGTGAGGAGTATCAGCGGGATGTGGCTGGTGCGCTGGTCGGTCTTGAGTTTTTCGCACAGTTGATAGCCGTCCATCTTCGGCATCATGACGTCGCTGATGATCAAATCGGGCAGGGTATCGGAAGCCATATCCAGCCCCGCCTGGCCATCTTCGGCTTCCAACACCTGGCAGTAATCGAGCAACTGGCCGCGGATATAGGCGCGCATGTCCGGGTTATCTTCTACAATAAGGAGGATGGGAGACTCGCCCCCGGTTCCCGGAAACTCTACACTCTCCCCTGCTCCTCCTTCGCTTGCCGGGGAGGAAGCGTTTCGAGTTTCCAACCCCGTTTCGAGAACAATCGTCTCTGCTTTTCCCTTTGATAAGGGGGCAGTAAGGAGGGGAGGCTCTGTTTCAGCCAAAATTTCATCTTCCCGCAGATGCGCTTTCTCCAAGGGCAGCAGAATGGTAAATTCCGCGCCCCTTCCCGCCTCGCTATTCACGGAAATTTTGCCGTGGTGCAATTCCACCAATTCCCGGGTCAATGCCAGGCCGATGCCGCTGCCTTGCTGGTCCTTGGAATAGCCTTCCCCGCTGCTGTAGAAGCGGTCGAAGATATGCGGAAGATGCTGCGGAGAGATGCCGGGGCCGGTATCGCGCACGCGGATTTCTAACATCCCCCCTGCCCCCCCTTCAAAGGGGGGAGGCGGCGGGATACCCCCCTTTGAAGGGGGGGCAGGGGGGATGTCAACCGCCACGATGATTTCTCCGCCTGCCGGGGTAAATTTAAAGGCATTGGAAAGCAGATTGATAAACACTTTTTCCAACTTGTCCGGGTCAAAATAAATCGGCGGCAGGTTTTCCGGGGATTGGAAGCGCAAATCAATCTTGCGCTGCCTGGTCAGGGATTCAAAGGAGAATACGATTCCTTTCAGAAATGCCAGCAAATCCCCTGGGCGCGCTTGGAGCTTTAATTTTCCGGCTTCCAGGCGGGAGAGGTCTAACAACTGGTTGATCAAGCGCAGCAGGCGCTGCCCGTTGCGCCGCATCATACTCAAATCCCGGCGGGTTTCCCGGTCAGGAATTCGCTGATAAATAGTCTCGATCGGTCCCAAAATCAAGGTGAGGGGGGTACGAAATTCGTGGGAAATATTCGCAAAAAAGCGCGATTTCATCCGGTCGAGTTCTTTTAACTTCTCCGCTTCTGCCTTTTCCAGCTTCAGATGGTACTTCCATCGCTGCCGGTTTAATTCATAGCGGCGCAGGCCGTAGAGCAGGCCGAGAATCAGCAGACCGTAAATTGTATATGCCCAAGCGGTTCGCCACCAGGGCGGAGGGATGATCAACCTGACCGAAGCGCCGGTTTCGTTCCAGATGCCGTCGCTATTCGTGCCCTTTACCCGAAAAACGTACTCGCCCGGGGGCAAAAAAGAAAAATTCGCCTTGCGATCGCTGCCGCAATAGATCCAATCCGGGTTCAGGCCCTGCATCTTATAGGCGTATTGATTCCTGTGGATGTTGCTGTAATCCAGGGCATTGAATTCAAAAGAGACCGCATTAGTCTGATGGGACAACTCGATGGTTGGATTTTCCGATACCGGCGTTGCCAAATGTATCCAGCCGGTCGAGGCATCCGTTTTCGAGGGATCGCTATATTGAAAATTGGTAATCACAACCGGGGGAAAATAGGGATCATCGCGAATGTCCTCCGGATAAAAGCTATTCAAACCTTTAACGCCGCCGAAAAACATTTCCCCATCCGTGGCTTTATGATAAGCAAAGCGGTTGAACTCGTTGTTCTGCAGCCCGTCTTCGACGGTATAAATGCGAAACGTCCCGGTTTGGGGATTGAATTTTGCCAGCCCCCGGTTGGTGCTCATCCACAGGTTGCCGGCATCATCCGGCAGAATTCCGTAAATCGTATTACTGGGCAGCCCCTGCGCTTCGGTGTAAGATTTAAAGGATTCCGTTTCGCGGTCAAAACGGTTCAGGCCGAATCCGGCGGTGCCGATCCATAAATATCGCGACGGTTCCCGGGAATCCGGCGCAATGGTAAAAATGTTATCCCCGCTCAAGCTCCGGGAATTGCCGGGAGCATTGCGATAGTGTTTGATAAACGCTTCCCGTTGCGGATCGAAGCAAAAAAGGCCGTTAAAGGTGCCGATCCATAGCCGGCCGTCCTCATCCTGGTAGAAACAGGGAGCGGTTTCCCGGGTTGCGACAACCACGTGGGCTTCTTCGCCGGCGCCGGGGTAAAAATCATAGCGTTTGAATTGCCCGGTGGTTTGGTCTAAACAGAGGAGGGTTCGGGGATCGACCACGCACCATACATTGTCGGATTGATCAATGTAGATTTGCCTGATGCTCTCGAAATCACTGTTTTTTGTTATGAATCGTTTTTCGGTTCGGTTCCGGGGATCGATACAAATCAAATCGCCCTGCTCGCCGCCGATTAACCATAAGTTGCCCCGGCGATCCTGGGCGACTACGTCCGCATCGTAGCCTTCCCCCGGCGTTGCCGTAGCCCGGGGTTGACCCATAAATTGAGTGGTGGATTTGCCGGTATCACGGTTTACCTGGAATAACAGAACGGAAGTGTACCAGAGCCGGTTCTCGTGCTGGCGGTCTTTCAGGATAGAATTGATGCTGTGATCCCTGGTGGAACCGCTCTTCCATTTCAAGGGGTCGCGACTTTGAAAATCCGGATAGGCAAAGCGAATGGTTTTGGGATCAAATTTATACAGGCCGTAACCGTTGCTGCCCATCCACAGAACTCCCCCGCGGTCGCGATAAATTGATTCGATATAACCTTGAATTCTGCCCGCTTCATGGGAGCCGGGTTTTACATAAAGATAGGTTTCCGAAGCGGTTTCGAATACATAATACCCGCCCGCGTAGCTGGAAAACCACAACAGATCGCCGGGTGTTTCGCTATCGCGGTTGCCCGCGGGGTAACGTAGTCGCGCCGGGGTAGGTAAGCCGTGCAAATTAAAATACTCGGTAATTTTGGACGGAAAATCATCGGGCAGGGGATAGAGGATAAATTGCCGCTTCGAGCGGTCGAAACGCGCCATTCCTTTGCCGGTCATTATCCACACCGCCCCCCGGGAATCCTCGAACAGCGGGCCGCCCTTGATTTGCAGTGCGGCTTGAGATGCTGCCCCGCTCCAGGCGGTATCCGGCGCTTCCAGGAATAAAGAAGTGCTGATATGGTTTGTAAAAGGGTCATTTACCGTAACCCACAGGCCTCCCCGGCGGTCAAACAACAGGTACTCAATATTCAATGCAGCTTTGGAATAACGGGTTACCCGGTAGGCCGGTGTCTCAGCCGGCGGATTTTTTTTATCGCGCCGGTCGGCTTGCGGGGCGAGCCTGTTCAGACCGCTGCGCTTGGTTCCGATCCACAACGCCCCGCTGGTATCCTCCGCCATCACGGTAATGGAATTGCTGCTCAGGCTGCGAGAATTGCCCGGTTCATTTTTAAAGCGTCGAAAAGTGTTTTCTTTGCGATTGAAGAGATTCAGCCCTTTTTCGCGGGTTCCCACCCACAGCCGGTTTTGGCTGTCCTCAAAAAGCGCAAACACATAATTGTCTGAAATGGAGGTCGAATCGGTAGGATCGTGGCGGTAAATAGTAAAGCGCTGGCCGTCGTATCTGTTCAGCCCGTCCTTGGTGCCGAACCACATATAGCCCAGGTGGTCCTGTAAAATCGCGGCTACCATGCCCTGGGACAGCCCCTCTTCCGCCCCGATGTGTTCGAAGTGTATCTCCTCGAAGGCCCGGGCCAGGGCCTTTTCTTTAGCTTCTCTTCCGGCCGCGGAGGGCTGCGATTTCACGATCAAGAGCGGAGTGGAATCTTGCTGCCCAAACGCCCACAACTCCAGCAGCGCGGTTAAAAAAATAGCAATCTTCCAGGATTTCAGCACCATACTATATCAGTGAAAGCTTTTGGACTTTGGGGATAGATAAATACTTATTACCTGAATTCCCCGGGAACAATTGGCCAAGGATGAATTTCCATACGGATACTAATAGAACCAATTGCTTCTATAAATCTATTTTAAAAATGTTTAAATCCCAAAAGACTTCCGACTTACCTGGTGGAGCTCCCCGCGCAGCATCGAAATCAATGTAAGCAACTCGAAGTAAATTTGCAAATTTACGGTACAGGTGGGCAGTATATTTTGGCATGAAACAGCGCGGGGCATTCGAGCCCATTCGAATGCCCCGCGCCCTAAATCCATTTTTTAACTCTTCCTTCTTCTTTCTTCTTTCTTCTTTCTTCTTTCTTCTTTCTTCTTTCTTCTCTCCTTACTGCCCGAGATTCTGCTACTTCATAAGCAACAGCTTGCGGTCGGCGTTAAACTTCCCGGCTTTCATCCGCAGGAAGTACATTCCCGAGGGCACTGGCTGGTTCTGGTCATTTTTGCCTTCCCAGCGTACCAGGTAGGTTCCGGCCTGCTGCTTTCCGTTCACCAGGGTTTGCACCTTCTGCCCCAACACGTTATACACCACGATCTGCACGTCCACCGCTTCCGGCAGTTGGTAGTGGATTTCCGTGGCCGGGTTGAAGGGGTTGGGATAGTTATCCAGCGCAAAGGATGCCGGCGCTTCGTTCGTCCCCGGGGCGTCCACTACTTTTACCGCCGGCAACAGGTCGGTAAACGTTTGCGCCGCAGCCATGGCGCTGAAGCTCAAGGAAACGGGAGCGTTCCCAAGCGTTTGCGCATTTCCCCTCACGATGAAGCGGGCGTTCAGAACGTTCACCATGCCTTCAGCGCCCTGGGGGTAGGCGTGGGCGGCGATCAATTGACCCCGTTTGGCATTGAGGTCGTTCACCACCGGATTCCCGAATCCTTCCGCAGCGCCGCCATCGAAGCCGGTGAATTCCAGTAAGGCGGGATCCCAGGCCATGGTCATGGTGTAACTGCCTAATTTTTGACCGGATTTCGCCATGTTGACCATTACCGGAACGTCCAGGGCCTGGCCGGATAAATTCAGGGCGGCATAGGTCTGTATTTCAGCGCCTTGCGCAACCGGCGCAACGGTTGATTTGCCGAGCGGAGCGGGCGCCGGTAAGCAGACCGGGGTGCCCACCGGGAAGGGTACCGGGAACCCGACTTCCCAGCTCAGGGTGACCAGCGCATCGGTGGAGTTGGTTAGGCCGTCTTGCGTCGCGTCGCCGAAACCAATGGCAATACGATCCAGGAAGGGCTGGGGCAGCGGGAAGCCGGTGTCGAATGAGAGCATCAGCAGGGCGTCCAGGGAGTTGACCGCATTATCGCCGTTGATGTCGCCCAGCAAGCCCGGGGTGCAGGTAGTAACGATATTGATGCAAGCCCCGTTCACGGTCAAGAAGGGCAGTAGATTGGTGAAGGACCCTGCCGCAGCCATGGCGGAGAATTGTACATCCAGGCAGCCGTTGGTTCCTATCGCCCCAACTGCATCAAAACTTACATTCAATATATCAACCAGGCCCGCGGCGCCGGTGGCTTTGGCCCCGTTGAACACGATTACCCCGTTGGCGGCATTCCCGTCGTTCACAAACCCGGTAAAACCGGAGAGGATTCCGGAATTTCCGGTGTAACTGAAATGGGCCGGATTCCAGGTGAGGGTGGCGGTAAAGCTGCCCAAAAGTTCATTCGGTGCGGGCATGTTGCTCATATCCACTTTAACCTCGGCAGTAAAGTTACCGCCCTGGGGTACGGTGGGGGGGCAATTTACCGAACCGGTGACCTGCCCGGTGACGGTCGTTTCGAACAGGCCCAGGTAAGCGGCCATCAAATCCGTCTGGTTATTAGCCATCAGCTCCAGGCCGTGGGGGGTTATTTTATAGAGGGGTTTTTCGGCGGAGCGATGAACCTTCGCTGTGGAGGGGAAAGCGATTCTTTTAACTACCTTTCGAGTGGTTTGATTCGCCGGGCGGGCTTTATAAGTTCCTTCCTGCGCTTCCTGCGGCGCGAAGTTCTTCACCACCCGGGTTTCCGGATTCAGGGGCGCGGGAGAGCTCATCATCCCGCCGAAGGAGGGAACCACCCCAATGGCTTTTCCGTCGCCGGGGCCGTAGCCGGTATTATACAACCCGTGGATGTCGGTATTGGCGTCATTCTGCCAGATGGCGCTGGAGCCAATCGCCGATAGCTCATCCATGAAGCTGTTATCACCGTTATAGTCAAAGGTAAATGCGGACAGTTGATTGAGACCAATTAGCCCGGCGACATCTCCCTGGCCGTCTCCAAGAGGCGTGCAATCAAACCAGGGGTTAATATTGTAACCCCCGGCGCTTACCGGATCATAGGCGAAGCAGTCGCCCCCTTCCAGGTAGATCCTTCCGCCGTTGGCCAGGTAGGTTTCTAAAGCTGCGGCTTCCGGGTCGCCGGCGCCTAAGATGTGGTTGTTGGAAAAGATACCCAGCACCACCCAAACCGCATCGAACTGGCTGAGGTCGTTGCCGAACTCGAAGAGATTATCGGTCACCACGGCGCTGCGGCCGTTAGCCACCAGGGCGTTAAAAATACTGTCGCCGCTGGCGGCGCTGGCCCCGGCAACGTCCGCCGGCACCCATACCAGGTGATCCGGGGTAGCGGGAGCCAAACCGAAGAAGTTGACGACGGCGGCCATCAGGTCATCTTTGGTGCTGGGGGCGACAGCGTCGGTCAATTCCGCCAGAGCATAGGAGAAGCAGAAGGTCTTCTGCCCGGAAGCGCCGCTATGCTGCGCCGCTACATTCCCGTAACCGGATTCCATAAAGGCAATGGTACCGCCGCCGGCAGTATAGGTGTCGATAAACGTATTATTGACCTGTGTAGAAGCAGTAAATAGCATCCCGTCTGCAAGGGTGCCGGCCTGTCCCTGCAACCCATTGATGACATTGGTGCCGCCGTCTGCCGCGTCGGTTAATCCGAATAGATTATGCAAAGCTGTATTCGCACCCTGGTCGAACCCTAAGGCGTCGCCGCCTTCCAGGTACACCTTGCCGCCGGCCTGGAGATAGGCTTGCACGGCCGCGGCCATGGTATTGTCAAAAACCGTGAGGGTGCTGCCGTTCGCGCCATAATTGCCGAAAGACAGGAATACCGCATCGTAACCGATCAGGGAAGCAGGGAAAACGTTGGTATAGGTGGTGGTCAGACCGGCGTTGGTCAAATAAGTGTTAATATATGCGCCGCTGTAATCCTGGCCGCCTAAGGCGCCTTCCCAGACTAAAATGCCGGAGTTCGCGCCGGTCCCCAGATTAAACGCGCCAATACGCGTTTTCCAGTTGAAAGCACTTGAGGTCGCATAATATTCGTTGGTATACCAAAATGTTGCATCGTCGTTGGGATCCACAGTCATCATAGTATAGTCACCCCAACGGTTGGGGTTGGTTTGCGAGCCAGTACCCGCAAAAATGCTTTCCTCTGCTACATCCATCACTCCCGGCGCAGCGCCTGCGGTGTGGCCGGTGAAGCGAATGGAAGGAAAGGTGGTGCTGCTGGATACTGAATAGCCCAGGGCGATGTTTCCCATTCCATCCATGGCAATACTGCCCATCCAGCGGTGATCGTTGTCCGGGGCGTAAGTGCCTTGCTGGAAAATACTCCATCCGCCGCCGCTATTGCGTAACTCATACCAGCGGATACCGGCATGATTTGTCCCCACATCAACAGTATGGTTGGTTACCATTGACTTATGAGTGCCGAAGTCGCGGTATTGGAGGCTGAACATCGTAAAATGGGAAAGGATATCCAGTCCCTGTGCGGTACCGGGCTGCGGTATATCAGTGGTAAATACACCGTCATAAGGAGTTACCGGCAGGAAGGTTGGCCCGGTAAAAGTGGATGCGGGTAGATTGTTCCAATTGGGGGTAAGCTCAAACAATGCCAGCCTGTCAGACGGAGCGCCGGTCAGCCCGTCATCCTGGTGTCCTACAATCGGAATCGGGGTTCCAGGAGCGGGAGCAGGGCCATCAAGATCAGCCGAAATGAAACCATCTGAGCCGATCCCGGGAAGCAAAGCAGAGATATTGAATACCAACATTTGTGCAGGATTCCCGGCTAACATTTTATTGCGTTCCAGGGCACCGGCTTTCATACTAAAACCACCGCCGTTTGGGAATACTCGATAAGTTGCGGTATAAGCATCGCCCCACACACCGAACTTGGGATAATCGGGAAAATCGGTAGTAAAATTAAATTGATAGCGATAATATGCCCCGGTAGGATCCGGTGTTTGGGAGCAGGCGACACAAATGGATTGGTTATTCGGATCATCGACTGCAAATTGGCTCAAAAACCAGCGATCAGCCAACTGGTCATAGAGAACGATCGGGTCGCCGTTGTTATTCGTTTCACACGGTCCGCCAAAACCGGCCCATAAAGTGTTGATGTCGAAAGGACCCAGTACGCTATTGCCCGCCTTATCAAATATTTCATAGACTGAGTTAGCCATTTGAACATAGTGATTTGGCCCGACATCGCCGTTCTGATCCGGCGGCGCTCCGCCACCACCGATGTTATCTCCTACTTCCAATCCATCAAAACTCAGGAGCACGGTACGAGAGCTATTTTCACCTTGCCAGTCTTGAAGCGATGGATCTTCTATAAAAGGCTGATCTTTAACCAGACCCTCAAAAGGGTATGGCTTAAGGGGAATTATTTTCTGCTCGCCGGTAGAGGCCGGGAGTTTATAAATTTTAACCTGTTCACTTAATGTAAGAGACTGGTCGTTTCTTACGGATGTCAGTACCTTTTCCGGCTTGACAGTTTGTGACTGCGAATTATCAGCAATCTGCTGGCTGGTTTGGGGGCGTTTTTTCTGGGCAAAGAGCGAAGTGGCCAGGCAAACCATTGCCAAAAAAATTATTGAAAATCCGCGAAGCATATAATTCTTGTTTAGTCGGTACATATATCTGTCTCCTTAAAATAGTGATGAGAATTCGTATTGCTTAATTTGATAGCTGCGGGCGTGCATCAACCGGCGCGGTTATAATGTTTCTACCCACCTCTTAGAGGGATCGGGTTTTTGCTTTATGAGCACCCCCACTTTACTTCCACAAGAAAAGCGGGAGGAGCTTTGTTTGCAGGAAAGCAATTATTTGGCATGACTCGTTCCTCAATATAATTGAGTATCATAAAGATTTTCCCAGAGATATTTCCGCAGGCTCGTGACCGGTGTTCAGCAGGCTTCTTCACCAATGGTTTTACTCATCAATGAATGCTATTGGGAAAAGCACTCGCGTTTTGATCCGAAGATTAAAATTTGCGCAGCAAGTTACCGAAATCAGGTAAAGATTACATAGTAACCATGTCGCAAATGATAGGATAAATGTCGTACGGAGAAAATAGATTAGGCGAGTTAAGAGCCTGCCGTTATTTACTTCCTAGGGTTATCCGGGATGGCCGGGAAACTTTCTATTGCAAACACCATAGCGGCAGGCCCCGGGGGACAAGCAGGGCATCAGGTACTCTTTTTTGTAACATTTTAGCGTGCACTATCACGTAGTCTTTGACAATTCCTTCGCCAGGAAACAGAGCTTCCCCCATTGCGTTGCGATGCTCTGCATCGTGACGCGGGAAGCCCTGCTTTCCATTCCTTCCGGAAATTGTCAAAGACCACGTGGTAAGACACGTTAAGCGCCGGGTTTAAAGGGTTCGGCTGAGGCGGGCGCCGGCGGGGAGCGCCCTGATTAATGGCTCCTCAGGGCCTGGTTCTGCAAAAGCATAAACAACTCTTCCCCGCTCTTATAATCTTTCTTCTGGATCTTCGACAGCCATTCGGCGTGTTGGATATAGGCAACCGCCAGGCGCGCCTTCTCGCGAATGGTCTCGGAACGGCTGTTGTTGGCCAGGCGAATCAACTGGCCGACGATTTCATAATTGTACTGATCCGGGTAGAACATTTGATATTTGACCACCTGGAAAATCGCCGACTCGATCAGGCCATTATTATCCGATTTCAACGCCATCAGGTAATTCTGCGGGGCTTTTTCTACTACTGCTTTGCTTTGAGCGAACGCGCCCAATGAGAGGGCGGCAACCAGTGCAATGATGAATGATTTCATGGCATTCTCCTTTTTGTTATCCGCTTATTGCTTACGGCCGGGCGATACAAGAGATGTCATGTACGGGTAAAGGGTTGTCAAAAAATGTCATTGAGCCTGGCGGCGCAGCCTCTCAACCGCGAAACAACAACGCCGCTCGAGGTCTTCCGCACCACTTTGCAGCGCCATCCGCAGCAGGCAATGCTCCGGCATTCCGCTGCCTCCCGAACCGCCGCCCGATTTATTTTCCGAATGGAGTTTCAGGCAATAACCGGATTATATTCAAACCTTAAATAACGGGATCAGCCCATGCACGAAATGTCGATTGCGCAGAATATTTTGGAGATCGTGGAAAGCGCCCTGCGCGAAAATCCCGGCAGCCGGCTGAAAAAAGTAGTGGTAAAAGCGGGGGAGCTGGTAGCGGTGGTGCCGGATTCCCTGCAATTCTGTTACCAGGCCATCACGGCCGGAACTCCCCTGGAAGGTTCGGAGCTGCTGATCGAAGTGATCCCGGTGCGGGCGCGCTGCGAGAGCTGCGGCAGGGAGTTCAAGATCGAATCCTTTTTTTTCGTATGTCCCCATTGCGAGAGCGCGCAGGTGAAAGTGCTCAGCGGGCAGGAGCTGCAAGTGAGCGAGTTGGAAGTGGAGTGAGTTTTAAAACGGTTCAGCGATGAACCCCGATAGGGGTTCACAAGGCTATAAGCTTCGCACTTTCCCTTTTCCCTTACCTCCCCCCTTTCAAATTTTATAATCTATTGTTTTGTGCCTTCCTATCGACTATAATTGGGCGAAACAGGAAAAAGAAGGGGCTGGATAAACCCTGGCCCGGAGGCGCCGATGATGCGGGCAGTAGTCCCTTCGGGAAAAGTGCAGTGAAAACCGCAGGGGAATTGCAAATAACGAACAGCGGAAATCTTTTTCTCGAAGATTCTCGAAATTCGATTTTCGGATTTGCCGGTTCTAAATTTTGCGCCTTTGACGAATTCCGGGAGGATATTGCGAGGCGGTTTTTCCACCCCCCAAGTTGAATCGATCACGTACAGGGCAGTTATGAAAGGCAAAGGGAGTCATCCGGTAGGGATTTTCCACGTTGTTTTTGCCTGCCTGGTTGTCGCTTGTTTCTCGCCCCCCCTGTTATCCCAATCCAAATCATTTAGCGGCCAGTGGATCTCTTCCCTGGGAACGCTGACCCTCACCGTCAACGGCTCCGATGCCAGCGGAACCTGTTCAGCCGGCGGCGCCGCCGGCGCCATCGAGGGAAAACTGGCTCGCAACGGGCGGTTATTCACCGGCAAATGGAAAATGGATAACCGGGAAGGGCGGGCGGTATTCCGCCTCCTGGATGACGGCAATGCCTTTACCGGGCGCTGGTGGAGCGGAACCGACCGGCCCGGCGGCGACTGGATCGGGGTACGCGCCAATAAAGAACTGGCGGCAACGGCCATATCTGCGCAGAATTTCTCGGGCCGCTGGCTTTCCAACTATGGCGCGATGAGCCTGGCAGTGTCCGAGTTGGCCGTGAACGGGGAATTTGCCGGGCAGCGCAACCGCGGTACTCTTCGTGCAGAGTTAGACCGGCGCACCCATAAACTGATCGGGAACTGGGCAGACGCCAGTCACAAGGGACGCTTTATTTTTCAACTGTCGCAAGGCGGAAGCGGCTTCCTGGGGGAATGGTGGTTCGAAGACGGCGCCTACGGAGGCTACTGGTATGGAGTTCGCCATGCCGATCTGGAGGGCTGTATTGCCGGGAATTGCGAAGAGGGAGTGGGAACCTATATCTGGGCCGACGGAACCCGCTACGAGGGGGAGTGGAAAGGGGGAATCTACCACGGCAGCGGGGCGCTTTACGAACCTTACGGCGGGGTTAAGACCCGGGGTTTGTGGGCGGAAGGCGTGTACCAGGGAGAATGCCTCTCCGGAAACTGCTCAAACGGGCGGGGGGTCTTGGAATTGCCCAACGGCGATCAATACGAGGGAAACTTCGTAGAGTGCATCGAAGAAGGAAAGGGGATTTATCAATATCGCAACGGCGACCGTTACGAGGGAGAATTCAAAGCAGCATTTCCGCACGGCAGCGGAACCCATGTCTGGGCGGTCAGCAGCGACAAATATACCGGAAAGTTCGCCCGGGGAAAAATCCAGGGGCAGGGAAGCTACTATTTTAAGAATGGTGATGTGTATGAAGGCAATTTCCGCCGGGGAGAGCGCTACGGTCAGGGAACCATGCGATGGGCAAACGGCGACCGCTACAAAGGGAATTGGGAGAGCGACCGGATGTCCGGCGCGGGCGCTTATTTCTATAAAGACGGGGATTCCTACAGCGGGGAGTTCCGCAATGGCCTGAAGCACGGGCAGGGCAGCTACACCTTTTCCAACGGCAACTCTTTCCTGGCGCTATGGAAAGACGACCGCATCGACCGGTTCGATTCCTCTTCTTCCGGCTACGGCGGCCTGGCAGAGCAATCCGGCTCCCCAACGCTGCCGGTTACCATCGCAAACCAATCTCCCGGCGCCCTTTCCTCTACCCGGGGCGAAGCCCGGGAAAGCACCTTCCTGATCTACAAGGTAACCGAAAAATCCCTCCCCGGCGTTAAAACCGGGGAAGAAATTCGGGAAGTTTATTTTACTTATTCTATCGTTCAGGGACTGGCGGAACTGGATGAAGGGGCTGTTCGCGCTTTCCTGCAATCGCATAGCGGATCGCCGCTGGGCAGCGAATACCGGGTTGAGAAGGTGAGCGATCCTAATTTGCGGGCCAACCAGATTCTCCGGCGCTACCGCCTCGGCCCCGCTTCGACCCGCATCAACAGCGGATTCGAAGGGTACTTTTATGTATATGAGGATTGATGTAATTGGCAATTGATAATTGGCAATTGCCAATCACCAACTGATGAGTGGAATTTTACCGTCTCCATCGCTGCGGCCAATTCATTCCCACCCGCTGTAAAAAATTCGCACATTTTCAATTGTCAAAATGACCTGAAATCCCTGGCCGGGGCTGCCTGCTCCGCGGCAATTTTTCGCTAAAAAACCGCCTTCCTACGGGCTTTTTCGGCTTATTCCCGGGATCAAGAGGAGAGAGGCATACCCTTTGCAAAGTAACCGGGATCATAATTTGCATAAACGGTCTATCGGAATATTAAACGCGAGGGTTAAGCCGATGCAACATTCGCTTCTCCATTCCTTGAAAACACTGGTGGGATTGCTCTTCATATTGAGCGTGTTAGCGGGGGAATTGGCGGCGCAATCCCGGGGGTTTACGGGATTCTGGAATTCTACCTTCGGGCACATCCGCATACAGACAGAGCGGGGAAAAATCGCCGGGTCCTATGACGACGGAAAGGTAGAGGGCCTGATCAACGGAGCGGCGACTTCGGACCGGGAAATTCTGGCCGGAAATTGGGTTGAGGCGGGGGTGCAGGGGAGTTTCGTCTTCAAAATGCTGCCGGGGAATAACTCTTTTTCCGGGCGCTGGTGGAAAGAGAATTCACCCGCAAGCGGGGAATGGGTGGCGGTGCGGATGGACCCGGAGGCGGCCAGCCGTTCGGTGAGCGCCGGCGATTATAGCGGAAAATGGGATACCAATTTCGGAAAATTGATCCTGGCCGTCGAAGGAACCAAAGTAACCGGCACTTTTAGAGGGAAGGTCAGCGAGGGCGTTCTGACCGGGGAGGTCGATGAAAAAAACAATCGCCTGAGCGCCAGCTGGCAGGATCAGCAGTACCGCGGCACCGTCGTGTTAACCATGCTGAAGGGCAACAACGGTTTTCGCGGGGAATGGTGGTTCCGGGATAAAACCTACGGCGGCGACTGGTACGGGGCGCGCTCGCTGGAAGTGGGCGGCTGCATCTCCGGGGATTGCGAAGACGGGCAGGGAATTTACCTCTGGGCCGACGGAAACCGTTACGAAGGGGAGTGGAAGAAAGGGAATTACCACGGCACCGGAACCGCATATCATTCCAATAACCGGGTTCAAAACCAGGGATTGTGGGCCAGCGGCGTCTTCCGGGGCGTTCCCCTTTCCGGCGATTGTAAAAACGGTTCCGGCAAGTTGAAGCTTCCCGGCGGCGAGATTTACGAAGGCGAATTCAAGAATTGCGAAATCAACGGAAAAGGGGTGATGGTCTATCTGAACGGGGATCGCTACGAAGGAGAATTCTTCGCCGGCCTGCCTTCCGGCGATGGCGCTTATTTTTGGACGCAAAACGGGGAACAATACCGGGGAACCTTTCGCAACGGGGTAATTCACGGCAAAGGCGTTTACACCTACCAGGATGGCAGCCGCTACGAGGGCCGCTTTTTGAACGGCAAACGGCAGGGAACGGGATTCTTTTTCTGGCCCAACGGCGACCACTACGAGGGGCAATGGAACAATGACCAGGCGAGCGGAGAGGGGCTTTATTTCTATAAGAACGGCGAGCGCTATAACGGGGAAATCACCGCCGGCCTTAAATCCGGCCGCGGGGTGTACCGTTTTGCGGATGGAAGCTCGCTGGCTGCCCGCTGGGAGAATGACCGGCCGGCCAGCCTGATTTCCACGCCTTCCGGCGGGGGGGAAAATGCTTCAGGAATAACCTTGCAGACGGCGGCGGAGCAGATTCAGGGCAACCAGAAATTTCCGGAGCCGGCCTCGAGCATTCAAACCCTGAAAACCGGGTATTTCATCTATAAAATCAGTGAAAACGAGGTTACCATTAGCGGGCCGGCGGCGGATTCTCTTAGCCCCGATAAGCAGCGGGAAGTAGCATTGTCCTACTACGTCATCTATGCCCCGGAAAACCTGCAGCAGGCAGATCTCAAAGCGTTCCTGGAAAATAAAGAAAATGTAGTATTGAGTGAGGACTACAAATTCGAGTGGGTAGGCAATCCGGAGACCCGCATACCCCAGGTTTTGGACCGCTACCGTTACGGGCTGGTGCAAACACGCGTTTATACTGTGGGATCGTATTTCCTCTTTTCCGAGGGAGATATGGCAGCGAAAACCGATTAAGTCAGTGCAAAGTGAAAAGTGAAAAGTGCAAAAGGGAAAGTGAAAGTATATGGGCGCGCACTGCATTCGTTGCCCGGCCAGGCAGTTTGCCTGCGCCAGAACTATGACAGACGAATCCGTCCAACCGAAGCAAGGTTTTAATTTTGCACTTTTCACTTTGCACTTACCCCTCTTCCCCGGGAAAATCCATCTCCTCGGTGCGAAAAGAACCCTCGCCGGATTTGGAGAGTTTGAGAATTTTCTTCTCCGCCGCATCTAATTTCTGGCTGCACAGTTCGATCAGCTTCATACCTTCTTCATACAAAGCCAGCGATTCTTCCAGGGCAAGCTCTCCCCCTTCCAATTGCCGGGCAATCTCTTCCAGGCGGTTGAACGCCTCTTCAAACTTCACCGTTTTGCTCATGATGTCTCTTCCGTTCGTTGAACGTCTGCCTCGAATACTCCCCGCGCCAGGCGGATTCTCACCCGGTCCCGGGGCTGCAAACGCGCCGCTTCTTTGATTACTTCCCCATCCTTGTAGCAAATGCTGTAGCCGCGGTTGAGAATGGCCACGGGATTCATGGCGCGCAGTTGCTGCTGCAAATGCTCCAGCCGGCTGCGGTAAAATTTAAGCCGGTGGGTCATGGCCACGGCTAAGTTGCGCTGCAATTCATCCAATCGCTGCATTTTTTGGTGCACCAGGTCCTGCGGGCGGCGGAAGGCGTAGCTGGTTTTGAAGGCTGCTAAACGCCCCCGGTAATCGCCGGTTCGCCGGGTAAGCGCGACGGTCAGCTTCTCGCGGTAATAGCTCAATTCCCCGGCGACCTCGCTGCGGGCGGGCACGGCCATCTCCGCGGCTGCGGAAGGGGTGGGAGCGCGATGGTCGGCCACAAAATCGGCAATGGAGTAGTCGATTTCGTGCCCCACCGCGGAAATCACCGGAATACGGGAAGCGTAAATCGCCCGGGCGACGATCTCCTCATTGAACGCCCATAAATCCTCCAGCGAGCCGCCCCCCCGCCCCACGATCAGGGTATCCACCCCGCCGTATTCGTTGAAATCCGCAATCGCCCGGGCAATCTCCGCCGCCGCGCCCTCTCCCTGCACCTTCACCGGGTAGAGGAGGATTTCCACGCCCGGAAAGCGCCGCGCCATTACGCTGATAATGTCGCGGATGGCCGCGCCGGTGGGGGAAGTGATCACCCCCACCCGTTCCGGGTAGCGGGGAATTTGCTTTTTATGCCCCTCGTCGAACAACCCCTCGGCATGGAGCTTCTTTTTCAACTGCTCGAAGGCCATTTGCAAAGCCCCGAGGCCGGCCGGCTGCATCTGCTGCACCACCAACTGGTAGTACCCGCCCTTTTCATACACCTGCACGTCGCCTTCCACGAGGATTTTCATCCCGTTTTGCGGCTGGAAGAGCAGGCTGCCGGCGCGGAACCGCCACATGGCGCAGTTGACCTGGGAGCCTTCGTCTTTGAGGGTAAAATAGAGGTGGCCGGAAGTGTGGCGCTTGAAATTGGAGATTTCCCCTTCCACCCAGAGCCGGGGAAAACTGTTCTCCAGCAAATCCTTGATTTCCCGGGTCAATTGCGAGACGGTATAAACAGGAAGACTCATGGCGGCTATATCGAACGGTTGCGGTAAGGTGGATGCGAAAAAGCGTAGAGTGGACCCCTACGCTTTTCGACTAACGGATTTTCTTTTTGTGGCGATTCTTGCGAAGACGTTTTTTGCGCTTGTGCGTCGCCATTTTATGGCGTTTCCGTTTGCGACCACAGGGCATAGAATCACTCCTTTCGTTTGAATGTTCCGTGAAACAGGTTTTTCTTTAAATCAAACAGTGGCTTTATTTTAGTGTTTATGTGTTTATGTGTTCACGCGTTCTGGTGTTCAGGTGTTTATGTTCGTGTAACTTGAATACATGAACACCCGAACACTATTTACTGCAAGTTGCCGGAACCCATCCCGCCATCTACATTGCGGTGAAGCTCATTCAGAATCATTTGCGCGCGCTGCGCCTGGGGGGAATTGGGCGCTACTTCCCGCAGCCTTCCCCAGTATTCGATCAACTTGTTGATCTCTTTGAATTGAACCGACACCACCCCCATGTTGTAGAGGGCGTTGATATGCCGGGGATCGATTTTCAAAGCTTGCTCGAACTGTTCCTGCGCTTTCCGGTAATCTTCCATATTGAAATAGCAAACCCCCAGGTCAACCAGCACGTCCGGGTTGTTAGGCTCGCGATCCAGGGCTTTTTGATAGTAGGGAATCGCTTCGGAAAAGCGCCCGCCGTCAAAAAGAATATTGCCCATCTCCATGTTGAGCGCCGCGTTCTCCGGGTCCGCCTTCACGCGCTCCGCGGCGGCGCGAATATCTGCCTCGCTGGGCGCGGGGTGGTTATGCTCCTCCTCCACGGCAGACGCTTGCGCCTGGGGAGTTACCTGCTGGTGAGGGTCGCTCTTGCCTTCAACGGTTTTTACAAATCCGATATAGTAGTAAACCCCCACCACCAACAGCGCAATACCGGCCACGCTCAAAATAATCCGTGAATGTTGCGAATGAACCGGTGCAGCGCCGGGGGATTTCGATGTTGCAGGCTGAGCCAACGCCGCGCCGCACTTTTTGCAAAAGTTGGCTTCGGGCGCATTTTTTTCCTGGCACTCGGGACAGGCCGCCGCTTCGGAGGACTGAACTGGCGTTCCGCAGGCAGGACAAAATAGAGCATTTTCCGGAAGCGCGGCGGCGCAGTTTTTACATTTTTTCGCCATCGCTCTCCCGCTGCTGCTTCGCTAAACGCTTCCGGTTGACGCTCTCCCGGAAAAACTTTGCCGGTCGAAATACCGGGACAAAGCGGTGATCTACCGGAACCACTTTCAAGGTACGGGGATTCTTAACCACCCGGGCGTCGCGCTCTTTAGCATGGAAACTGCCAAATCCGCGAATTTCCACCCGGTCGCCGTTTTGAATGGATTCCATCACGTTATACAAAAATCCGTTGATTACTACTTCGATGTCTGCTTTGGTGAGGCCGGTTGCCTCCGCCAAAAGATTGGTTAAATCCGCCTTCGTTACCGTCATCAATTCCTCCAAAAGTTGGCAAGTTTACAAAAAATAGACTTGGAAAGCAAGGCATTCTAAAACTCTGCCATGGCGCATAGCGCATAGAGCATGGAGCATAGCACGTAGCGTATCAGGAATATTGCGCTCTGTACGTGCGCCATGCCCCCATGCGCCATGCGCTTTCCGAATTGCTTGATTTATTGACCGGCATTCGGTAATTTCCGCTTCCAATTGGTCGAACCGGAGTGTTTTGATGCGATTCGCAATTCCTTTTTCCCCCTGCCTCAGTTTGCTTCTCTGCCTGACAGCATTCGCCCGTTCTCCCCGTTTTCCGGATCCCCCGGCGCTTTTCCCGGAACCGCTCAGCCCCCGCATTGCCAATTACGATATCGCGGTTTCCTTAGATGTTCCCAAACGGCTGCTCCGGGGACAGGAAGTGCTCACCTGGAAAAATACCTCCCCGGACCAGATCAGCGAGTTGTATTTGCACCTCTACCTGAACGCCTTTCGCAACAACCAGTCCACCCTCATGCTGGAAGCGGGGCGACGCTATCGCGGGCTGCCGAAAACGAAAAAAGGATGGGGCTACAGCGAGATCAACCGCATGGTCTTGTTGCCGAAATCTTCCTACCGCAGCAGCGCCAGATTCTTCCACAACCTCACCTACCAGGCCAACCGCCTGGCGGAGGGACGGGATGTAACCGCGCAGGCCCGCTACGTTCAGCCGGATACCCCGGAGCACCTCGATGATAAAACCGTGCTCTACCTGCCCCTGCCGGAAGCACTGCTCCCCGGCGATTCGCTGCTGCTGTTCATTGACTTTACCGCCCAGCTTCCAGAGCCGCCCTACGCCAGCACCGGGGTCCAAAAAGAATTTTCCATGGTCGGGCAATGGTTTCCCAAAGCCGGGGTTTACCTCGACGGGCAATGGAATTGCCACCAATTCCATACCAATTCGGAGTTCTTCGCCGATTTCGGAGTTTATAACGTCTGGATTACCCTGCCGGAAGACCACATCGTGGGCGCCACCGGCGGCCGGGTGGGCGAGCCGCTGCCGAACGGCGACGGAACCGTCACCCATTTTTACCACGCCGAAGACGTACACGATTTCGCCTGGACCGCCAGCCCGGAATTCGTGGAATTCAAAGGGCGGGCGGAAGACGTGGATATCCGGGCGCTGATGCAGCCGGACCACGCCGCCCAGGGTCCCCGCCACGTGGAGGCGGCCAGAATCGCCATCGAAGCCTTCCAGAAGCGTTACGGCGATTACCCTTTCCCTAATTTAACCGTGGTCGATCCCCGCCGGGGCGCTCGCGAAACCAGCGGCATGGAATATCCCACCCTGATCACCGCCGGAACTTCTTATGGGGTTCCAGAGGGCATCCGGCTGCCGGAAGCCGTGGTTATCCACGAATTCGGCCACAACTACTGGTACCACATGGTCGCTTCCAACGAATTCGAGGAAAGCTGGCTGGATGAGGGCATTACCAGCTTCTCGGAAATGCAAATCATGGATGATTACTACCGTCCCGCCGGCGGCATGATCGATTTTTTGGGAATCCGGTTGGATAACCGCCAGTACCAGCGCCTCGGTTATCTTTCCGCGCCGGATTTCGATCCCATGGTGCGGAAAGCCTGGGAGTACTATTCCAGCCGGAGTTACGGGGTCAATTCTTACAGCAAACCGGCGCTGATGCTGCTGACCCTGCAGAACTACTTAGGCGAAGAAACCATGGCCCGGATTCTGCGCACTTACTTAGAGCGCTGGCGCTTCAAACATCCCCGCAGCGGGGATTTTATTGCCGTGGCCAATGAAGTAGCGGGGCAGGATTTGAGCGAATTTTTCGCGCAGGCGCTTTATACCAACGCGGTTTTGGATTATAGCGTTGACCGGGTGTTGTCCCGCGAAGTCGAGGCGCCCCAGGGGTATGATTATGACTTCTCCGTCGGGCAGGAGGAGACAGCCGCTGCCGTTCCCGAGGGGGATTCGGAGGGTGATTCCCTTGCAGACGCCGCTGCCGTTGATTCCGCAGTTTCCGAAAAACCGCCGGTATTGTATCAAAATTGGGTAAACATTCGCCGCCTGGGAGATTTTACCTTCCCGGTGGAAGTGGAAGTGCTGTTCGACAATGGCGAGGTGGTGCGGGAGACCTGGGACGGCAAAGCGTTGTGGAAAAAATTTAGCTACATCAAGCCGACGCGCATCGTTTCCGCAACGGTGGATCCGGACCATAAAGTGGCCATGGATCTCAACTTTACCAATAACAGCAAATTGTTAGAAAAACGCGCCATCGGCGCCAACAAACTATCCCTGCGCTGGCTCTTCTGGGCGCAGTTTATCATGGATCAGCCGGAATTCCTGAATCTGTTGACTGCCCTGGGAATCCTGTTTTGATAATTTTTGCGCCAGGAAGCAGCGCTTCCCCGGTTGCGGTAAGATGCGGAGCATCGCAACCAGTTGGGGAGGGCAAAGCTCGTCACGATCCCGGCTCATCCGGGATCGTGACGCCAGGGGCGGGAAGCTCCGCGTCCTATTCCTCGCAACAATGGTCGAAGACCGCGTGATAAGACACGCTTTACCCTTCGAGGAATCAAAATCCTCAACTCGAAACTCAAAACCCGAAACTAACAATCCCCTCCTATGGTATTCGCCTCCCTCAAAACCGGTTTCGCGCGCGTGTGGTCTAACCGGCGCATGATTTTGATCTTTTACCTGGCCAATCTTTTCTTCGCCCTCATCCTGGCTCTCCCGTTCCGGGCTGCCCAGGGACATTTCATCGGCGACAGCCGGATGGGTGAGAAATTAGCCGGGCCTATCGACATGGATTTCCTGCTGGAATTCCTGCACTATAACCCCGCCCTCAGGGGAACTACGCTGATGCTGGCGCTGGCCGCCTTTGCAGCCTACTCCCTGGCAAATCTCTTCCTCTCCGGCGGGGCTTACGCAGCCTTGATGAGCGATGAAAAATATTCCTCCTCGCGTTTCTGGGGCAATTCCGCGCACTTCTTCGGGCGCTTTTTCCGCCTGTTCTTGTGGGGGTTGCCCATCCTCGGTGTGCTGTTCTGCCTGCAATGGACGGTGAGCGGGCTGCGGGGAGTGATTTTCGGCGACGATCCTTACGAATCCGTTATCTACTGGTCGAAATGGATGGAACTGGCGCTGCGCTGGTACGCGCTCTTCCAGTTTCTGATCATTTTCGATTACGCCCGCATCTATACCGTGAAGAACGACGCCCGGGGCATGGCGAATACGCTCATAAAAGGGCTACGCTTTACCATCAAAAACTTCCGCAGAACCTTTACCCTGTCGTTTGCGATCACCCTGCTGAGTATCCTCGCCCTGCTGATTTATAACCCGTTGGCAAATTTGCTTTCCGCACCCAATGCCGCGGTCATCCTGCTGCTTTTCCTCTGGCAGCAGAGTTTCATGCTATTCCGGGTCTTTCTGCGGCTGGGCCTCTATGCCGGCCAGGCGCAATTATACCAGCACCTCAGCCTCCCGGTTGAAGCCGCCTCGCCGCTGCCCGAAACGGTGGAATCCGGGCTTCCGTTCCAATAACCAGCAGGGTTAGCAAGTTTTCAGAGGGATGCACAACAAATTACATCCCGGAATGGCGCGGTTAAAATCGTGTTAGCATCCATGGTGCGCTCATATTATATTGATTACTTGCCGATTACTAAACGGCGTTAGTTATAAACCGGGTGAGGTTCTCATGCGCGTTGTGTTGATTCTATGGTTCGCAGTAATTGTGGGATTATTGGCCCAGACCGAGGAAGTGCCCTTTCAAAAACAGGTTTTTGTCGCCCGCAACCGGGTGTTGCCGGCCCTGGTACACGTGGAGCCGATCATTAAAATCTACACCCGCGGCGAAGAGCAGCACGCCGTGGTTACCGGCAGCGGGGTCATTTTCTCCTCCGAGGGATACGTGATGACCAACCACCACGTGGCCGCAAACGCCGCCAAAGTATGGTGCACCCTCTCCAGTAAAGAGCGCATCACCGCCAGCGTGGTGGGCAGCGATCCTTCCACGGACATTGCAGTGCTGAAATTGAACACCGATGAACTCACCGACAAAAACGTCCCCCACGCCCGGTTGGGCAATTCCGACAGTTTGGAGGTGGGGCAGATCGTTCTGGCGCTGGGCAGCCCGCTGGGACTCTCCCGCTCGGTATCCATGGGGGTAATCAGCTCCATCGACCGCTATTTTCCCAGCCAGGGAACCATGATTTCCCCCTACAATTTGTGGATCCAAACCGACGCCGCCATCAATCCCGGCAACAGCGGGGGGCCTTTGATCAACCTGCGCGGAGAAGTCATCGGCATCAACGCCCGGGCGGTATTCTTTGCGGAAAACCTGGGATTCGCCATTCCCATCAACCTCGCCCGGGAAGTGGCAGAAGAGATTCTCGAGGGAACCTCGGTGAAACGCAGTTGGATCGGGGTCGATATTCAACAGATCAAGGATTTGAAGGAGTACCTGAACCTGCCCGATTTTACCGGCGTGCTGATCGTGCAGGTGGAAGATAATTCCCCGGCGGCAAAAGCCGGTCTCCGCCCCGGGGAGGTTATCCGTAAAATCGGGGATACGCAAGTGAACGCCCCGTACGAAGAATCCCTTCCAACCATCCGCAAGATCATCAGCGGCCTGCCCCCGGATCAAAAAACGGCTTTTCGAATCTGGCGCGACAACAAGGAAAGGACCGTAGAAATTCAGGCGGTGGAAGAACCGCTCATCGATGAACCGGAGCTGGAAGCGCCGAAATGGGGAATGGTGATCAAAAACCTCTCCTGGCACATTTACCGGATGCAAATGCTCTCCGATTTTAACGGGGTCTATATCACCAGCGTGAAGCCGGGCAGCGCCGGGGAGTACGCGGATTTACGGGCCGGCGACGTGGTGCGCAAAATCAACGGCGAGACGGTCGAAGGCCGGCAGGATTTCCAGCGCCTCTACGAGCAATTCCAGGAGAAGGACAACAGCCCGGTGTTTCTGGAGCTGATCCGCGGCGGCCATTCCTATTTTGCGGTCATTAAGCCGCGCCCGGAATTATAAGACTTTATCGGGAATGCGAATTACCAGTTGAAAAATTATGGCCACGAAGACACCAAGACGTTAAGGAAGCACAAAGAAATAGAAGAAATTTAAGGATATAAACGCTAAAACCTTTGTGAAACTTCCTGTCTTGGTGCCCTGGTGGCAAACTTTCTTCAATGTCATCCCCAACTGGTAATTGGTATTGGGAATAAAAAATTAGACAGGATGCTCAGGATGAAACAGGTTAAAAATGTCGAAATTCAATGTCCTAATATCCAGTTAATCCAGTGCATCCTGTCAAAAAAGTTATTTTCTATAAAGTCCTTTGAAGAAGGCTTATTCAAGAAGAGGATAAAATGAAGCGCAACCTGTGGCTCGTATTTTTTCTTACCCTGGGAGTTATGGCGCCCGGCGTCTGCCAGCCCTCCCGGGCGCTTTTCCAGGAATTTCGCCCCAAAATCTGCTTAGTGCAATATTACAAGAACGTCTCCTCGCAATCGCAAATCGGTTCTTATTTCAAGGTGAAACAGTACCGCATCGGGATCATTGTCAATCCAGAAGGGCTGGTGATGGTGAACAGCGACGTGTACCCGTTATCGCTGGATATCATTTCCGGTGAAGGCGCTTCGTTCTCCTTTGGGGAGCCCAGTGATTTTAAGGTCAAATTGTACGATGAAAAGGAATACGATGCGGAATTCATCGGAAAGGATGACCAGGTGCAGGCCGCTTTCCTGAAAATTACCGCGCCGCTTCCCGCGCCCCTTCCCTACGTGGAATTTGCCTCCGGCGAGGGTGTGGAGGTGGGACAGCCGGTATATTTATTGGAATTGCTGCAAGAACGCTATAATTTTGAACCGTTGTTTACCCCTTACACCATCAACGCCCTTATCACAACCCCGCGCCGGAAACTCTTGATCAATGCCGATAACTATGCGCTTTCCGCCGGGGGGCTGCTTATTACCGCGACCGGTGAGGCCGTGGGCGTTATCCTGCGCAGCAGTATGGATTTTAGCTTCCGCCCTCCTTCCGAGTTCGAGGAATTCCACAAGGAATACCTGGAGATTGCCCCTTCGGAGTGGTTCCGCGATTTGATCAAAAATCCACCCATGTTAGGAAAAGCCGATTACCAGGGCAAGGCCTGGTTGGGAATCGGGATGCAGGCGCTGACGCCGGAGCTGCGCGATTACTGGCAGGCGCCTGCGGAGGGCGGGGTGGTGGTCAACCGGGTTTACCCGGCCTCCCCGGCGGAGAAAGCCGGCCTGAAACTGCAAGACGTCATCCTCACCTTTGATTACCAGGCAATTGATATCAAGCGCAACGAAGATTTGAACCGTTTCAAAGAAATGATTACCTCCAAAGCTCCCGGCGCCAGCGTAGAGCTCACAATCTTCCGCGAGGGCAAAACCCGCAAGCAGAAAGTTAAATTGGACGCCGCTCCCCGGGCTATCGACCTGGCGGAAAAAATTCAACTATCCGAATTAGGGGTGGAAGTGCGGGAGCTGACCCGCGATATTTTATATGACTACAACCTGTCACTGGACACCGAAGGCGTTTACGTTTACCAGGTGGACCACGCCTCTCCGGCGGGACTGGGCGGGCTGGAGGTGGGCGGCATCATCACCCGGGTGGACGGCCAGGCGGTGAACGATTTGCAGTCTTTCGCGGCGATCATAAAACGGGCCAACGAGGGAAATCCCCGGAAAATCATGTTGCAAGTGCAGCAGCGCCAGGAGACCCAATTCGTGTTTGTGGATGTGAAGTAATGTGAGTTAGGGGTTTGGAGTTGAGAGTACTAAACCAGGGGGCATCCTAATAAACCTGCATCGACAGTTGAATTTTTCATTTTGCACTTTTCACTTTTCATTTTTCACTTTTCACACTCCCATGCCCTACACTTACAAATATCCCCGCCCGATGGTCACGGTGGATATTTTTTTGCTGCGCCGCCAGGGCGGGGAATTACAAATTTTACTAATCCGGCGGGATAGAGCGCCCTTCCGGGGGAGCTGGGCGCTGCCGGGAGGCTACGTTCACCGGGATGAATCCTTAGAAGCCGCGGCCCGCCGGGAATTACGCGAAGAGACCGGCCTGGAGAATATCCCGCTCCGGCAATTGGGCGCTTACGGGGATCCCGGGCGGGATCCCCGCGGGCATACCATTACCATTGTTTATGGCGGAGTTATAGAGACTGACAAACCGGTTCAACCGGTTGCCGGCAGCGACGCCTGCCAGGCGGGGTGGTTCCCGGCGGGACAGTTGCCGGTATTGGCCTTCGACCATACCCGGATTATCACGGAGCGCCTGGGAGAATTCCGCGATTCATTAGAGTTGAAACGTAAAACGTAATGCGTAAAATGGAATACGAAATACGTAATAATCATTAAAGGTTACACATTACGTTTCGCGCACCGCGCACCACCGTTCTGCCGCCCAATTTCCTCAACCTTTCATTGTTTTTTTGGAAGGGGTTATTTATATTTGGCGTGGTTTAATTGAAATCGTTCTGATTTTCCAGCCGTTAAGCGCTTGATGGGGCAAGCGGAAACCAGTTCAACCCAAATAGAATGAATGGCCATGAATCCTAAAAAAATTTTAGTACCCATTTTTATGCTTATCATAATTCTGGCGGGATTATCAACCTCGCTCCACGCGCAGAAAAAATGGCATGAATATTATAAAGCGGGGATGGAGGCGCAGACTCGGGGGGACTGGCAGGCCGCGGTAGAAAACTTCCAGTCAGCCATCCGCCTGAAGGACCAGGAAACCTCCAAGGTCCGCGCCTACGGCACCATCTTTATCGAATATTATCCCCACCGGGAGTTGGGAATTTCCTACTACCATCTCGGTGATATGGCGAAGGCGCAGCAGGAATTGGGATATTCGGTCTCCAAAAGCTCCTCCCTGCGAGCAAAGGATTATTTGAAGAGAATTGCCGAAGGCCAACCGCCATCTACGGATACGGCAACTCCCGCGGTTACCACAACTCTCGCTCCTGCCACGGGTAGTACCAAACCCGCTACTCCCCCGGCGGTGGAGCCGGCTTCCAGCAGTCTGGTAGGAGAGCGATTGAGCATGGCGGTACTTCCTTTTTCCAGCAAAGGCATCGGGCAGGAATTGGGCGAGATCGACCTGTTCGATAAACTGATCACCTCCTTTGTGAATACCAAGCGATTTAAAGTGTTCGAGCGGGCGCAGTTGCAAAAAATCTTAGAAGAGCAGCAATTAGGCGCTTCCGGGGTGATTGACATTTCCACCGCCGCCCAGTTCGGAAAAGGCATCGGGGTGGACGCGGTGGTGGTAGGCAGCATTACCCAGGCCGGCAACTCGGTGAGCGTGGACGCGCGTTTGATCGACACCGAAACCACCGCGATCATTACCGCAAAAGACGCCTTCAGCAACAGCGTGAACCTGCAAAGCCTCTCCAACATGATCAACGAGATGGCCAATAAAATCAAAGACGACCTGCCGCTGGTGCAGGGGTACGTGGTGCAGGTAGAGGGTTCCCGGGTCACCCTGGACATCGGCTACAACCAGGGGGTGCGGAGAGGGATCAAGTGCCACGTGTTCCGGGAGGGCGCTCCTTTAGTGCACCCGGTTACCGGGGAGGTGATTTCCCGCAGCATTCAGGAAATTTGCGAAGTGCAAGTCAACGAAGTATTCGACGCCTATTCGGTAGCCACCATCACCAAACCGAAAAACGGCGACCCGATGTCGCGCGACCGGATTATTACCAAGTAGATTATTTATCCGACGTGAAGAGAAACTTCTGCTCCATGTGATTTAGAAACGGAACATTCATCGTGAGATAGCTCTTTCGCCTAATCCTCTTCAATCTCAACCCAATTCAGGAGAAATTTTTATGAAAACAAGTGTACGGTTGTTATTTCTGGCGCTGGTTATGTTGGTAGGAACCAGCCAGCTTTTTGCCCAGGCGCGGCGCGGACAGTTTGAGATTTATGCCGGGGCCAATATCCCCCTGGGACCTGAGGGATTTAAAGATTATTACAAAATGGGTTTCAGCCTCAATGGCCAATATGTGTTTTTCCCTTCAGTACGGGTGGGCATTCCCATTTTTGCAGGCTATGAATTCTTTTCGGTTAATTCTGACGCCATCAATGATGACTTCGAGTCACTGTTACGCTCTGAGTTGCAAGGAAGCGGATTGGAATTGGTAAGCTCCGATCTGGACGTCAGCGGAAGCGCCAGCATTATACGATTCGGCGCCGGGGTGCGGCCTTACCTGACCGCGCCGGAAGCCTCAACCCAGTTCTTCCTGTTTGGAAACGCCACTTTCAACATTCTGAAATCCAAAACTGAGTTGAATGGCGGCAGCGTTACCGTTACCGATGGGGTTAACACGGAGACCTTAGAGTTAGAAGGAGGCTCCAGCGAAGGTGATGAGAGTAAAATTGGCCTGGCGATTGGCGGGGGCATCGAAATACCCGCGGGCGAGAAAATCAACCTGATTTTCCAGGGATTGGCCAATTTTATTTTCACGTCTTCGGAAGAGATCGACCTGGGTGACGGAACCACGGAAAAAGTGGGCGGAACAACCAGTTTTGTAGGGATTACCGCGGGGATAATCTTCTAATCCTGTGAATCTTTTTTTTACCTTAAACATTAGAGGCCGGTCAGAAAAGGAATTCTCTTAACCGGCCTTTTTTATTCTACATACACCACCAGCAGCGTCACGTCATCCTGGAATTCCTCTCCCCCCACAAATTTCTTGATTTCTTCCAGAATCAAAAATTTCATTTCCCGGGGGGATTTCCCATAATTCTCCCGCAGCAACCCCGCCAGCCGCTCCTCCCCAAATTCCTCCCCGGCGGAGTCTTTGACTTCCGTAACCCCGTCGGTGTAAAAACACAGGTAGTCGCCAGAATTTACCGAAACGGCAGTTTGCACGTACTGCCGGTTGGCGACAAACCCCAGTACAATCCCCCCTTTATCCAGGTATTCCGCGGATCCGTCTTTGCGAAGCAGGATGGGTGGATTGTGCCCGGCATTGCAATAGACAAAGCTTTTTTTGGCGCAATCAAATATCCCGAAGCAAAAAGTGACGTAATAGGCCGGGGTAGTTACATCCGTGAGCAGGTTATTCAACAGCGCCACCACCGTGGCCACCGGGTGGATTTCGTTGAACAGGCTTTTGAAGCCGGCATAAGCCAGCGCCATCAGGAGCGCTCCCGAGGCGCCCTTGCCGGATCCGTCCCCGATGGCAATTCCCTGGCGGCATTCGTCGATTTTGAAAGCGTCGTATAAATCCCCGCCTACGATCCGGCTGGGAATATTCAGCACTTCGATGTTAAGCCCTTTGATGGTCGGAAAACGGCGGGGGAGTAAGGCCTGCTGTACTTTAGAGGCCACCACCAATTCGCTTTCCAGCTCTTTTTTCTTCAGCGAATCTTCGTAGAGCTGGGCGTTGCGGATGGCGATAGACGCCAGGCCGGAAAAAATCGTCAGCAGTTCCAAGTCTGCGGATTTGAAGTAGTTCAACTTATCACTTTCCAGCACCAGCGCCCCGATGGCATGGTCCCGGCTGATGATCGGCACGGTGATCTGCGAATGGGTTTGGGAACGCGCCGGGTAATAATGCGGACTTTTGGAAACATCCGGGATAATGGAGCCTCGTTTGGTACGAATCACCCACCCGCTGATTCCCTCGGTAATTTTCAGGGAGAGGGTTTTTCGGGAGCGATGGTGATATCCCCGGGCGATCAGCTCCTGCATGGTTTGGGTGTTCTGATCCACTAATACGATGGCCGCGGCATCATAGCTGACCAGGTGAGAGAGGTTCTCGATGATGCTTTCCAGCACGCCCTTGAGGCTGAGGGTAGCGGAAATGTTCTTGACGATCTCCAGCAGCAGATCGCTCTCCAGGGACTTGCGTTTGATCTCGCTGTGAATACGGGCATTTTCCAAAACATCCGCGGTTTTCAGAAAAAGCTCCAGTAAAAATTCCTTTACTTCCGGCATATTCAGGTAGTGCTTCAGCACGTGATGGAAGAGGATAAATCCTACCACGCTTTTTGCGCCCCGCAGGGGCAGGAAGTAGGCGAACTTTTTGGACTGCATGTGGCTATGGATCAACCCCCGGCAGGAAGGATAATCCTGCCAGATTTTTTCCAGGGAATAGAACCGGATCGGGGCGGCAAAGGGGGAGTTAGAGGAGTTCCCCGGCAGGAATTCGATTTCCCTTCTGAGCGCGGGGTCGGGATGAGAATGGTTCAAGTATTCAAAAGAGCTGCCGGAGTACAGATAAACCACGTACTGGTCGGGAGTAAAAGTGGTATTCAAAAACCGGGTGAATTTCTCTAACAGAACATCGTATTCGATGATCGAATCCATTTCCCGGTTGAAGGAGTGGGCGGCTTTTTTGAGCCGGTAAAGCGTATGGTAAAAGCTTCTGTCGATGACTTTTTGGATGAGTTCCGTGAGTTTGCCGCGGTTGGTAATGACAATAGCCATGGTTAGCAAAAAAGCGAGGGAGGCAGCCCATCTTTCCAGGGCCAGGGCTAACAATTCCCGGAAAACCCAATAGATGGCAAAATAGATGAAGAGCTTGAATATAAATAAAAGCAGTTTATTCGGTTTCAGTAGTGAATACAATGCCAAATACCCCGGGTCGAAAAATGAGCCGGAATATAGAACATCGCCGGAATGGAACGCAAGTGCTTCAAAACATATTATACTGTGGGGGATGGCGGATACCGGATGCCGGTAAAATTTTCCCCTGTACCAATTTACATTTCCCTTGAATAGCGCAGGCTTCTTCCCTAAGTTCTCGCTTCTTTGAGAGTGATGCAAGAATGAGCGAAAATATCAAAATTATTACTTCGAATAAAAAGGCCTTTCACGACTACCACATCAGCGAGACCGTGGAAGCCGGAATGGTTTTGACCGGCACGGAGGTGAAGTCCCTGCGGGCGGGGCGCTGTAATTTGAAGGACAGCTACGCAAAGGTGATCAATGACGAATTGTGGTTGATCGGGATGCACATCAGCGCTTACGAAAACGAAGGCTATGTTACCCACGACCCGGAGGCGCGGCGGAAATTGCTGCTGCACCGCTCCGAGATTATGCGCCTGCACCGCAAAGTGATGGAAAAAGGAATCACCCTGATCCCCCTGAAAGTGTATTTCAAAAACGGCTGGGCTAAAGTGGAGCTGGGCCTGGCCAGCGGCAAGCGCCAGTATGATAAACGCCAGGACATCGCCCAGCGCGACCAGCAGCGGGAGATGAAGCGGCTGCAGAAAAAATACAAAGTCAAGTAGAATTGATGAGTAGTGCATCGTGGCGGAAGTTTTTCGTCGTATGTCATGTTTCGATTCCGCTCAGCTTTTATACCGATTCTTGACTAAAACGCGGGTTGAGCGTTAACTTGCGGGTGACGATTCTGAGAATAAGTTATTTGAGATAGATTAAAACCAGCTTCCGGTGGAAAAGTTAGCGCTCTTGTGCTTTGAGTTAACTGTGGGGGTTGGGGGAGGAGATGGTTTATAATGTCAGGAGATGAGATATGTTCATAACCTTACTTATTGTAACTTTCCTGATAGCTGCAGCCACGTCAGCAGTCGTAGCCTTCCTGTTCTCGCGCCCCATAAATAAGATCCTTAGTCGCCTCGTATCCGATGAACTCGCACCAATGTGGCGACGATATGTTGTTTTTGCGATTTACGTGGTTGGTATATCGGGTGGAGTCCGTGTCTGGGATGTAGAGAGATATATTACTCCGGATAGGGAAGGACAGATACTTGTGCTAAACTCTGATCGATGGGTCATTGAGATCTACAAAACGGTTATAAGCGCTCTTCAAAGTGCTGCATGGATGTTACTTGTATTTTTTCTCTTTGCACTTTTAGCTTACGTTATTGTTCGGGGCTTCGAGTGGAAGCGGACGATCAGTGGCCCTGAGAAAGGCTAATGCATCGTGACGGAAGTCTTTCTTCGCATGTTATGTTTCGACTCCCCTTCGACAAGCTCAGGGCAGGCTGTTCAGCATGACAGCATGAAGTTACCCTGAGCGAAGTCGAAGGGTGAACGAAGCAAATGGCGAATAACTTCCGCCGCAATGCAGTAGGTAGTTGGCCGGGGCATCTTTTCACTCACTAATCACCACTTGCCACTCACCAAAACACCAATAAAGAACCGGCGATGAACTTATTCGAAGAACTCCAATGGCGGGGCGTCATTTACGACGCCACCGAAGGCATCCAGGAAGTGATTGCCCGGGAAAAACTGACCGGCTACATCGGCTTCGATCCCAGCGCCTCCAGCCTGCACGTGGGCAGCCTGCTGCAAATCATGAACCTGACGCGCTTGCAGCGCTACGGGCACTCTCCCATTGCGGTGGTCGGCGGGGGCACCGGGTTGATCGGCGATCCCAGCGGTAAAACCAAAGAGCGCCAGTTGTTGACCAAAGAGCAGGTAGAGGAAAACTTGTCCGGAATCCGCGAACAACTCTCCCGCTTCCTGGATTTTGAGACCAAAACCAATCCCGCCCGGGTCGTCAACAATTATGATTGGCTGGGCAGCATCAGCTATATCAACTTTTTGCGCGACGTGGGGAAATATTTTACCGTGAACGCCATGCTGGCCAAAGAATCGGTGAAGCGGCGGATCGAATCCGAAGACGGGATTACTTTTACCGAATTCAGCTACATGCTCTTGCAGGCATACGATTTCCTGGTACTCTACGACCGTTTCAATTGCACCCTGCAAATGGGCGGCAGCGACCAGTGGGGAAATATCGTCGCCGGGGCGGATTTGATCCGCCGGCTGCGCTCCGCAAAAGCGTATGGCATCGTTTCCCCGCTGGTAACCAGCTCCACGGGGGTCAAATTCGGCAAAACCGAGGCCGGCGCGGTGTGGCTCGATCCGCAATGGACTTCTCCCTACCGTTTTTACCAGTACTGGCTCAACACCGAGGACGCGGACGCGATCCAGTACCTGAAATATTTTACCTGGCTGGACGAAGCGGAGATCGCCGCCCTGGAGAGCGAGCTCAAGGAAAAACCGGAAAAGCGGGAAGCCCAGCGAACCCTGGCGCGGGAAATCACCCGGATGGCCCACGGCGAGACCGCGCTGCAAAACGCCGAGAGAGCCTCGCAGGTGCTCTTCGGCGGGGAAATGGAGGGGCTGCGGGCCGCGGAAGTGCAAGACATCTTCCAGGACGTGCCCTCCAGCGAGGTGGAAAAATCCCGCTTGCAAGGCGAGGGGCTGCCGATGGTGGAATTGCTGGCGCTTAGCGGTTTGCTGCCCTCCAAAGGGGAGGCGCGCCGGATGATCCAGCAGGGCGGCGTTTACCTGAACAACCGCCCGGTGGCCGAGGCGCAAAAAACGGTCTCGTTAGCGGACAGCATCGACGGGCAGTTTTTGGTGCTGCGCAAGGGGCGGAAGAATTATCACCTGGTGAAAATCGTGTGAACTGAAAATTCATTCACCCTGAGCTCGACTTTATCCATTTTCGAGAGAAGGGAAATTGTTGCTATATAAGCCCTTAATTTACAACGTTAATTTTTTCAACCTCATTGTTCGTATACGATGTTTAAAAAGTCAAACACGAAAAAATCAACTTATTGCTTTACATACATGGCCATTTTTAAAAAATGGATAAAGTCGAGCTGAGAGCGTGTTTGAAAAATCTCTTGCAGCCGTTTACTGCCAAAAGATAGAACACGGATGACGCGGATGACGCGGATGACACGGATATTCGCAGATAAATCAAAGAATATTGCTAAAAAAATCTGTGTAAATCCGCGTCATCCGTGTTATCCGTGTGCCATTGGAACGATTTTGGGGTACTGAACTGAATTTTCAAACACGCTCTAAAAGAGAGAAACGTCATGTCTCATGATATATTGCAGTTCTCCCGCGAGGAAATGCTCCGCTACAGCCGCCATTTTATGCTGCCGGAGGTGGGAGAAGAAGGCCAGCGAAAGCTAAAAAATGCGGCGGCGCTGGTGGTGGGCGCGGGCGGGCTGGGTTCGCCCGCGGCGATGTACCTGGCCGCCGCAGGGGTGGGACGGTTGGGATTGGTGGATTTCGACGAGGTGGATCTCAGCAATCTCCAGCGCCAGGTGCTCTATTCCACCTCCGACGTGGGGAAATCGAAATTGGAGATTGCCCGAGAGCGGCTGCGCGGGATCAATCCCGAAATCGAAATTGAAGCCCACCCCACCCGCCTCACTTCCGCCAACGCGCTCGAGATCCTCCGGGAATACGACGTGGTTGTGGACGGCAGCGATAACTTCCCCACCCGCTACCTGGTCAACGACGCCTGCGCCCTGTTAGGCAAACCGAACGTGTACGGCAGCATCTTCCGCTTCGAGGGACAGGTGAGCGTGTTCGACGCGAAGCGGGGCCCCTGCTACCGCTGCCTCTACCCGGAGCCGCCGCCCCCGGAAGCGGTTCCCAATTGCGCGGAAGGCGGGGTGTTAGGGGTGCTGCCGGGAATCATCGGCTCCCTGCAAACGCTGGAAGTGCTCAAACTGATCCTCGGAAAAGGAGACCCCCTCATCGGGCGGTTGCTGCTGTTCGAGGGCCTGAAATTCCGCTTCGACGAATTCAGGCTGTCGAAAAACCCCGTCTGCCCGCTGTGCGGAGAGCACCCGGTGATTCACGAGCTGATCGACTACGAAGCGTTTTGCGGGGTGGCCGCGCCCGCGGGAGAGCCCGGCGATGGTTCCTTCGATATCACCCCGGAAGAACTGAAAAGACGCATCGAGCTGGGCGCAGATATTTTTTTGTTGGACGTGCGGGAACCGCTGGAATACCGGTTTTGCCGGCTGGAAGGGAGCTGCCTGGTTCCCTTAAACGATCTGCCGGGGCGCATCAAGGAACTCGATCCCTCCCGCGAGACCGTGGTCTATTGCCATCACGGGATTCGCAGCGCCTGGGCGGTGGAATTTTTGCGGCAGGCCGGTTTCGAAAAGGTTAAAAACCTGGCCGGGGGCATCGAAGCCTGGGCGCAGCAGGTTGACCGGGATATGCCGCGGTATTGAGGTTGGGCGGCTGGAGCGGCGAGCGGCGAATGGCGGCGGGCAGGCGAAATAGTCTAAAATCCATTACCCCATTCATCCAACAATCCAATAATCCACTACTCAATTCATCCATCCCCCCCTTCCTCCCCCCTCTAATTTCTCCTTCGCTGGCGATTCCGGCGTGGGCGTCTGTCGGGTTTGGGGCGGTCCGGCGCAGCCTGGGTTTGGACCGGCGGCGGTAACTTCAGCCAGTCCTCCTGCGGTTGGATACAGGGCAAATCTCTGCCCAAAAATTCCTGGATCTTGGGAAGCTGAAAAGCATCCTCCTCGCAGGCAAAGCTGATCGAGGTTCCGCTCTCCCCGGCGCGCCCGGTGCGCCCGATGCGATGCACGTAATCTTCCGGGTCGTGGGGCAGGGTATAATTGATCACGTGGCTCATGGCTTCGATGTGCAAACCGCGCCCGGCCACGTCCGTGGCCACCAGCACCCGGATCTTCCCTTCCTTGAAATCTTCCAGGGTGCGCAGGCGCTTCTGCTGGGGAACGTCCCCGGAGAGCACTGCATTGTTTATCCCGTAGCGGTTGAGCATATTGGCTAACTTCCGGGTCTCATCCTTGCGGTTGCAGAACACCAGCACCCGGTGCAGGTTCTGGCGGGTAATGATGTTGTAGAGCAGGGCATATTTTTCTTTGCTGGTCACAATGTAAATTACCTGGTCCACCGTATCCGCGGCGACGTGCTCCGGCTCGATTTCTACCACCAGGGGGTCGCGGGTCCAGTTCATCGACAATCGTTGAACTTCGTCGGTAAGGGTGGCGCTGAAGAAAAGGGTTTGGCGGTGTTCCTTATGGGGGGTGCTGTTGATGATCTGCCGCACATCGGGAATAAATCCCATGTCCAACATGCGGTCGGCTTCATCGATGACCAGGATTTCGACCTTGCTCAAATCCACGATCTTCTGTTTTTGAAAATCCAGCAACCTTCCGGGAGTCGCCACGATCACGTCCACGGTTTTCCCCGCGAATTGCTGTTTTTGGCGCTGGTAGTGCATTCCCCCGAAAACGGTGGCAACTTTAATGGGGGTATATTTGGACAGGGCGCCGGCGTCTTTGGCAATTTGCAGCACCAGCTCGCGGGTGGGGGCAAGGATCAGCGCCCGGGGCGTGCCGGGAGGCCGTTTCCCCTGCACGCGATTGCGAAGAACCCGGCTAAAGATGGCAATGAGAAAAGCGGCGGTTTTTCCGGTTCCGGTTTGCGCCTGCCCGGAAGCGTCGCGCCCGGTTAGCGTTGCGGGAAGAATCTCCGCCTGGATGGGGGTACAGTAGCGGAATCCCAGGTCGGCAACAGCGTGCATAATACTGTTGGGCAGATTGAAATCCTGAAAGCGGGTTTTCCCTTCCGCCGGCTCCACCCGGAATTGGGAGATATCCCAGTGGATTTTCTCCTCCTCTTCGCCCTGCTTTGCCGGATGCGCCGGTGGTTGGCCCCCCTGGGGAGAGCGCGGCTTGCGCCGCCTGTCCCGCCGCCGGCGTTTCGTCTGCGGGGGCGATGGTTCCCCGCCCTTGTCGCTCTTTAAAGTTGAAGAAGGTCCCCCTCGTTTGCTTCTTAAATCGCTTTGAGAAGTCTCTTTCTCGCCCGTCTCTTTGCCGGTTTTTTTAAACCGTTTGAGGGCATTGCGCACAAAACTGATCATAAAATTTGCCAAACAGTCGCTCCTTCCTGGAACGTTAATGGTAATCTACCCTGTACGTTTGATAGGGGCAGAAGAGGCATAAACTGTTATTGGGGGAGGCATTGGGTGCAAGGTATAAGGTAAATGGTATGGAAAGTATCTTCCTTATACCCTATACCATACACCTCATACCCCATCATCGCGCCCCTACCGCGCCGCCTTCCCGGCGCGCTCTTCCATGAAAAAGTCGGTATCGAACTCCCCGCTGAAGCCGCAAACGCCCGTGCGCGGGGAATTGACTACCGGCAGCGCCATTTCATCCCCGCACTCGTGTTTTTTCAGGCACTTCTCGCAATAAAAAGACTGGCAGTCGCCGCAAAATTCTTCCGCCGCTTTTCCGCAGGAAACGCACTTCAAATCCGGGGGATTGTTGCGCGCCAGGATGCGTATCTTTTCCCCGGTCAATTTCCCGGGGCGCTTTCCCATTACTTCCCCTAACAGGTCGGTGCTGGAGCCGAAGTCATAGGTATATTCGAAGCGGTCCTTCACGTCCAACACTTTTTTGAGCTGGATATCGGTCGGCTCGGATTCCAGCTCCGCATCCCAAAAATCATCTTCCGGGGAGTCCGAGTAGCGGATTCCATGGATGTTGAATTCGCTCAGGTGCCCGCAGCACTCCAGCCAGATATTGCGCAGGAATGAATCCAGTTGCGAAAGGGTAACGGCATCGTTTACTTCCAGGTGCAGCCAGTACGGGGCGTCGTGGTACCAACTGCTTCCGGTAATTTTGAGATGATAGATGGAGGATTTTCCCTTTGCGGCGGCTTCCTGGGCGTCTCTCTCTTTTTTGGCCGGGCAGGAGGCCAGGTGTCGGCTCATCGAGGAGCCCGGGAAGGATTTCATGCAGAACCGGCAGTATCCTTCGCTTTTCGTTGCCATATCGTTTCTCCCGAAAGTGGTTCGGAAGTAAATCTAAGCAACCATACTCAAAACGGGCAATAGTTTTTTAGAAATTTGTGGCCTGCCGGCCACTTAGAGCCTCGCTATATCGGTTTTGAGGTGAAATCACTTTGAAGAACCAATCAACCTCCCGGAGGTTCCGAACCTCCGGGAGGTTGAATTCCGTTTTCACCTTTAAGCCAACATGAGCGTAGAGCCTATCCGAAAACCCTCGCTCCGCCTGGCGGTGAATCGCCAGGCTAAGAGATGCAAGGCGACTGAAGTCGCCTTTGCCGAAGGCATGGCTTCGCCACAGGCGGCTTCCACCTCTTAGCCCAGACATTCATGTCGGGGTGGCTAAGGTTTTCGGATAGGCTCTTAACCCCTACTCCCACATCACCCGCTCCCACTTCCCTTTCTTGAGGCGCAGCCAGACCGCTTTTTCCCGGTCGGTGCGGTATATCCGGCTGCCGTAAGCGGCCAGGCGTTTCAACACCTGGGGGGAAGGATGGCCGAATTTGTTCCCGGTTCCCGCGGATATCCCTGCGTATTCCGGGTTCACCAGGGCCAAAAAATCCTCCGTGGTGGAGGTAATGCTGCCGTGGTGCCCCACCTTCATAAAATCGCTTTTGAGAAGGTCCTGCCAGAGTTGCAAATATGCCTCCGCCTCCCTTTCCGAATCGCCCGGGAACAGCAGGGTGCGGCCGCGGTGGTTCACCAGCAGCGCCAGGGAGTAATTGTTCAGGTTCGGTCGGGCGGAATCCGCAGTTTCCAGCGCCTCTGAAAACGGGCCTAAGGCATACACCCGGGTTTCCTCATCCACCACCACCCGGTCGCCGGGATTCAAAAGCCGGTGTGGGACCTGGAACCGCCTCAGCGCCTTCAGAAGACTGTCATTCCAGGCGTCCGCCAGCGGCAGGGGCGGCGGCAAATACACCGAATCGACCTTCGCGTATTCTAACAGCCGGAAGGTTCCCCCGAGGTGATCCAGGTGGGGATGGCTGATAAACAGTTTGTGAATCCTCTGTTTATTCAAATATTGCAGGGCAGGAATCAACGCCGCGTCCGCCGCGCTCCCGTATTCGCTGGCGGGGCCGGCGTCGATTAGCAGCACCTGTCCCTGCAGGGTGGTAATGAGGGCGGCGTCTCCCTGCCCCACGTCTAACTGCAGCAAATTGAAATAGGGAGTTTTGAACAAATGAATGGTCCCCCAGGCGATCACGAAAAACGTGCAAGCGGCGGCGAAAATTTTCCGCAGCGACGCATTTTTGAAATGGAAGAGCAGCAGCACCAGGGAGAGATAAATAAGAATCTCGAGCCAGCCAAAAGCGGCGATATTGAAGTAAGCCGTGGGCAGGTTAGCCGCCCAGTTCACCAGTTTGATCAGTACGGCGATCAGGAAGGAGAGCAGGTTGGCAAAGAGATCGGTTAATACGGGGCTGAGGAAGCTCAGGAGCAGGCACAAAAATCCCCCCGCCACGATGATCCCGATGTAAGGGATGACCGGGAGGTTGAGCAAGAAAGAGACCAGGGAAAACTTGTGAAAATAGTGCATCGCCAGGGGAATGGCGCCTAATTGAGCGGCCAGGGAAACCAGGAACGGCGCAATCAGCCAGCGGGTCAGGCGATGGCGCCATTTTTCATTTTCCAGGTATTCCAGGAGCCGGTCGGCCTGCGCCTGCAATTTGGGGTAGAAATAAACGATGGCCAGCACCGCCGCAAAGGAAAACTGGAACCCCACCCAGAAAAGCTGCTGCGGCTGGAACAGCAGGATGATCAACCCCGCGGCGAAGAGATAGTTGAACACCGCGCCCCGCCGTTCCAGATTGACGGCGATAAAATAGAGCGCCGCCATCAGGGTGGCGCGCGCCACCGGGGGCTGCGCGCCGGTAAGAAACATGTAAATCACCAATAAAGCGATCACTAATAAGTTGCGGTATTTGAAGTAAAGGGGCAGGAAAGAGAGCAGCAGGTAGAAAATCAGCGCCACGAATCCCACGTGCAGCCCGCTGATCGCCAGCACGTGCATCACCCCGGCTTTTTGGAAATCCTCTACCGTTTCCCGGCCCAGGTCTTCCCGCACCCCTAACAGCAGCGCCTTCAGAAAGCCGGCCGCGGGGGGAGGAAAATGCGCTTCTAATTTCCCGATCAGTTTTTGCCGCAGGGGATAAAAGAGGCGGTTTTCGGCGGAAAATCCTGCGGCGGCAACCTCAACCCCCACTTGCAGGGAATCAGCGAGCCGGCACATTGCGATCACGCCCCGCCAGCGCAGAAACTCCCCGTAATCGAACTGTCCGGGATTGCGGCGTTCCGGCAGGGGCTCAATCCGCGCCTTGCGCAGGCTGAGGAGTTGCCCGGGGACGATTTTGCGCGGGTATTGATAAGGAAAGTAGAGCAGGATTTGCCCGGAGATTTCAACCGCCACGGAATCGCGAACCAGCTCCCGCAAGACCAGCACTGCCCGAACCCGGTAGGTTTCTTCAACGCTGCGGATCTCCCCTTTCAGGGTATCTGCAATGATGGGAAGGTGAGCAAGCAAGGAATTGGACAGATGTTTTTCTTTCCAGGCCGCGAGCCGGAAGATGCCCATCAGGAAAAACAAAATCAGCAGCACGGTGAGGGAGAGATTCCCCCGCAAACGGTTTTTTAGAAATACGGCCAGGGCAAAAACAAAAACCGCGCTGAAGGGCGGGGCGATCCAGGGGGAAGGGAAATCCGCCACGCGCTCGACCAGGATTCCCGCGGCAAACGCCAGCCCAAGAGGCAGGAAAGGCATTTTTGCCGCGGCGCCGAAGCGGGATAAGGATCGGGCCATGGGCGATTCCCCAGTCAAATATCCGGCGAACGAGATTGGGAATTAGGGTTGAAAAGAAACGTATTTCGTGTTAGGTATTTCGTAATGCGTAATGGTCTCGCAGGCAATGCTTTTTACGCATTACGCATCACGTATTTTCCCCTGTTTTAACCGGCAAAAATCGGAGCAGCTTTCCGTAGCGTTGCAGGTAGTGTTCTTCGCGTTCCCGCATTTTGCGCTGTTCCAGATCGGTGCGGTCATCATATCCTTTCAGGTGGAGAATCCCGTGAATGATCAGCCGGGCAATTTCCGCTTCCGGGGCCACGCCGAACTCCGCGGCCTGGGCCCTGGCGCGCTCCCCGGAAATATAAATTTCTCCTTGAACCCCGGGGCGGCCCGGCTCGCTCAAATCGAAGGTGATCACGTCGGTCGGGGTGTCGTCATTCAAATAATCGCGATGGAGGTCCTGCAGGTAGCGGTCGCCGGTCAAAATGATATTTAACGCTTCCAGGGGCAGGGTTTCCTCTTCCGCAACCCGGGAAATTAGCTCCCGGGCCGGTTTCAGCGCCACCCGGAACGCCGGGTATTCCCGGATGATCTCAATTCGAGGGCGCATGGCGGTTTTTACCATCGGCTTCACCGGGACGGCGCTCTTTTTCCGCCGCGGGCGGCTCTGCCGCGCTATTGCCCCGGGCGGGAGCAGCGGGTTTCTCCTTTGCAGGCTTTTTCTCTTTCTCGGCTTCGCTGCCGGGATACTCGATGCGGCCGTGGTGGATGCCGGCCAGGATGGGGAGAAACGCTTCTTTGATTTGCTTGATCTCGTTCAGGGTCAGGTCGCAATCGTCCAATTCCCCCTCTTCGATCTTCTTTTCCACCAGGGTGTCCACCAGGTTGCGGATACGCTGCGGGGTGGGATTATTCAACGCCCGGGTAGCTGCTTCCACCACATCCGCCAGCATGGCGATGGCGGTCTCCTTAGACTGCGGTTTGGGGCCGGGGTAATGGAAGTTGCTTTCATCCACGTCCTTGTCGTCGCTGCTTTCTAAAAATTTGTGGTAGAAAAAGCTCATCAGGCTGGTGCCGTGGTGCTCCGGGATGAACTTCTCGACGGCTTTGGGCAGGTTGTGCCGCTCCGCCAGTTTGATCCCTTCCTTAACGTGATTGGCCAAAATGAGTGCGCTCATGTGCGGGGAAAGGGGATCGTGCTTGTTGACGCCTCCCATCTGGTTTTCCACAAAATATTCCGGTTTGAGCATTTTTCCAATGTCATGGAAATAGCACCCCACCCGGGTCAAAAGCGCGTTGGCGCCGATCACTTCCGCCGCAGCCTCTCCTAAGTTGGCCACCACAATGCTGTGGTGAAAACTCCCCGGGGCCCTTACGGAAAGGCGCTTGAGCAGGGGATGGTTGAGGTCCGACAATTCCAACAGGGTTAAATTGGTGGTTACATCGAACAGGCGCTCAAAAATCCCGATGAGCAAAAAGACGATCATGGGGACGATCAGGGCGTCCACCATGTAGAAGGCGTAACCGTTCAAGATATCCTTCATGGAATGGAAGTGCAAAAATCCATCGATGAAACTGATGGCCAGGTACGCCGCCATGATGTACACAATGGCGCGGTACATCTGCCCTCGTTTGCGGATATTTTGAACCGAGAACAGCGCGACCGCCCCAACCGTCAGCATCATCAGGGTAAGGATATAATCATTTCCTTTCACCGCCCCGAAGATCAGGCTGAGGCTCACCATGCAAATAAACCCGATGCCGAAATCCAGCAGCATCCCCAACAGCATCGGCACCAGCACCACCGGGATGATCAGGTGGGGACGGTCGATGAACTTTTCGATGATCTCCACCAGGCCGAATTGCATCAACATAATCATGGTGATCATTCCTAACAGGCGGTTATCCGAAAAAACCGCGCGGCGATAGAAATAGAGGTATAAAACGATGATAAACAGCAGGGTAATGGCGTACAGCATCTTACCGATATTGAACTTGAGTTGCTGCCAGCCGCTTTGCAGGGCGGAGCGCTCTTTGAGGGCGATGGAGAGGGATTGCAGCTTTTGATACACCTCTTCGGTGATTTTTTCATTATTGTCAACGATCCGCTCATCCTGCTCCACGTATCCCCGGGTCAGGGGAACGTCGTGTATGGCGTTCTCTTTGCGCTCGCCGGTGATCTCTACATTATAGATCAGGTTCGGAATTAAAAACCCCGATACCAGGTAATCGGCGATGGCAATCTCCGGCGCTTCTGCGGGGTACTGGGTTTTCAGAAAATTTTTGATCTGCGCCTGGGCTTCGGGAATCTCCAGCACTTCTTTGGGGGCTATTTTTTCTTCGATACCGCCCTCGCTGAGCACCAGCTCCTTCTCGACGATCTCCGCCCTGGGGCGATTGATAATGCCCTGTTGATAGGCCTGGTTCAAGGCGCGATCCAGGTTTTTAGCCAGTTTATCGAGATTTTTTTTGGTATGGAGGGTATAAAGTTGCTGCAAGAGCGTGCGATCCAGCTTTACGGCATATTTCAGGTTTACTTGCTGCAAAAACGTATCGATCGCCGCCTCCGCGGCCTCCCTGGCAGGCCGTTGCCGGGCGCTGCCCGGGCCTCCCACCCACTCCGGCCGGGCATAAAATTCAGCCAATTTTTCGAAGAAAGAGGCTAATTGAATCCGCTGCCGGTTGGCAGTATCGGAGTTTTTATCGAAAACCGGGGGAACGTTGGCGCGGGCCTGTTCCCGGTCCCGTTTCAACTCCTCCGGAGTTTTCTGGATGGCAAATTTAAACGGGGCGATGATCTCTTCCGGGGCAATGCTGTTTACCGCCAAATGGCCGTATTCGAAAGGCCGCTCCGAGGGGAGCATCCAAAAAATAACCCCCGCCAACACCAGCACATATAGTAATTTGAGAAGAATATCATCCGCCCTAACCCCGTACAGCTTATGGGATTTAAAAAACTCCTCAATATTTTTCCACTGTTTGCGAAATTTCTTCATTTGCAAAACCCGGGAGTGGTTTCGGATTGGTAAAACGCGGGGTTGATGTACATTTACACCGGGCACGACGCAGGCCGCGCACAGCTTCCGGCGACTTTAGCTCACTTTAGTCACTTATAAAAGGGTATTTAAGGCAAATCGATAAGCCGAATTCTGTTCTCCCCGGGAAACGGGGAGCGGCGGCCATTTATCTATGCGGCCTACCCGGGAGTTCACTCCCCGGCACGGTCGCGCCGGGGGGAACGAAGCGAGCAACCTCGTTTTTCCGTGGAAAATTCTCCCCTATTTGGCCTTGCTCCGGATGGGGTTTATCCGGCCCGGGTGTTGCCACCTTTTCCGAAAGGAAAAATCTCGGCTGCGAGACCGGCCGGTGGGCTCTTACCCCGCCTTTTCACCCTTACCCCGACATCGCAGATGTCGGGGCGGTATGGTTTCTGTGACACTTTCCATCCCGCGGCGCTTGCGCGTCGCGAGTCCCGGATTCTCTCCGGGCATCCTGCTCTGCGGAGTTCGGACTTTCCTCCCCGGCGCCGGGCAGCCGGCGCCGCAGCGACCGCCTGATTCGCCTTAAATACCCTTTTATAAGTGCCTAAAGTGAACTAAAGTCGCCGGCAGTTATTCAGGCTTAGCTTTGGACAGCCAGTTTAACTTCCCTCTTTTACTTTTAGTTCACTCCAGCCACCTCGGCACGCAACTATACCGTTAAAGGTTGTGGCAATGCCATTCCGCTGGGGAAAGTTGCATTTTCTATCAAATTCAAATACTCGCTTTTAAATGCCTTACTTATCCTTTATCCTTCAACCTTTATCCCTTAATGAATATATTACCGCTCCGTCCATACCAGGATGCGGCCGCAATACTCACAGGTATGCAACCGCCCGGCTTCCCGGATTTCCACGATTCGCTGGGGAGGAATGGCGGAAAAGCACCCCCCGCAAGAGGAGCGATTGATCGGCACTACCGCCAGGCCGTCTTTCGCCTGGCGAATCCGTTCATACAGGCGAATATAGCGATCCTCGATCTGCCGGGCGACTTTTTCCCGCTCCTGGAGCAGGCGGGCTTCCTCTTCCTGGGTCTGCTGGTTTATATCTTCCAGCTCCTTTTGATTTTCTTTGAGCTGATTTTCGAAGCCGGAGATTTCTTCCCCTATCGCGCTGCTTTCTTTTTTCAATTCCTCTTCATCTTCCAGGGTCTGGATAATTTTATTTTCCAGGTTTTCTATCTCAACCTTCCTGGTATCGATTTCCAGGGAGATGGCGTCGTACTCCTTATTGTTCTGCACGTGGTAAAGTTTCTCTTCGTTCTTTTTCAACTGCCCCCTGCTCGCCTCAACCTCTTTCTCGAACATCCGGCGGTCGTTTTGCAATTTGGTGATCTTTTGTTCGAATCCGGCTAAGCGGGAGCGCCTCTCGCTTAAGTCTTCCTCCAATTGTTGAATCATCATCGGCAAATCACCCTTTTGCAATTTCAACACATTCAGCCGGTTATCAACCTCTTGCAGCTTCAGGAAATTCGCTAACAGTGTTTTCAAGGTTTCTACTCCTCTATTTATGGGAATCCGCCCGCCATACCTGAAAATGAAAAAGGTGCACTCGAATTCCGGATGCACCTTTTACTTTGTTACGATGTTTATGACAAAGCAAACCGATGTATAAACAAAACCTCAATTTGGTTTCTCCTTAAAATCAGTGGGCCCACCAGGGCTCGAACCTGGGACCAGCCGATTATGAGTCGGCTGCTCTAACCGACTGAGCTATGGGCCCTCTTTTGAAACGCAAAAATTTATGGCTCACCCTCCCTGAAATCAAGGCATTTTTAAAAGTAATCCGTTTTTTTCTGACTGCTGATGGATTTTCGACAGTATGCGCCAGGTTCTTTCAAGAATTGAAGAAACATGAATCCTTTTGGATTCCCCTTCCCCCCTTTACTATATTCTCCTGGCAAGTGACTAAGGTTAAAAGTGCCTAAAGTGAGCTAAAGTTAAAAACCTGCTCGCTTCAATCACTTTAGACACTTTGGTTCACTTTAGACACTTTGGTTCACTTTATGAGCATCTATTCCGTCGGCGTTGACATTACCCAGGTGGAGCGGTTTCAGGAACTGATCGAGCGCCACGGGGAGCGGTTCGTGAAGCGGGTGTTTACCGCCCGAGAAATTGCCTACTGCCAACCCAAAGCCATCCGGGTGCAGTGCTTTGCCGGGCGGTTTGCAGTGAAGGAAGCGATATTCAAAGCCGCGGGAACCGGTTTGCGCACGGGAATGAACTGGAAAGACGTGGAAGTGATCAACGACGAGTTGGGCCGCCCCGCGGTATATTTGCACGGCGTCACCGCCAAACTGTTAGAGGGAAAGCGCATCCACCTCTCCCTCTCGCACGAAGGGAGCATGGCGATTGCGATGGTCGTGGTTGAAAATGTGTTATAGTGTTAGGGTGTTCAAGTGTTTGAGGGTTCTGGTATTATGGTGTTCAAATTGCGGGATAGCGAGGCGTAATGTGTGGGTAACCAAAACACTAAAAACCTGAACACTCGAACACATTAACACTCGTGTATAAAAAGGAGATTTACAATGATCAAGGTAGTTACCGCGGACGAGATGCGGGAGAAAGACCGTTTTACGATCGAAGAGATCGGGGTGCCGGGTGTGATCCTGATGGAAAACGCCGGGCAGGCCGCCTTCCGGGTAATCCGGCAAAAACTGAATGAGGTGACCGACCCCCTGGTATATATTTTTTGCGGCAAGGGCAACAACGGGGGAGACGGTTTCGTGGTCGCCCGCCACCTCTGGAATGAAGGGGTTTACGTGCGGGTATTCTGCATCGTGGAAGAAGCGCAGATCGCCGGCGACGCCCGCATCAATTACAATATTCTAAAGAACATGAACCTGCCCATCGAATTCGTTTCCGCGCTCGACGACATTCGGGAACTGGAAAATGAACCGCCGGATATCTTAGTGGATGCCCTGCTGGGCACCGGCATAAAAGGCGCGGTGCAGGGATTCGCCAGAGAAGTGATCGATTTTATCAACAAGAACCTGGAAACCACCGTGGTGGCTATCGACCTTCCCTCCGGGCTGGACGCCAGCACCGGGGAAGTGGCCGGGAGCGCCATCCGGGCGGATATTACCGTGACCATGGCCCTGCCCAAGCGCTGCCACGCGCTCTACCCCGCCAAAAATTACGTGGGCGAATTATACATCGCTGACATCGGCATTCCTCCCTTTGTGCTCCACAAAGATGACGTGAAAGTGGACATGCTCGATGAGGAAGATATCGTGCTGCCCTTCCGCTACCCGGACGCCAACAAATACGAAGTCGGGAAGGTGGCGGTGCTGGCAGGCTCCAAAGGTTACACCGGGGCGGCGGCGCTAACCGCCCAGGCGGCGCTGAAAATCGGCGCGGGGCTGGCGGTCCTGGGGATTCCGGAGAGCTTGAACCCGATCATGGAGCAAAAGTTGACCGAGGTAATTACCCGCCCCCTGCCGGAGACCGGGGAACTGACCATTGGCGCAGCAAGCCTCCCCTCCATACAAGAACTTTTAGAATGGGCGGACGTGCTGGCGATCGGGCCGGGGCTGGGGCGTAGCGAGGAAGTGCAGGAAACCATCATCGCCATTCTGAAAATTTTCAAAAAACCCACCGTAATCGACGCCGACGCTCTTTTCGCTCTCGCCAATCACCCGGCGATCCTCAACGGAAACCACCACGCCCACTGGATATTCACCCCCCACTTAGGCGAATTCCGGCGCTTTCTTCCCGGGGAATCTAAAGAATCTTTAGCAACCAACCGCATCGAGCTGGCCCAGGAATTTGCCAAAAAGCACGGTTTAACCCTGCTGCTAAAAGGCGCGCCAACCCTGGTGGCCATGCCCGACCGGCGGGTCTATTTGAATCCCACCGGCAATTCCGGGCTGGCCAGCGGCGGCACCGGCGACGTGCTCACCGGTTTCATCGCCGGCCTGCTGGCCCAGGGATATGACCCCGATGAAGCTGCCTATACCGCCAGCTTTGTGCACGGTTACACCGCGGATTATATTGTCGAAAAAGAGACCGTGTACGCCTTGATGGCCGGGGATTTGATCACCCACCTGGGCCCGGCGTTAAACCGGCTTTTGGATAAAGAATAAGAGATCGGGAAGTGTGCGCTCAAACTGGCTGCATCAACCGCCGGTTTGGCGGGTTGGGGGATGGATTTCAATAACGTCGCTTCTTAGTGGCAAATTATTTGCTGAATGGGAAATTTTCCAGCGCCATTTTACCAGGCAGCGGAATTAGCGGAATAGGGCAGGGAGCTTGCAATTTCCCGGAAAACCCCCGGCCTTCGGGTCGAAAAAACGATTAGCCGAAGACTCGTTTTGGGCGAGGCTCCTGTGCAGAATCGAGATCAGCTGCGCAAATAATGCCCAGGGTGATGGCTTCAGGAGAGAGACATTGGCAAATTTCAGTGCTGCGACGCTGGCTCAGCAGGCAAGCGCAGTAAAAGAGCGCGACCGCTTCAAAATTTTTCTCAAGATCTTATATGCGCTGTCGCTGGCGATTTACATTTACCTCCTCATCGACGGGTTGAATTACTACCGCACCGCCTACCAGGATCGCCCCCATCATGAGTCCTACCGGGAATTGCGCCCGGCGGGATTCCGGGGACACGGCTTCGGCGTCCTCGGCTCCACCATGATGCTCTTCATGCTGCTCTATTCCGTGCGCAAGCGCACCCGCCTGTTCGGAGAGTGGGGCGCGCTAAGCCGCTGGCTGGATATTCACATCTATTTCGGTATTATGGGGCCGCTGTTTGTCATTCTTCACACCTCTTTTAAAGTGCAGGGGCTGGTGGCGGTCAGCTTCTGGTCCATGGTGGCGGTCGCCAGCAGCGGAATCCTGGGACGCTATCTCTATCTGCAAATTCCCCGCAACCGCCAGGGGGATGAGCTATCCCTGCGGCAAATTACTGAATTGGAAGAAAATTTCAGCCGCGATTTACAGGAAACCCTCAACCTCGACGAGGAAAAACTCCATCGCCTGGATGAGATATTGAAAAACCAGCGCGAGCAGGAACCGAAGGCGCTGAAATTGTTCCTGGAAATGGCGTTGAGCGACCTGCTCCGTCCCTTCCAGGTGTACCGCCTGAAGCGGTTGCTGGCCGGGGAGCTGCAACTGCGGGAGCCTTATCTCCACCGGGCGGTGCAGTTAGCCTGGCGAAAAATCAAGCTGCAGCGCCGGGTGCTGGCGCTAAACCAGGTGCAACGGCTCTTTCATTACTGGCACGTGTTCCATAAACCCTTTGCAATTATCATGTATATCATTATGTTGGTGCACGTGGGGGTGGCGGTATGGCTGGGATATACGTGGGTGTTTTGAATTAAAGACTGAAGATTGAAGACTGGCGATTGATAAACCTTATTTCATATAGACAACTGACGACAGACCACAGGCAATGGACTGAGTAAAATTGAGCCACGATAGTTTAACTCTTTCAAAGCACCTTTTTCCGGATGGGTTTGATATCGCCCGGTTTGCTAACGCCGGGATAAAAAGTGTCTTATTGCTGGCAGCGCTTTTCATCCTGCCGCTGCACGCCCAGCTTTCCCCGGGGGATCTTCACCAATCCCACGCTTTTTTAGAGGGGCTGAAGAACTGCACTCAGTGCCACAGCAGCGGCAACCGCATTTCTCCGGACAAATGTTTAGCCTGCCACGTCGTGCTCCGGGATCGGATTCAGGCAAATCAGGGGCTTCACGCCCGGGAGGAATACCGGAATTGCGTAGATTGCCACAGCGACCACCACGGGCGGAATTTCGAGATCATCTACTGGAAGGGCGGGCAGGAAAATTTCGACCACTCCCAAACCGGCTATCCGCTGGAGGGGGCGCACGCCCGGCAGGAGTGCCGCGCCTGCCACCGGGAAGAGAACATCGCCGGCAAAGCCGGGCTGCTGGAGCAAAAAATCAGTTTGAAACGTACTTTCCTGGGACTGAACCGCGATTGCCTCTCCTGCCACGTGGACGAGCATCGCGGGCAGGTGGGGAAAGAGTGTTTGAATTGCCACGAAATGGAGGGGTGGAAACCGGCGCCGAAATTCGATCACGCGCACGCCCGTTTTACCCTGACCGGCAGGCACCTCGAGGTAGCCTGCGAGAAATGCCACACGCCCGTTACGGATAACCTCTTCCCCAACGACGCCGGTTTCCTGAAATTCAAGTTGGCGGCGTTTGCCCGCTGCACCGATTGCCACGAAGATTTCCATCGCGGGCGCTTTGGGACCGATTGCCAGACCTGCCACAGCACCGCGGGCTGGCAAAGCGGTTCGTTTGCCGGGTTCGACCACGGCAAGACCCGCTTCCCGCTGCTGGGCAAGCATCAATCCGTCCAGTGCGAATCCTGCCATCAGCCAGGCAAGCCGCGCCGGGGGCTGGCGTTTGCAAATTGCCGCGACTGCCACAGCGATTATCACCGCGGCCAGTTTGCCGCCCGCCCCTCCAAAGGCGCTTGCGAGGAATGCCACACCGTGAACGGTTTTTCTCCCTCTACCTTTTCCTTAGACGCGCACCAGCAAACCGGTTTCCCCCTTAAAGGGGCGCACTTAGCCATTCCCTGCATCGCCTGCCACGCGGGAGGCGGCAATGGCGGCGGGCAAAATCGCGCCATGCTCAAGATCAACCGCTTTACGTTTACTTCTACGCGCTGCCAGGATTGCCATAAGGATCCCCACCGCGGAGAGGTTGATCGCTACCTCAAAACCGGGGGCTGCGAGCATTGCCACTCCGTGGAGAGCTGGCGGAAAATTCACTTCGACCACGGGCAGACCCGCTTTCCCCTCGCAGGGCGCCACCGCGAAATTGCCTGCAACGCCTGCCATCGTCCCGCCGACAGCGGCGGGGAGAAGCGCCCGCAACTGACCGGCCTGCCCCTGCTGTGCCAGGATTGCCACGAGGATATTCACCAGGGTCAGTTCCAGGGCTCCACGGTTTCCGCGGGCAAAACCGTGAACGTTACCGATTGCAGCCGCTGCCACACGCCTTCACGCTGGCAGCCGGAATTGTTCGATCATAACCGCCATTCCAAATTCCCCCTGGAAGGAGCGCACCGTTCCGTGGCTTGCCGGAACTGCCATCCCCGGGAGGAACGCAATGGGGTTATGATGACGGTTTTTAAGCCGTTGAGCGGCGAATGCAGCGCCTGCCACGGCGAAAATTCATCAAAACGACGAGGAACCCTGCAATGAAAAGGGGTTTGAAACAACACACTTTTAGCGCATGGAGCAAAGCGCTCTGCGCCTTGCTCCTCCTGGCGCTTGCCCCCCCGGCCTTCGCCCAAAACGGAACCCAAAGCCCGCACGGCCTTTTGAAATGGGATTGCCAGAGCTGCCACGGAACCGAATCCTGGAAAAAACTCCGCCGGCCCATGGCCTTCAAACACGCGGATACCGGCTTCCTGTTGCAGGGAGCGCACCAGTTCACCAATTGCGTTAGCTGCCACCAAAGCTTGAAATTCGCCGAAGTGGGCAGCGCCTGCGCGGACTGCCACACCGACGTGCATCGCGGCCAGTTCGGGTTGAATTGCCAGAATTGCCACACCGCGGATAGTTGGAGCAACCAGCAGGAAATTCTGCAACTGCACGCCGCCCGGGGATTTCCCCTCACCGGGGTTCACGCCGTGGCCGACTGCCAGGCCTGCCACCGCACTGATCAATTCAATGAATTCAGCGGAACCTCTATGGATTGCAGCGGCTGCCACCTGACCGATTACGCGCTGGCAGATAATCCCAACCACGCCCAGGCAGGCTTTTCCATCGACTGCGAATCCTGCCACCGCCCGGTAGCCCTGAAGTGGGAAAATACCACCTTTCAACATACCTCCGCGTTCGAATTGCGGGGAGCGCACCGCCTGGTGGAGTGCAACAGTTGCCACGCCGATGCTTATTTCGGAACTTCCCCGGAGTGCTATAGCTGCCACTCCGGAGATTTCCAGCAGACCACCAACCCGCCCCACGTGCAATTGGGATTTTCCCAGAATTGCACGGTTTGCCACAACGAAGAGCGCTGGGAAGGAGCTTTCTTCGACCACGTGCAAACCAGCGGTTTCGAGCTGCGCGGCGTTCACGCCACGCTTTCTTGCAACGACTGCCACGTCAACAACCAGTTCGCCGGGCTGCCGCGGGATTGTTTCGGATGCCATCAAAGCGATTATACCGCGACCACGGATCCCAATCACGTGCTGGGACAGTTCCCCACGGACTGCTTAGTGTGCCACAATGAGACCGCCTGGCAGCCGGCGGAGTTCGACCACAACCTCACCGCTTTCCCGCTCACCGGGGCGCATCAAACTCTGGCTTGCGAAAGCTGCCACCAGGGCGGCCAATATACCGCGCTGCCATCGGATTGCTTTTCCTGCCACGAAAGCGATTACAACGCGGTCACGGACCCCAGCCACGTGCAGAACAACTTCAGCCACGATTGCACCCTCTGCCACAACACCACCGCGTTCTCCCCGGCGACCTTCGACCACAGCCAGACCCAATTTCCCCTCACCGGGGCGCACCTGACCTTGCAATGCCTCGATTGCCACTCCGCCGGTTATTCAGGAACCCCCACGGATTGTTTTTCCTGCCACGAGAGCGATTACAACGCGGTCACGGACCCCAACCACGTGCAGAACAACTTCAGCCACGACTGCACCCTCTGCCACAATACCACCGCGTTCTCCCCGGCGACCTTCGATCACAGCCAGACCCAGTTCCCCCTTACCGGGGCGCACCTTCTCCTGCAATGCCTCGATTGCCACTCCGCCGGTTATTCAGGAACCCCCACGGATTGCTTTTCCTGCCACGAGAGCGATTACAACGCGGTCACGGACCCCAACCACGTGCAGAACAACTTCAGCCACGACTGCACCCTCTGCCACAATACCACCGCGTTCTCCCCGGCGACCTTCGATCACAGCCAGACCCAGTTCCCCCTTACCGGGGCGCACCTTCTCCTGCAATGCCTGGATTGCCACTCCGCCGGTTATTCAGGAACCCCCACGGATTGCTTTTCCTGCCACGAGAGCGATTACAACGCGGTCACGGACCCCAACCACGTGCAGAACAACTTCAGCCACGACTGCACCCTCTGCCACAATACCACCGCGTTCTCCCCGGCGACCTTCGATCACAGCCAGACCCAGTTCCCCCTTACCGGGGCGCACCTTCTCCTGCAATGCCTGGATTGCCACTCCGCCGGTTATTCGGGAACGCCCACGGAGTGTTTTGCCTGCCACC
>CAZFVV010000007.1:73107-77505 GCA_964522165.1 uncultured Calditrichaceae bacterium
GATTGCCACTCCGCCGGTTATTCGGGAACGCCCACGGAGTGTTTTGCCTGCCACCAGGACGATTACAACAGCGCCAACGATCCCAACCACCTGGCCGCGGGGTTTCCCACGACTTGCCAGGAGTGCCACAACACCTCCAACTGGAACCAGACCACCTGGAATCACGATGTGCTCTACTTCCCGATTTATTCCGGCAAGCACCAGGGCGAGTGGGACGTATGCGCGGATTGCCACGTGAATCCTACTAACTTTGCGGTGTTCGAGTGCATTTTCTGCCACGAACACAACCAGCAGGAAATGGATGAGAAACACCAGGGCGTTTCCGGCTATGTGTACCAAAGCGCCGCCTGCTACGATTGCCACCCCAACGGGGAGGAGAAATTAAAGATGCCCCGGAAGTGGAGATAAAATCAAGAGTTCCCCAAAGGGGGGCGCATTAGGAGTGCAAAGCTTCAGCTTTGCACCGGCTCGAGCGCGCCTCGCTCCGGTTCCCGGAATCTGGCGCTTAACCGACAGGAAAACAAAATGAAGTACTTCCGATTAACCTGGATAATGCTGGCCTTAACCTTCGCCCTGGCGGCGCAGGAGTCTCCGGCAGGATTCAAAGTAAAATACATCACCGCCGAATACGTTTACCTGGACGCCGGGGCCGCCGCCGGTCTCTCCGTGGGCGACGTCCTCTACATCGTGCGCAGCCAGCAGCAGGTGATTGCCAAAATCGAAGTGGTGTTTGTGGCGGAGAATTCTGCCTCCTGCAAAATTCTCAGCTCCCAGGAAACCATCCGGGCGGGGGACGCCGCGGTAGTGGTAGAGAAGAAAGAAAAACCTTTGCAGGAGCCTGGTGAAGAACCGGAACCGGAAGCGCCCCATCCGGTGGAGCCGGCCCCGGCGCGGCGCGGCAGGGAAAGAGCGCGCGGCGCCTCGATGCGCCTGAGCGGCAGCATTTCGGCGCAATTCTACCACCTCGACGACCGCACCGAAAGCAACTTAGATTTTACCCGCCCGGCCTTGCGGGTAAACCTGCGGGCGCGGCGATTGTGGGGCAAGGAATTGACCTTCCGGGTGCGCACCCGCACCTACCATAACATGCGTACCCGCCCTTACAACCTGGGGGTTCCGGAGGATGAATGGCGCAACCGGGTGTACGAGCTTTCCTTGAGCTATGATGAACCCGCCGCGCCGGTCAATTTCCGGATGGGGCGGATCATATCCAATTTTATAAGCGGGGTGGGCTACATCGACGGGGGGCAGCTTCAATACAACCTCTCCCGGTCGCTGCGGATAGGAGCGTTTGGGGGAACCCGGCCGGATTGGCGCACCTCCTCTTTTCAAACCGGGGTAGCGAAATACGGGGGGTATCTCAACTTCTCCAGCGGCGATTATCAAACCGGCTACTTCGAGAGCACCCTCGCCGGCGCGATGGAGACGAATACCGGAACGGTCAGCCGGGAATTCCTGTATCTGCAGAATATCTTCAATCTCGGAGCGCGCCTGAATCTTTTCCAGAGCGCGGAAGTGGATATTAACCGGCAGTGGCGCAAGGAGAAGACCGGGCAGGGCGTATCCCTCACCAGCCTCTACCTCTCCGGGCGCTACCGGGTGAGCAGCGGGCTTACCCTGGGGGCGATTTTCGATAACCGGAAAAATTACTGGACCTATGAAATCCGCACCCTGGCGGATAGTTTATTCGACGACGCGCTGCGAACCGGGCTGCGGGGAAATATCTCCCTGCGCCTGCCCGGCAGCTCCTACTTATACGCCAACGCCGGGGTGCGCAAGCGCCAGAGCGACCCGGAAGCGACCCGCTCGTTCTCCGCGGGATTCAACAACAGCAACCTGCTGTTGCGCGGGTTTTTCCTGCAATTGAACGCCGCCGGTTTCAACGGCCCGGTCACCGACGGATATAACGGATCGGCGCAGATCGGGCAGAGCTTCTCCGCAGGGCACCGGGTGGCGGTGGAGTATGGCGTGTATGAGTACACCATCGCCAACCCGGAGGAATCCCGTACCAACCGCTGGGCGCGCGCTTATGTTGATGTGATGCTGCTGCGCCGGGTTTTCATTTCCGGGCAATATGAATATGCCTGGGGCCAGGATTTAGACGGCCAGCGCATCCTGGCGGAAATAGGGTACAGGTTTTGAATGGAATCGCTGATCATCTGGACCATAACCGCTATCGCGGCAATCTTCATCTTTCTTCCCTACTATCTGAAGTTCCGCCGCCGGCAGCGGGAAGATCTTGCCCGCCACAAAGAGGCGGAAAGCTTAGGAATTACCGCCCCGCGGGCGCAGTTTCCCTTTATTGACGTTTCCCGCTGCATCGGCTGCGGCTCCTGCGTGGCCGCCTGCCCGGAAGGGGACGTGTTAGGGGTGATCTACGGCAAAGCGGCTATCATCAACGGGCTGCGCTGCGTGGGGCACGGGTTGTGCGAAAAAGCCTGCCCGGTATCGGCCATCAAAGTGGGGCTGGGGGACGTCTCCACCCGGGAGGATATTCCCATACTGGATGAGTATTGCCAGAGCAGCGTCCCGGGAATCTATATCGTCGGAGAATTAGGCGGGCTGTCGCTGATCCGCAACGCCATCGCCCAGGGCAAAACCGCGGTGGAGCGCATCGCGCAGGGTTCCCGGCGCTCTGAAAGCGGAGACGTAAAAGACCTCGCCATTGTGGGGGCCGGCCCGGCGGGATTGACCGCGGCGCTCACCGCGGTTCGCCATAACCTCTCCTACCTGGTGCTGGATCAGCAGGAACCGGGGGGAACCATTCTGCAATATCCTCGCCGTAAATTAGTAATGACCCAGCCGGTAGAAATTCCCCTTTACGGCCAGCTTACGGAAACCGAATACTCCAAAGAAACCCTGTTAGAAATCTGGCAGGAGATTATAGGGCGTTTTGACATTCAAGTGCGCACCGGGGCGCGAATGGAAAAGGTTCAGCAAGAGGACGGGATATTCAACATTACCACTACCGCGGGGGTGTATAAAGCTCGCCAGGTGGTGCTGGCCATGGGCCGGCGGGGAACCCCGCGAAAATTGGGGGCGCCGGGGGAGGATCTGCCGAAAGTGATGTACCAGTTGATCGACGCCCAGTCCTACACCAACAACCGCCTCCTGGTGGTGGGGGGGGGCGACAGCGCGGTAGAAGCCGCGGTGGGATTGGCGCGGCAAAAGGGCAATCAGGTCACGGTTTCCTACCGCAAGCCGAAATTCTTCCGCATCAAGCAGAAAAACGAGTTGCGCATCAACCGCCTGATTGCGGAGAAAAAAGTGCGCCCGCTGTTCAATTCCGAGGTGCTGGAGATCAAGACAGATTCCGTGAAAATCCGGTTCGAAGAAGAAATTAGAGAAATTCCCAACGATTACGTGTTTATTTTTGCCGGGGGATTGCCGCCCTTCAAACTGTTGAAGGAGATGGGCATCAAATTCGGGGGAGAGATGCGGGGGCCGGGATGAGGGGGCAGAGAAAACCGTGTGATGATCAGGGTTTATTAAAGTTTTTCAGAAAAATAATTTCTATGGCAGAATAATTTTAGGTAGTCCTAAACAGCTAATGCTGCTATGCTCTTCGACCACCCATTTTGTCATTCCCGCCGTTTATAGAAACGCTGGGCATATTTTAAAAGAGAATCGAGGTGTGAGAGTATAATTGACTTACTAAATTCATCACGATTGTTGTGGTATTCACTTTCCATTTTTTGATATATTGACCACATGATTTCTTTCTCTTTCGGCAAAAGGTGCAGAGTTTCATGATTTTCGTAGTCGAAAAAATTGTATTTCTTAATTTCAGAAAATAAAGGATGTCCCAATAAAAAATCTTGATGCAAATGTATCGCAAAACCTTTTTCGGCAAATTTAATCCCCTGGGCAATTATAGTTTGACTTGGCTTTGTAAAGTACATCAGACCGGTATTATGGTCATACTTTGTTTTTCCGTAATAGAGTTCGCCTGATTTCAATTTCTTAAGACTTATTATGTAGAAATCACACTGAATTTCCAAATTTTTCTTAAAAGCCGAGGATCCTTCCAGTATATTAAAACTAATCAGCGGATGTGCTGGTGGTGGAAATCCGCACGCTTCATCCAGTTCACTTATTGTTTTAAAGTGTTTCATATTAGATTTTTCCTGTTTTAGTAATTTATTTTTTTCAATAGTTTCCGGCAACATTTTTTCCCGGGTCTTAATTTCTTCCAGGTCAATTAACGAAAAATATTTCCTGATCAACTCTTCATCGTAATCCGGATTCCGGTTCATTTCTATAAGCAGTGATCGCTGATGCTTCAGTAAATCAAGATAAAATAACTGGTAGTCTCTGAGCGAGTTTTTCTTTGTGTTGTTTATGGCATTGTTGCATAAATCCGTTAAATAGTGGATATTCTAGCCGCCCTAATCGTGG
>CAZFVV010000008.1:0-75838 GCA_964522165.1 uncultured Calditrichaceae bacterium
CGGCGGATAAGAAACCCGTCGGGAAATCGAAAAAGGGAAAGGAACGAAATCTTGAGAAATAAGCTTGCGCCAGATTCCAACAAAATTCCGATGCCGACGGCGTGCCGGGCCATGGATGTATAAACTTCAACTGTAGGAGGCAAATAATGAACTGGTATTTAACTGTACTAAAAAAATATGCTGAATTTAGCGGAAGAGCAAGAAGAACAGAGTATTGGATGTTTGTGTTGTTCAATATCATTTTTTCTATTGTGGCTATAATTCTCGACAACGTGCTGGGAACGGCTATTGAGAGCGTGGGATATGGCTTATTTTATATCCTGTACCTTTTAGCGGTACTTCTGCCTTCGTTAGCGGTTACGGTAAGAAGGCTCCATGATATCGGAAAAAGCGGCGGGTGGATTTTCATTGCGTTAATTCCCCTAATCGGTAGTATCTGGTTATTAGTGCTTTTGGCGACGGACAGCCAACCGGGTGAAAACCAATATGGGCCAAATCCGAAAGGATAGGAAATTAATCGATGAACGACATTTTCAAGAGTGCTATGAAAGTTCAAGAGGAGCTACCTCGAGAAATTTTTGCTCACCGGCTCTCGGCAGAGTATCATCGTCATTGGCACATGACGCTTGGTGGGCTTTCTACCGTTCTTACAACATTGGTGGGCACTGCTATTTTTACCGGATTGGTAAGCCAGCTTGGTTTGGATGGCAAAGGCGAAATACAGAATCCTTTCGCAGGACAGGGCATGGACTGGCTATACGTGATCATCATTTTGCTATCCATCTCTGCGCCGATTCTGGCGGCCTTGCATACATTTATGAATCATGCAGAAGATACCTCGATCCATAGGGCCAGTGTTGAGGGTTATTCTAATGTGCTCCGGCAACTCACAATTTTCCTTGCAAAATATAATGATTCAAATCCATCGGGAGAAAAAACGAAGGAAGCTCTAAAAGAATATGATGAAATCATGAAGGAATACAATGCGGTGCTTGGGAAAAGCCTTACACTGACAGAGAAGGCATACAAAAATGCCGATAAGCAGCTTAAGAAGCTCCGAAAAGAGGCCGTATCGAGCCAGAAAGCCTGATGACCCCCAACAGCGGGGTTACGCTTGCTGTCTCCGGCGGCTGAAACCCGGCATTAAACCGGTATAATTAATACTTCAGGTAACCATGCGCTTATTGAACATTACAGCAACTCCCCATCCCGGCGGCAACCGGATTGATTTGAGCTGGGAAAACCCCCGGCCGGCAGACTACCCGGGCGTGATGGTGCGGCGGCGAGAGGGAACCCATCCCGTTAAACCAACCGATGGAGCGCTGGTTGTCCAGGGCGAGGGATTGACTTCTGCCCGGGATGAAGGCCTTCAAGGCGAGACGATTTACTACTACAGCCTGTTTCCCTACCGGGGTGATCCGCCGGTGTACAGCATCGATCCGCACAATCGCGCCGCGGCGATGGCCACCGCCCCTTATGACCTGGCGGGACAGATGTACGAACTGCTGCCGGGAATCTATCACCGCTACGATACAGCGCTGCCCGCCGGACACCACAGCGGGGTGGCGGAAGAAGATAAGATCAAAGGGCAGTTGCGCCGTTTATTGGATTTGCCGGGCAGCCAGCTCGACCTTATTTACAGCTTCGCAAAGGCGATGCTGGATTTCCGGCATATCGATAAAGTGGATGGGCGGCTGCTCCCCTTGCTGGCGCAGTGGATCGGCTGGCAGAGCGATTTCAGCCGCGAACTGGATCAGCAGCGCAATGAGATTCGCAACGCTCCCTTTATTTACCAGCGGGTCGGCCTGATTCCCACGGTAGAGGCCACGGTCAAAAGGGTTACCGGCTGGCAGGGGCGCACCAAAGAGTTCGTGCATAACGTCTTTCGCTCCAACCAGCCGGAGCGTTTCAATCTCTGGATGCGCCGGCGGGAAGAAACCGGCGACTGGCCGGAAACAGGGGAATTGCTCTCCCTGGACTACGCCTACGAAGGCCGCCCTTCCGCCGTGGAAGATGCTGAAGGTGTTCGCTGGCTCTTCTATCATACGCCCCGTAATAACAAGTGGCAAATCTGGTTCAAAACTTACACGGAAGAGGGAGGCTGGTCGCCCAGCCAGCGCCTGGCCCATACCGGCGACACCGATAAACATCCCACGGCCGCAAACCACAATGGGGAACTGTGGGTCTTCTGGAATACTTACAGCGAAACCAGCAGCAAATGGCGGATCAACTACCGCACCCGCGCCGGGGGAAAGTGGTCGGAAATCCACCCCTTTGCCCATCCGCTCAATGAAGATGATGAAAACCTGCCGGAACGCCGGCAGCCCGTGGCCATAACCGATAACGCCGGCGGCCTCTGGCTGTTCTGGTTGGAAAAAGCCAACCAGCGCTGGCAGCTTAAATACAACCGCCACGACGGAACCGGCTGGCAGTTGGATCCGCCGGCCGACTTCCCGGCGGAGGCTTCCGGGGCCGATCCCCGCCCGCTCAACGATCTGTATGCCTTTTTCCATCCTGGTCAGGCAGATCAACCGATCTGGCTCTTCTGGGCCAGGAAGGAGCCCAGCGGCGAGCCGGATCAAACCCGCTGGCGAATTTTCTACCGGGTGAAGGAAAGCCTGGATCCCGCTTTATCCGATTGGAGCGCCGTTCGCGCCCTGCCGGAGGGAGTGGCGGATTCCCATGACCGTGAGCCGGCGGTTTTCCTGAACCCGAATGGCGATCTGGAAATCTATTGGTCATCCAACCGTGCGGATAGCCGGGCAATCTGGCTCAACACCCTGGACCCTGCAACCCATGCCTGGAGCGCTGCCCCGGCTAAGATCGGTCTATCTCCCTATTCTCACTGCGCTCCGCTGTTGTTCAGCGCCGGAGGGAATACATTCTTAGTATATCGTTCCAATGAGAGCCTGACCTATACCAGCGAAGTGTACCGGGCTACCCAAACGGTAGATGCCCGCTATGCCGGCAGCACTACCTTTGATACGCGCAATACCGCTAAAAAGGAATTGTTCGAAAAATTCGAGGACTTTCAAACCTATACTTACGATAGCGGGCAAGCCGGCCGGAGGACCGATGAAGACCGATATGCCCGGGATACCATCGGGATTTTCTTAACTCCCGGCACGGGTGATGAAGCCCGGCAGCGCGACATTATCCGGAAAACGCTGCCCGCATTTCTGCCGATTCAAGTACGCGCGGCGTTAATTATGGAAGAAGAGAATGTTGAGTAACGATTAAAAAATAAATCACATTATCCCAGGAGACATTGATTATGGGTGATATTAGCAGGGATTCTTTTAAAGAAACCCAAAACATACTGAATGATTTACGAGGGCTTACCACTTCTCCTCAGGAAAATCCCAGGCACTATGTCACTCTTCGCCTTCAGCAAGGGGTCCCGGTAGTAGATGCTGATTGGAACGAAATGGAGGATATCCGGCGCATGGAGTTGGAATTGTTGCTTGCCCGTTTCATCGGCAGCGGGGTGCCGGCTGGAAGTGATGGTTTCCGAATTTCGGAAGCAGGTATCGAAAACGATTTCTTGATCGAGACAGGGCTGCTGTTTTTAAATGGGTGGCTGGTATATAATGCCGCTGCCGTTCAATACAGCACTCAACCGCATCGAGACAGAAATGGCGTGGTACCGGCGTTGCCAATTCCCCTGTCGCCTGTAGCAGTTGCCACTCGCGAACTGGTATTTCTGGATACCTGGGAACAGGAAGTGGATTCTGAAGAAGATGATAATTTGGTCGATCAACGCATTGGAGCGGAAACAGCCATACGTTTAGAACGCTTATGGGTGGTGCGCATGGAGCCGATTGATGATACTGCAGATCCTCTTGATCCGGGCACAATACCCAATCAACAACCGGGACACCGTTATTACCCATTGGCTACCACAAACCGGCCGCCCGGCGGGCAAATTACCGACCCGATGATTACCGATTTGAGGCGAACCCACCTTACCCTTGACGCTTTAACCCATGCCCCGCTATTCATCTACAACCCGACTTTAGACCAGCGACTGGATAGCGCGCGGCTTGGCGCTGCTTTTCGCGGTAACCTGGATGTCCTGCACGGCTTGTTTTTATTAACCCCGGAAGTGTTTGTCTTCACAGGCCATGAGACTGAAACCTGGCAGTCAATGACTGCCTACCAGGATGTGCGAGCCGCGGCAAGCGCTTTCGAAAAACAGGCCACTGCCGAAATTCTCCACCGGACTGTTGCTTTCCAGGCAATGAATTCATTTTTTCAGGCGCAAATTCGTTTTCGAGATATTTTACAGGACTTTGTTGATGATGGGATTGCCTCCGCAGCGACAGAAGATTTTTTAGATATTTACAATCATCACCTGGTGGGAAATATTCCCAACGATCCGAGCAGCCTGGAATTTGCATTGGCGGCGAACGACCTGTTAGGAGCCGTTATGGCGCAGGAACGTTTGAATGAGGAGTTGGGACTTCAGACGAATATGCTGCCGGAAGGCACGGTTACAGCAAACCTCATTAGTGTTACACCTTTAGGTCCAGTAGTTGCCAATACCACTTACCAATTGACCATCCGTATTCAGAGCCATCTAACATCTGTTCAAGGATCGGAACGGATTCGCGCAATTGTATCAGCCGGGCCTGGCTGGAACCTGCAATTCCAGGGAGCCATCCCCCCAAACTTGCGCGAAATTGTCGTAGAGGTGACTAACCAGGAGAGCAGGGACGTGGTTTTATTTATTACCGCCGCCGCAGGGGCGGCAAATACGGAATTGCATCTTTCCGTTCGCCCAGAGCGCCGGCAACAATTACTTTATAATCATCCCCCAGTAGTCCTGGCAATTGGGCAGGAAATTCTTCCGGGCGGCAGCGTTATTGCCACTTTAAACTATCAAGGACCTCCGTTGCCGCCGGGTAACATTGCTCAAGTACCGCGAAACGTTATGTTTGGCGGAGTTTCCTTACCTTTTGGAGTGACCAATCTTTCAACAGAAGAAGAGGAATACCAGTTGACCGTAACGGCGCAGGGGGATTCTAATCCTCTCGGATGGCAACCGCCCAATCAGCCAGTTTTGCCGCCATTAGCTCCCAACGGGGGAACTCAAAATGTTAACATTACTTTCCAAACCACGGATGAAACAAATGCAGTAAGCCCGGTAACCTACCGCATGCAACTGGTGCGGCTAACCGGGGGCGTGAATGAACCTTTAGCATACACCATCTTTGACCTGACTTTTGAACTTATATGAAGGATAAGAATAGATTTCAATCCCAAAAACCTTAAAGGAGAGAAACATGAATAATAGAATCAGCATATTCCTGTCCGTGATGTTTGCCGGCATAATGTTGCTCATTACAGGCGCCCTCGAAGCCCATAATCCGGGTTATACCATTCCCAGCCCGGGCGTGCCCGCTGCGGATGCAACGATAACTCCTGACGGTACAGAGGGAGGAGGAGAATGGACCGGAGCTCATCCGTTTTCCATTTCTGATTACGGCGGAGATATTACACCTCTTTCCGCTTCTGTAAAAGCCCTGCACGATGACGGAATTTACCTCTTGTTAGTAATAACAGATGCATCGAATAGTAATAATGATCTGGTTCAAGTGCGCTTTGACATCAACCATAATGGGAACCCAACACCAGAAGCCACTGATTGGGGGATTGAGGTGCGCCGTAATGGCCAGGCGCGCTGGGGCGCAGCAAATACAAATCCGGGCACCTGGTCGGATATCCCCGCAGAAAACGTTGGTGTTGCGAGTAGTGCAGCCAGTTGGACTACCGAAATCCACTTACCAACCGGCGTACCTTCCGGTTTGGATTTAGGCACCGGTTCGGTAGGTATTTACTTTATGTTGTATGACGTGGATCAGGCATTCGGTCTTAACACCGCCAAATACACCCAATGGCCGCAACCTCCGGCGAAGAACCTTAACGCCCTGTTAGACAACTCACCAGCAAATTGGGGTAATTACGATTTCGATCCTGCAACAACTTTTCCTGATCTTTCCGTTACCGGGGTTCGCCGGGGAGATAGCGGTCCTGGGAATTATTATCAAATCAGTTATATGACGAACAACACTTTTGAAATCAGGGTACAAAATTCCGGAGGAACTGTCATTAATGACGCTTCCAATGTACGCTTAAATCTCTATCTGGCGGCCAGGGGCCTTGGAGAACCCTGGCATCGCCTGGATACGGACGCAGTCCTGGACGGCGATTGCAGCGCACCGCAATGGGCATCGACATTGATCAACAAAAATAAGGTATGCTCGGGACAAGTCTCCTTAGATGATATCAGCGCTCAAACCATTGACGATGTTGTGAATAATGCTGCTGATTATAACATCAAAGATGGTATGCCAATGCAACGTCTCGACGGGGAATCCATTACCATTGCGGGGGGCACCAATAATTGGGTTGATGTTTTGGAATGGAATACTACTGCTGCACAGGACAATTTTTTTATGGAAGTTGTCGTGAACAATAGAACCTACAGACGACAGCACCAGTGCATGAAAGCCGAAGCCATATCTGCGAATGATCCCAATCTCAGCAACAATGTGCGCCAGGTAAATATGGATTTTTACGGAATTCCGGGAGCGGCTTTCACCTGGCTCTATTTTTCAATAGGATGGGCAGGGTTTAGTAATTATAATCCCAATACTGGCCAGGGAATGTTCCTTCAGATAGATACCAAGAATATGGACCCGCAAATGGGATGGAGTTATCAATTGGAAGGTGTCGAGCTTATCAATGAAAATCTCTACCGGGCAGTGCTTAGTGGGATCCAGCCTTTGTCCATCCAGATTGGTATCAACGCTCCACCGGCAGAAAAACTGGGCAGAACTTTAAAAGAGAATTTAATGATTCCGCCCAAAGCCGGAGGCCGCCATGCCAATGCCCGTGCTAACTCTGGAGATTCCCCGGTATATGTTAAAGTAAACGCCGGAGCAACTCTATGGATTGTCAATTATGATTTCGATGAAGATGATGCACAATTTATCGATTTGGATGGCCAGAACGAAGTTTTGCGGTCCAATGGGCCAGCAGGCTTACCCCCGTTTTATTTGCAGAAAATAGGCAAAAAAGAAAACCTTATGTACCCCGAGGCGCCTTTAGGTGCGCTAATTGGTTCGTTTGATAATTTTCAAACCGCTTTTCCGGTTGATGAAGGTGTTCAAGTCAAAGTTCCCGCGGGTGCTTCTTACCTCGCCCTGGGAATTAATGACCTGAGAGGTGACTATAATGATAACCTGGGAACCGGCTTTCGAGTTAAAGTTATACAGAAGCATGGTGGATCGGAGAATTTAGGAGTATTGGGAAAATTTAATAATATTTTTGCCAGCGAAGCCGTTGCTCAGGAAAACCCTCTTCAAGTTATACCCATCCTCGAAGTAATGCCGATGGTATGCATCAACGGATATGAAAAAATCGAAGAGAAACGGAATATTGATCAAACTCCACATGATCTCTACCGCTATATTGGCAATATATGCTGGGGAGTAATAAATGTTTATCCTAAAGATCGTTCCAGGGAACCAGACTTGGGTGACCCATTCGAGCCGCAATCACCACCCTGCGCCTGCGGAACTGCCAGGGCTTCCAGCGTGGCGTTTTCTTCTTTTCTGACGATCCTGGGCATTGCGATCATCGGTCGCAAAATCCGCAAGAAAAAAGCGGTTAAATGAGAAAAGAAAGGAGTCCTGTAGATGCGTCCCAGGCTGGTTGAATTTTTTGCAGATAAATTTGGTACAGGTTTTTTTGTTCCTGATTATGGCTTTCTGTTTTCAATCGCCACGGTGTTGGGCCTGTACCTCGCGCTGCGTTATGCGGAAACATTGGGCCTGGATCCCCAAAGAGTATTTCGAGCCTGCTTGTTGGTGATCGGGTTTGCCTTTGTCTCTGCCCGGCTATTTGTGGTATTCCGGCATTTCGGCTATTACCTGGCAAATCCGCTGGAAATATTTCTCTTCTGGAAGGGCGGTACTGCCAGTTCCGGGGCGTATATTGGCGGTATAGTCGGGGCGTTAATCGGAGCAAAATGGCAAGAACTTTCCCTGGCAAAGTTTTTAGATTCCTGCGCCCCGGCAGTAGCATTTGCAATCATTTTGGGGCGCCTGGGGTGTTTTTTGAACGGATGCTGCTATGGCAAAATATCGAGTTTTCCCTGGGCGTTGCGTTTTCCCGGGGGCAGCGGCCCTCATTATGATCACCTGCAGCAAGGGCTTATCTCCGCCGCTCAGCTTGCTCTGCCAGTGCACCCCACCCAGCTTTACGAAGCCCTGTTCGCGCTGCTATTGTTTCTCTTTTTAATGAAGTATCGAAAGCGCCAGAAATGGGATGGAGAGCTGGCAGTCTGGTTATTTATTCTCTATCCCGCCGGCCGCTTCCTCAATGAATTTCTGCGCGGGGATGACCGCGGGATGATTCTCATGCTTTCAGTGCCCCAGGTGTTCTGTATGTTGGCCATTATCCTGGCGGCATTTTTTCTGGTCAAAAAATACCGCCAATTGCCGCAACCCGAAGTATCCGCTAAAGTGAATATTTGATGCTTAAAAACGAATTGAGACATTATGGACCATCAACAAATAACCAGGGCAAATCAAAATGAACGACAGAGGGAATCCGTTGCGGCGACAAAGCAAAACCGCCCGGTTTCCGCCCCTCTTCATCCGCATTTGTACTTGCCGCGCATGCTCGGCAACCAGGCCTACGGCCGGCTGATCCAGGCCAAGCTCACCGTCAACCAACCCGGAGACATCTACGAGCAGGAAGCCGACCGGGTGGCGGAGCAGGTAATGCGCATGCCGGTTAATGGTATGACAGGCTTCCAGCCTGTCAGCGAAGGCGAACAAAGCCCCAGGCTTCAGCGCAAATGCGCCGCCTGCGCCAGCGGCGGCAGCCTCTGCCCCACATGCGCGGAGGAGGAAGAATATTTACAGCGTAAACCGCTGGTGGCGCAGATTACGCCCCTGGTTCAACGGCAGGAGATAGAAAATCCCGAAGAAGAGGAGGAAGAAACCCTCCAGGCAAAAGAAGCGCCGGGCGCAACCCCGACAGTCTCCCCAGCGATGGAAAGCCATATCAGCGCCATGCGCGGCGGCGGGCAGCCTCTGCCGCCCTTAGTGCGTGCTTTTTTTGAGCCGCGTTTTGGGTATGATTTCAACCAGGTTCGGGTGCATGCCGGTGTTGAAGCGGCAACTACGGCGAGGGGGATCCGGGCGCGGGCGTACACCGTCGGACGTGATATCGTGTTTGGGTCTGGCGAATATGCACCCGCGACAGTCGAAGGCAAGCGACTGCTCGCGCACGAGTTGGTGCATGTGGTGCAGCAGACTAACGGAATAGAAAGGCACATTCAAAGAACCGTTGATAATGTGGAGATAAATTGCGCGGACAATCAGATTCGTTTTGACCACGACGGAAGCACTACCTCTTACACATTGGATAGGTGCGATGTCACAGACGGTACTTATGATGCCCGCGTTACTCTCGGTCACAACAGAGTAGATTTTGACTTAGGCACAATGGCACCTGGAGCACAATTTGATTTTCATTATTCGATAGCTCCCGGTCAGCCAAATCCTAATTCCTTTTTTGCTGGCCAGACCAGAGTCAATATATTTTGCACACATGTCCCGCGTTTAGGAGTTGGTCGTGGCGATATCCACTTTAATGCAAAGCTACTAAGCGCTCAGGACTTTCTGGAGTTGACGGGTCGAACGATGGATACAATACCGGAGGGAGTAATGGTCCCTCTGGCAAATATTATTAACCGGACCGCGCCTTCTATTGTCGGGCCTGCAGTGGCCGGAGCAAGTCATTACTCACCTACCCCTTGGTCATTTATTCCTAGGGATACCGTAGGTGTGCTTTGGGTCCAGGGACATACCTCGATATTTTCAAATCCGGCGAGTGCCCTCTCACCAACCATCAGAGGGTATCGTGGAAATCTGGGGAACTATGTAGGGGAATTGATTCCGTTGATAGGCCCTCGCTTTACTCTTAGGTTGCACGAGGGAGTACCTGGCAGCTTTGCGAATGATGCGTGGTTTCCGTTAATGGCTGGTGAACAATATTGGGTGTTTGCGCCCCGGTCCAGTAGCCAAGCGGAAGCGTTTGCTGCACGACTCCAAGGCACGCAGTACGGGGGAGAGTATACCTATAGCCCTCCTCGAGCCGCACCAGACGCAATATTAGGTGAGGTAAGGCCAACTGAAGCGCGTCTAAATGCTGAGCTAAGAGCGAGGGGCATCGCCCCCATGTGCACAAATAATTGCATCACAGTCCCCTCTGCTGAAATCGAAGCCGCGATTGGTGGAAGGCCCACAACTCTAAGTGGCGTGGACGTAATATCGGGCCGAGGACCTGGGGGAACAATCGATCCCCATTATGCCGGACGAGGAAGATTGATGACTGAAGCCATGGGTGAAGGTCCTCTACCTGCTGATGTTAACCGTCTCAATCTCAGGGTTACTGCTGGGGGTTCAGCAAGCATGTTTTTGATCCGAGGGGGTGGTAGGATTATGCTCGTGTATGGCATTTATCAAACTAGAGAAAGAATCAGGGGCGCCGTCGGTACGGAACAACTGCCGACAGTCATAACAGAAGAAGCTGGCTCCTGGACGGGTGGGATACTGGGTTCAGCATTGGGAGGAGCTATTGCAGGCGCAGTTTTTTGTGCGCCAACTGGGCCGATAGATGCCGTTTGTGTGATAGGAGGCTTTCTTGGCGGATTGTTATTCGGAATTGTTGGAAGTGCGATCGGGCATGAAGGCGGACATGTTGTTGGCGAAACAGTTGTAACTCCTGTAGTTGAGAGAGTCCGTCGGGAACTTAATTTAATTGAATATGATTGGACAAGACAAATTTATAATCTTTATGGAGTTCCTTTCTTCTAGTACTCCCCGGCAGAGAAAGTCCGTCGATCCTCGTGCCGTATCCCGGCAAATCCGGGATCGGCACGCAATTGGGTTGCGAAGTTGAACTTCGCAACCAGTAAGCCTGGCGGCGGACTAACTCTGCCGCGATGTACTAGATAGTGTTACAAAAGGAAAAATGGTGTTCCGATTGTGCAAAGAGATTGCAGTGATGCGGATTTCTGCAAACCCTATGCGACCAAAGCAGATGCAGATTCCGCTGAATGGTGGCTTAGAAACACCTATTTACGGGCGGAAGGAATAGAAACGTTTGGCACCGAAGCAAAGGGATTATATGGAAGCTTTTTAAGCAGAAGCCCCGGCAATAGTCTGTAACCCGTGGTTTTGACAGTAATTCAAGTTACCTGGTTTCTTCTTTTAAAAACTCCGGTGATAAAACTGATGATATGGACAATGTCATTGATTTGGTGGGCAGCAGATTAAGCAGAGCGCCAGGCCCGCCTTTACGCGTCAATAGTCCAGCGATGATGTCATTGTCGAACTTTTTATCGAATTCCGAAATGGAAAATAGGCCGATCAACTATAGCAGTCCTTTGTCCGTAGCAGGCCATATTGCTGGAGAAATTGGAAGCAGCGATGCTGGCCCCGATTATCGAAAAATAACTTATGCCGCAGATTTTTGTCCGGGATATTGTGGATCGCCAGCGGAACAACTAATCACCGTACCCATGAGCAGGCTGGAAGCAAGTGGGGCCGCTTATGACGTTCCTTTTAAAGTAATCTTCACGTCGGAATCAAGATCAAAGCGATTCTAGTTTTGATATTTGTGCATGGGGTTTGCGCGGTTTCCGGAGTGCAGACATCCTGCCAGCAAATCATATCTGTTAAGTGGGTTTGGGTTAACTTATGGAACCTCAGCGTATCACCAAAACTGCCCAAGGGGATCTTCAAAGAACAGCGCCGCTCTTTGCCAAACCCGTTTTGTCTTCGCGTGCGCCGGTCCATACATTTCTGCAATTGCAACGGACACTTGGCAACCAAGCTGTTGGCCGTTTCCTTCAGGCCAAGCTCAAAGTCAACCAGCCGGGAGATGTGTACGAGCAGGAAGCCGACCGGGTGACGGAGCAGGTAATGCGCATGCTGGAACCGCTGCCCGCCCCGTCTTCTTCCGATGGTGCCAACCCTCACGTTCAACGTAAATGCGCCGCCTGCTCCAGCGGCGGCAGCTTGTGCCCCACATGCGCCGATGAGGGCGCCCTCCAAGCGAAAGAAACTTCAGACGTAACCCCGGTAGTCTCCCCAACGGTGGAAAACCATATCAGCGCCATGCGCGGCGGCGGGCAGCCTTTGCCACTACCGGTACGCGCGTTTTTTGAGCCGCGCTTTGGGTATGATTTCAGCCAGGTGTGGGTGCATACCGATGGGCAGGCGGCGGCATCGGCAAGGGCGGTAAATGCCCTGGCATACACTGTCGGACCCAATGTCGTATTTGGAGAAGGGCAATATGCGCCAGAAACAACTGCGGGAAAAAAGCTGCTGGCGCACGAACTCGCTCACGTTTGCCAAAATGGGGGACCGGATATCCAGCCAATGATCCATCGGTATGAAGCGCCGGAGCACCAGGATTTGGGAGACGAGTACCTGCGCAACTTGTTAACCTTTTTGCAAACCGGAGAAGGCCAGCGCTGGGCGCAGTCACTGGGTTTTAACCGGGATACATTAGTATCGCAGATTCAAGCTGATCCAATCTTTCGCGGCGGACGAATCCGGTTGCGTAGCGAGGTTAATCCGCAGACCGGGCGATTGGAACATGTGGAGCTCACACCTGGCGAGATTATCGCGCTGATGGGCGACTTATATGGCACGTGGGAGGAATTGGCCGCTGCTCCTGTTCAAGAAATCAAAGAGCTTTTGCAGGTTATGGCTCAGGAGCGGACCCACACGCTATCGGCAACGGAAGCTACCGTACGCTATCAGGAGATCACTCGCGGCCAGTATTTCAGGCTGGCGGAGAGCAATGTCACCCATTTTGCCAGAGAAAACAAGCAGGAATGGCGCCGTTTGCACACCCGGGCGTTGAACGAAGCTCAGACGGCAGGTCAGGAACAAAGTGAAGTTCGATTTCAGAAGGCGCTATTGATTGATGCGGCGGCAGGACATTTCCTCACGGATGCTTTCGCTGCGGGACACCTGTTCGACAGAGGGCAAGTCATGGCGCGCATTAATTTGTACCTGTCGGCTCATCCGCCGTTAGCTGCGAACCCGGAAATGCAAGGCTACTTAGCCATCGTTGATGTGGCAGGAAAGCTGCCGCAACTGGTTTTGAAGAATATTCACGATCGCTTGAATCAAGAAGGCTTCTGGGCTACAAACGGCCAGGGCGTGCGCTGGCGAACATTCGGGGATAACTATCTTGGTCTCGCGCAGGAGACGCAGCGAATCGCCGCTCTGGCAGTGTTTCTTTCGCGCCAGCAGCTTCATTCAGCCCGCAGCGGGCAATCGCCAGATCCGGCTGAGGTGGAGGCGCTTCTGCCTGATGATGATACCGTTACGCGGGCAACCGACCAGGCCATTGCTTACATACCCGATGCAGTAAGCCGCGTCGAGAATCTCATGTATCGCAACCGGGGATTGGCGCCGCATCAATTCGGGTCAATTTTAGGTACTATTGTCGAATCTAACCTCAGTACTGTGGGCAGCCCGGCGCGCGAACGCCAGATTTTCGAAATGATTGAGTCGGCGCGCCGTATCGGCGCGGGGCCAGTTGTAGCACCCAGCTTTACGCTCGTAGAGTTTGAATAATTTTGTTCACCGTTGGGTTGACGCTCTTGCAGTAGAATGCGGGCATTTATTACTTGTTGTATTACTGATAAGCTATTCTTTCCCGGTTTTTTCACAAATAGATTTATTCATAAATTTTTATCAACTCAGATGAGAAAAAGGTTGCGCCGGAGTGCTCTATTGTGCTGAATAGAAAGAGCAGAAACCATCTATTCATCGAAACCCTCAATGAATATGAAAGGATCTCTATATGTCTTCCCGAAGATTAGAAGATTTGCACCCCATCGTTGCCGAAAAAGCCCGTAAGCTGGTGGAGTTGGCAAAAAATGAAGGAATTGATCTGCTGGTCACCAGCACCCTGCGAACTTTTGAGGAACAGGAGGAGCTATATGCCCTGGGGCGCACCAAACCCGGCAAGCGCGTTACCAATGCCAAACCCGGGCAATCCTGGCATAACTTCGGCTTGGCCTTCGACGTGGTTCCGCTACTCAACGGAAAAGCGATCTGGAACAGCCCCTTTTGGAGCCACATTGGCGATCTGGGAAAAAGCCTGGAGCTTGTCTGGGGCGGGGATTTTACCGGTTTAAGAGATCATCCGCATTTCGAATATCATCCTAACCTGAGCCTGGAAGAAGTCCGGCGCCGGATGGAAAACGGGGAAGGGTTGTTGGCATAAAAAGACAAAGAGAGGCTAAATCTAATTGAGAGCTTTTTCAGCGTTTGGGCATCTTATAAAGCAGTAGCAGGTTTAAAATTAAATAATAAATGGACAATTGAAAATGTTTTAAAGTCAAAAGGTATTATACTGAACAAGGAGAATCATTATGAATACATTAAGCAATTTCGATTTTGATTTCAGTGGAACGGATCGAGCACAGCTATTGGCTGAAGCCGCTCATACAGTCAAGGGGCTTGGTTCCGAGCTAAGTGGAGAAACTCAGGGACCAGATTCTGCGGTTGAGGCTGCTTCCCGTCTTCTGGCTGACCTTAATCAGGAGATTGCCGAATTTAGCTCATTTCCGGATGTAATCGAACTTAATGAGGAGCGCTTCACCGAGCCAGGATTGCCGGTTCCTCCACATTTCAAAGCTCTCAGCGAACGCGCAAGATTTTATTGGCTGCGCTTTCCCATCACACTCTATCCATTGGAGAAAATGCCGTTTACAAAGCTCGAGTGTGCTGTTGAATTCAACCCCGGTGTTTCACAAGGACACCTGCGGCCTCGCGCGCATATGATCTTTCCCGACAAGAGGTTCAAGAAACTGTTTGAAGTTACCAATAGCGTAGAATTCGGTATTGGCGCGAACTTTGAATTGGAAGCAGCGAGTGGGAAAATGAATGTGCAGGCTGGTTTGGCACAGGCTCAGGCAGAAGCTGGAGCAGAGGCAAAAGTGGGTGGCAAAACAGGGTTCATACTTGGTCCATTAACATGTGCTATCAAAAAGGCACAGTTGGATCATAGCCCGATTGGTTCCGAGAGAGTATTTTGGAGATTATCTGACGCCGATTTCATCCGTGAAGATGACCCGAGCTTTGTGGTAGTCTTGCAAGTGCCGAAAGAAGTTACCCAACTCAAAATTGCAGCAGCACTCCAGGCTTATCACTCCTTTAGTTTTCCCGCTGCGGGTCTGGTAGAAGCCATCAGGTATTTCGGTGAACGCCTGGCGACTTTCTTTCGTAAAGGCGCACCAATTCCAGACACGCAAACTTGGGATATCACTTCCAGGCTGTAGTGTTTTGAGATATATAAAAAATCTTCAAGGAGCTAATAGTAATGGTTTATTAAACCTTCATCAGTAAACGGGGAAATTCATTCATGTATAATATTGAGCTTACACTGATCGTTCAAGACGATTCGAACATCCGGGCTCGAAAAGATGATGGCGCTGAGGCAAGCGATAAGGTTGTACTTGATCCCTTGCACCGTAGTTTGATCGGCATCTTCGAGGATTGGGTGAGACAGGGCAAAGTTAGCAAACGTAGGGAACTTGAGGCGTTCGGGGCCTTACTGTATAGGACGCTATTCAATGGAGAAGTCGGGGCTTTTTTTGAGCAGACTCTGAAGAATATTCCAGAAGGCGAACGCCTGCGCGTCCAATTGAGTTTTCAAGAAGAGGCCAGCGATCTGGCCAGGCTGCCGTGGGAATATCTTTATTGTCCCGATACAGAGACCCGTCCCGGTTTCTTCCTGTCTACCCGTGTTGAGCTGGTGCTTTCACGCTACATGCCGCTTTCTACAGGCCGCCAGGCACTGGCCCCCGAAGAAGGGCCGTTACGGATTCTGATCGTGGTTTCTCAGCCACAAGATCTTCAACCGGTGATTTCAGAGCCAGTCATAGAAGCTATTCGGCAAATGGCTAATATCACAATCAACATCCTGGATAAGCCGACGGTTGACAACTTCCTGGAAAAACTGGAAAAGACCAGGCCGCATGTGCTGCATTTCATCGGCCACGGACGATTCAACAAAGAAGATAAAAAAGGTGAGATTGCGTTATTAGGGCCAGACGAACAGAATGTGGCATGGATTAGAGACAGGAAATTTATCGAGTTTTTTGGGCAAATGCGTTCGAAACCGCGTCTCGTCTTCCTTCATCTCTGCGAGGGAGCGACGATCGATTTCAGCGCCAATTTCGCCGGGTTGACTCCCCAGTTGATTCGAGGCGGAATTCAGGCGGTGGTGGCGATGCAGTACCCTATTACGAACCGGGCAGCTATTGCGTTCAGCCGGGCTTTCTATCGTGAACTTGCGAAGGGGGAACCAATCGATCATGCTGTCCAGAGAGCACGATGGATGATCACTATCGATGATCCCAAAGCTTATGACAGCCGTGTTTTTGGTACACCGGTATTGTACATGCATAGCCGTGACGGCATCATCCAGGCCGTGGCAGAATCGCCATCAGCTATTCGCACGGTAAGTAGTTGAAACCAAAGGATATGATCCATGAGTAGTGTTGAGCTTATAGTGACTGTTCAAAACGAGCGAGATGTAAGGGCTCGGAAGAGTGACGGAAGTGAAGCAAAGTGTCAGATTGAATTTGATGACTTGCGTCGTAGAACTGTAAAAATCTTCGAGGATTGGCTAAGGATGTCCAAAATTAGCAAACGTGACGAATTAGAAGTACTCGGCATGCATCTATACCGAATGATATTCAATGGAGAAGTTGGGGCTTTTTTTGAGCAGACTCTAAAGAATGTTCCAGAAGGCGAACGCCTGCGCGTCCAATTGAGTTTTCAGGAAGAGGCCAGCGATCTGGCCAGGCTTCCTTGGGAATATCTTTATTATCCCGATACAGAGACCCGTGCCGGTTTCTTCCTGGCCACCCGTGTTGAGCTGGTTCTTTCACGCTACATGCCACTTTCTACAGGCCGCCAAGCCCTGGCCCCCGAAGAAGGACCGCTACGGATTCTGATCGTGGTCTCTCAGCCACAAGATCTTGAACCGGTGATTTCAGAGCCAGTCATCGATGCCATCCAGCAATTGGCTAATATCACAATCCACATCCTGGATAAGCCAACGGTTGACAACTTCCTGGGAAAACTAGAAGAGACGAGGCCACATGTGCTACATTTCATCGGCCACGGACGGTTCAACAAAGAAGAAAAGAAAGGTGAGATTGCGTTATTAGGGCCAGACGAACAGGACGTGGCATGGATTAGAGACAGGGAATTTACCGAGTATTTTGTGCAAATGCATTCGAAACCGCGTCTTGTATTCCTTCACCTCTGTGAGGGAGCGACGATTGATTTCACCGCCAATTTCGCCGGGTTGGCTCCCCAGTTGATCCGCGAAAAAATTCAGGCCGTAGTAGCGATGCAGTACCCTATTACGAACAAGGCAGCTATTGCGTTCAGCCGGGCTTTCTATCGTGAACTTGCGAAAGGGGAACCAATCGATCATGCTGTCCAGAGAGCACGATGGATGATCACTATCGATGACCCCAAAGCTTATGACAGCCGTGTTTTTGGTACACCGGTGTTGTACATGCATAGCCGTGACGGCATTATCCAGCCTGTTGAGAAAATAGAATCAGAGGATATACCTCAAAATAGACGATTGTCCCCCGCCATGGGAGGACAATCCGAAGGTGCCAAAGATCGTAAACCAGAGTCAGGGCAGGCCAAAGCATCAGCAGATTCGATTGACAGGAAAACGGATGCTGAAAAATTTGGAACCACAAGTGCGAAACAGCCTCATTTACCATCTATCTTTTTTGAGGCTGAGAGAATAATGAAATCAATGAATTTACAAGATTCTGAAAGGGTAGCTATAAAAAAGGAGCTTGAAATTATTAGAGAAAAATTAATGATGGCAGATCCAGATAAGTGGTGCTTAATTCTCACCGACTATTGGGATAAAGCACCAGAAGGTAATCTAAAATCTATCTTGTTTGACCTGGTGGAGAAAAATAAATGAGTCACCTTTATACTAAACAGCCATCAACCTTGCGCGACGAAATAGGAGATTTGATCGCAAAGGCACGCTCATCAGCTAACAAAGAAAAAACGGTTGAGATATTTGCAGATAAAGTACTTGATACAATTATATCCTCTGCAGAGTACAGTGAGGATTATGCACCCGTCAAGACTACTATCCAAAAGTACATTCAAGAGATGGGCAGTTGGCAGGTTATACTCCGAGAAATGCTAAAGCAAGTTGAGGCGTTAGAGGCCAGCCGAACGCTGCGGGAGCGATATGGCGAACGCTGGTGGCAGCAGAAACGCAAAGTATTGTACGATACTTTCCAAGGCGATCCGCAAGAGGGGCTACGTCAATGGCTGCAAACTTACGCTGAGGCACTCATCACCTGGCAACTAAATATCTGTGACAAACTGGCTAAGGAGCCTTTCCCTTTCCCACCGCAAGCGGCCGATTTCATTGCTCTCTTTCAGACTGGAACCCAGGCTATCCGAGATGAAAGGTACCTTGATGCCTTGGACATGCTGAACTATCTGATACAGGTTGAGTCAGTAAACCAGCCACAGCCTATCCTCGACCAAATCAATCGAGCCATTCTGCATATCTTCTCAGGGCGAATTTTTCTTTATAAATCCACCGATAGGGAGAGTGCATTGAGGCACTTTAAACAGGCTGGGGAATTGGCTTCAGATGACGGACGACCCCACGCGGCATTAGGGGACTTCTATCGCGTGGAGAATGATACTCATAAGGCGCTACGGCTGTATCGAGAGGCTATTGAAAGATCCCCAAATCAACCAGATGGCTATATCGGTATGGGCTTGATGGCCGATGATCAAAAGCGGTGGGATGAGGCGGATGAGTGGTACGAACGGGCGATAGCCGCTGTACAAAACGAAAAGGATTTTGATATTGGCTTACGCCAGTTCTTGGTGCCAAGTGGAAACATTTATTTATATCTTGCACGAAAATTTAAGAATGAAGATCCCGAGCGCGCGCTTCGAGCCGTAACATACGCGATTAGTAGTGGAATTAAACAAGATGGGGATTATCCTGAGCGAACAGCTTATAGTCTTAAAGGTGAATTATTGGAGACGCTTCAAAGACCAACCGAAGCGGCCGAAGCCTACTACGAGGCTGGCCGACGGTGCGGCTGGCAGAATGAACATCAAATTGCTATTGATTTATTAACGAAAGCAAAGGAACTTAATCCAGGCCATACTCCCATCTTTTGGAATTTGTCGGATACCTGGCGGATGCTTAGCTACACCCCGGAACCACCATACGTGGACAAAGATTCAATTGAAAAAAGCATAGCCATTTGGGAATATGGCACCCATATTAAATTGCCTGATAGTGACTATTTCTGGTCATACACCAGTCGAGCGTTAATTAACGAACAACTGGCTCGCTTGCCAAATGCTGAACTTTGGACTTTGTGGTGGGAAGCCGTTGTCTATCTTGAGCGGGCGATACTATTGAATAAATCGGATGTTTATTGTTGGATTTATCTAGGTCGATTCTATCGATTACTATCCACCGAATCAAACGCTCTACACGTTACCCATAGGGCAATCGAGTATGATCCCACGGATCTCTCGGCCTTAGACGAGCGGGCAGCAATCCTGGCTAACGTGGGCAAATTTGTTGAAGCTGAAGAGGTGATTGAAAAACGCCAGGCGCTGGAACCGAATGATTGGATGGATGCTGTGAAAGCCTACATTCTCTTACGTAAGGGGCAGTTAGTGGAAGCTCTTGAACTGATTAATCGCTCTATTGAAAAATCACCAACGGAAATCTGGTATCGCGATCTCCGGGCGCTGGGTTATCGCATGAATAATGAACCGGCACGAGCTCAGGAAGACTATCGCTGGATTTGGAGCTATTATGACCCATTAGATCGCGATAATCAAAGCGCATTTGGTTCGGCAGCTTATTCGCTTGGTGACATCGACAAAGCTATTGAAATTTTTAGCAGGTTGTGCGATGACCCCACCCAGGATTTTTTTAGTAATTATTGTGGCCTTGGAGAATGTTATCTTGCCAAAGGTGATCTCGCCGCGGGAGAAGAAAATCTTGATAAGGCCATTGCAAAGGCAATCAATGTTCGACAATTGGACGACTTGCTCAACATCAATTTCGCTGACATCCAAAAGCTCTCCATCGACTGGCCTCATGGTGCTCAAGTGCGGGAAATTCTCGAACAACTCGAGGAGAAAATAAAGACACGACGAACCGAGCTCGAACAACGGCCACGCTCACCCGAAGAAGAACTGCAACAAATCGTCACAAAGCACGAACGCGACGGCGAGACCGGCAGTTGGGCGTGGATTGGCGCCAACGCCGGACTGGCGCGCTTATACGCCGAAGAGGGGCAATGGGTTGAGGCTGCGAATCTCTACAAACAACTGCTTGCGCTTGAATCCTTGCTATACAATGATATGCCGCCTTTCCCGGAAGCGCGACGAGGGCTTGAGTTATGTGCGGGCAAGATTGAGCAGTTTGGAGAGGAAGCTTTCAAGGCCGGCCAGACCAATGAGGCGATCCGGCATTACGAGCATGCACTCCAACTGGATGGAGATATTTCACGCGACATACAAACGCACGAAAGCATTACACGCACAGCGGGCCTGCATGCAAAATTGGCGCTGGCAATGCTTGATACAGAAGATGTTCGCGCTGCAAGTAATCCGCTTGCCGCTGCCCTGAATTTATGTCGTCAGGTCGAGGACCCTGATCCGGTGAAGAAGCTTGCCGACCTGCTCAAGCCGATGCTGCGTAATGGCGCACACTACTGGCAGATGCACGATGCGCTGAACTTGTTAACGGGCGACCAAAATAACACTGAGGCACTCCGCCATGACATCGCAACGCTTAATAAAATGATAGCGGGTTACCTGGAAGATCGATATGGCCTTAGTATTAAGCAATCCGATATACTCATATTGCCTATCATTCTCGAAATCGGCGATGAATTGATCCCTGAAGACACCCGTACGGAAAATTGGTCGCTCTTCACCCGGCTTATCCCGGAAATGCGCAATCGCATCAAGGAAGAAATGGGTGTCACCACAACGGGAATACGTGTGCGACACTTGAGTAGTGTGCCCTCTAAATTACCGTCTTATAGTGATTACCGTATCTTGCTTGATGAAGTGCCGGTCATGGAGGGCAGGGTGCGCCTGGATCGGAAGTTCTGTCCAAACACTCCTGAAGAAATTGAATCCGCCGGGATTGCAATAGACAAGCAAGAGCGAGCTGAGAATCCGCACACAGGCGCAATGGGTTATTGGCTTGATGAAGACTCAGCCCGGCAGGCCATCGAACATAAATTGGAAATATGGGACGAGCCACTGTCATACGTTGTTCAACATCTTGAAGCGGTCTTACGGCGTAACCTGGCCAATTTCCTGGGCATCCAGGAGGTTGAAACGATCCTGGAAGAGCATGCCAAGACTTCAGAAGGTGAACAACAAATTGCCTCCGCGCTTCCGGATCGCCAGACGCGAGTGCACTTCGCCCGCCTGCTCCGCACCCTGGTCAAGGAAAATACCCCGATCACCAATATTGGGGAAATTCTGCAAACCTTCCGGGAACTACAATTGAATAGTGGAAATCTCGACGAGGCCGTTCGCCAGTTCCGCTTGCGGAATAAATCGATATTGCCCGGTAACCGCCCGAAAGTGCAGCGATTTGAACTTTCCCCGGGTTGGGAGGAAATGGTTAACGGGTGGGTGAGGATGGTTGATGGAAAAACGAAGTTTACGCCGCCCCCGGATAAGGCTCACGAACTCATTCAGGAGATTGGCCAGCTTGTTACATCGCCAAATCAGAATAGTGTGCTGGTGGTGCGCAATCATCAAACCCGGCCCTTTTTACGCCGGCTGCTTGAGAACCGCTTCCCCGGTTTAATGGTTATGTCTGATGAAGAACTCGTGGATGTTGCCGTTCCTGAAAACGAAAGTAAACATTAAAGAGTAGGTGGTAACGTGTCTGATACTCATTCATTAGAACAAACGCCTGTGATACAAGTAAAGCTGGAACTCGCACCCTCTCTGGTGCAGCTTTGTGAACCAGCCGGGCCGGAAAAGGATATGCTCAGCCAGGCTGTTGGTCTGCAAATTGATCAGCTTCTCAGCATTTTGGGCATTCCGGGCAAAACGGCGGTAGAAGTGGTTTCTCCGGAAAATACCCGTATGTCCGGAGATCAGTTTTTCCGATTTTCCGTAAACGGCCAATGGGTACATTATCCCGACGAACTGTTGAAATGGGCTCATTCTTATGTGACCCATAGCCTGGCGAATTCGGCGATGAGCCTTCCCGGAATATTACAATGGCTGGAATCCATCTGCCATGAAGGCTATGAAGCCCCGGGCTACCCGCTGCTAATTGAATTCTTCAGCCTGATCTGCCGGGAGGCGATCTGCTCTCAGCCGGAAATCTTGTTGGGATTTCCGCAGGCAGAGGCTTACCTGGCTCTCTTGTCTCCGGCAGGAGAAAGTGACCCCGCCGGGAAAGCCAAGTGGCCTCCCTCAGCGGAATGGTTACTCAGGGTGATGAAGATAGTGGTAAACCTGGGCATTTCCATGGCCGACATTCCCAAGGTTTCCGGTAAACTGCGCGAAACAGTGGAACGCACCCCGGAAGATGCTGCCGAATCGCTGATTGAAGCGTTGCGCCCGGACGTGCTTGAAATCCATCTGCCTGAGGAATATTTAAGAACGCTGACCCTGGCTGATCCTGAAAAAGATGTAGAAATGTTTCCTTTCATGCGAGACGGCCTTTTCGTCGAGCTTGGCCTTGTTTTTCCGCGCTTTCGTTTTGTGATTGACGAAAGTCTCAGACCGGGCAGCTTTGCGCTCAAGATTAATAACCTGCGCAGGCTGCCTCAAATAGGGCTTCAACCGGATCAATGCCTGGTAAACGATACTGCTGAACGGCTCAGGCTATTATCGGTCGAGGCGGTTGGAACGAGCAATCCCGCTAACCAGCAACCGGCCAGCATTGCACCATTTCATCACATGAAAATGTTGGAAGAAGAGGGGTTGACAACCTGGAATATCTTCGGATACCTGATCTTATGCATAGCAGCGGAATTGCGCAAAAATAGCCGGTGTTTGACCGACCTGCGGGTGGTTCAAAAATCGATTGAGGAATTAGAAACGGTTTTCCCCGCTCTTGTATCGTCTGTCAAAGCAGAATATACCTTGGAACAGATCACTCGCCCCCTGCGCGCCCTCGTCTCGGAAGAGCAGTCCCTTCGCAACCTGCGCCTTATCCTGGAGCGGCTGCTGGATTACCCTTATGCGACGGATGATCCTATCCGCTATCTTGTGCTTGATGACCGCCCCAACGCATACGGATCACTGGAAACAATCCCCTCTGAAAATTTCGCCAGGCTGGTAGCTTTTGTGCGCGCCGGATTGAAAGGCCAGATCAGCAACAAATATGCGCGGGGGACCAATACTTTAGTCGTGTACCTGCTCGATGCGGAGATCGAACGAATGGTATCAAAATGGAATAACGAACATTCAGACGGAGATGGTTTTGGAGCCGTATCTTCAGATGAAGCAGATAAGATCATAGAAGCAATACGAAGTGAGCTTGCCCATTTGCCTCCGACTGCAATGGTACCGGTTATCTTAACATCGATTGAAGCCCGTCCTGGTTTACGCCGGGTTCTTCAGTATGAATTTCCTCGTATTCCGGTTATTGCATATCAAGAGCTTATGCCAGACTTGAACGTTCAGCCGGTGGCCAGGATTTCCCTGCCGACATAATATTCGTTGCGCAGAAAAGAATTCACCATCTATACGGAGTTTGAGATATGAAAATTGATTACAACGGATGTCCCTGCGGCGGCGTTTACGAGAGCCGCCAGGTAGAGGTTCGAATGACTGTTGGTGATAAACTCATAGTACTCACGGACGTTCCCCAGGGCGCCTGCCCGCTCTGCGGTTCTCGGGTTTATAAAACTGAAGTGCTTGAAAAGATCGAATCGCTAATGAAAGGCAAATCGCCACTTTCTTCATAAGATATGGTTTGAAGGGCCAGTGAATGATTTCCACAGCTTAAAACAATCCGGCAATTATGTTCATCATTCGGGATGCAACTGAAACAGACATCAGTGCATTAACCAAACTACGCAACGCCCCCACCCAACTTCACCGCTATCTCAGCGAGGCCGATGGCGAAGGCATCCGGTTCCTGGTCTATGAACAGGATAACGAAATCTACGGGTTTGCCATGTTGTTCCTGCGCCAGCCCGCGCAAGGTTCTCCCAAGTCGCATATCCCGAAGATCAGCGATCTGCACGTGGCGCAGCGCTTTCGCTCCATGGGCATCGGAACCATCATGATTGCGCGAATGGAAGAGTTGGCCGTGGCATTCGGACACAAGGCGATGCACGTTGGCGTCGATCCTGTGGATAATCCTCGCGCGCTGGCTATGTACCAGCGTCTTGGGTATGCGCCCATTAATGAGCCGCAGCAAAAAATGGCGATCTTTTATGATGAAAAAGGCGACGCCACAAAAAGGAAGTTTTGGAATATAAACTTGCGGAAACAACTCGGATAACGATTTGTTAATGCAAAATGAGCGGATAATTTACCAGCTCAGTCCGGATACATCACGAGACAGAAATTGATGCCCATCCTGGTACCCAAAGTCTTCGCCTACATCACCCACGGCTCTCGCCTGCTGGTCTTTCGCCATGTTGATTTTCCCAAAGCGGGCATTCAAGTGCCTGCCGGTACTGTTCAAGCGGGCGAGTATCCGGATGATGCGGTTTTACGCGAAGTTCATGAGGAAACCGGTTTATCCAGTTTCAGCGAGATTTATTTTCTTGGCGAACAGATCCGCGACATGGCGGATTTCCGTCGTGATGAAATCCATCACCGCTATTTCTATCATTTGCCGTATGCCGGATATCCGCCGACAACATGGCGGCACAGTGAAAATGATCCCTCGGATGGCGCGGCTAAACCTATTATATTTGAATTTTTCTGGGCAAAGTTGCCAGAAGGGGTTCTGGAACTGATTGCCGATCACGATAAATTTTTGCCAGCGTTGCTGGAGCGATTGTGAGCCGCACGATTCGCTGCCAGGCTGCCATTGTGCAGAACGACCATCTTCTTCTGCTCAAAGTGCACGATAAGCCAACCGGGGAAATCTTTTGGCTTTTCCCGGGCGGCGGGCGCGAGCCTGGCGAAACTGAGGAGCAGTGTGTGGCGCGCGAGGTATATGAAGAGACGCATCTTCGCGTCAAGGTTATTCGTTTCTTGTTCGAAACCCCGGATATTCCGGAAGGCAGTTATAAGCGGCTTCGAACATATTTGTGTCGCGTTCGGGAGGGCGCAGCGCGCCCGGGATGCGAACCGGAAGTGGATGGCGATGACCACCAAACCATTCAGGGAATCGGCTGGTTTGATCTCCGCCGGCGCGAAACGTGGGATGCGATGCTGGACGAAGAACAGATAACCTGCCACCTGCTCCAGCGCGTTCGCGCTGAACTTGGATTTATGAAAAATGACTGAAAATGATTGGCAATTATTCAAATGATGCTTTCTATGAAAATTGAAGTCTTACCCGCCTCTGTCGATGACAAACCCATCATCCAACGGATGATGGAATTGTACCAATACGACTTCTCGGAATTTGAGAACACTGACCTCGATTCACACGGTTGTTTCGGTTACTCGTATCTCGACCATTACTGGAAAGAAAAAGACCGCCAGCCTTTCATTGTTCGGGTGGATGGCAGGCTCGCCGGTTTTGTGCTGGTTAATCACCATACTTATTTACCGGAGAATGAATGGTCAATCGCAGAATTTTTCATCATGCGCAAATACCGGCGAAAGGGCGTTGGCAAGACTGTAGCGTTTCACGTCTTCGATTTATTCCGTGGAAAATGGGAAGTTCAGGAAGTCGAAACGAATATACCGGCGCAACGCTTTTGGCGGAAGGTGATTGCGGAATATACCGGCGGGCGCTACCAGGAGACCAATTTGCATAATGATTTGTGGAAGGGGCCGGTGCAGCATTTTGATAGCGGGGTTTAATCACTATCTGAGCGAGGCCGAGGCCCAGCCTCTCCGGCGGCTGGTGTATTAATACAATGCGAAATCCGCGGATACCCCTGTGCCAGCCTGGGCAAGGTTCGCCTGAGTCACATATATCAATCGAGATAAAGACATGCAAATAGATGCGGCATATTTAATTGTGAAACGCTTCAATTCATTATACGCGGAGTATGCCCAAAATCCTAAATATGACAAAGCGATCTATGCCCTGCCTTTGTTTAATACAACCCCGGAACATGCTCCTGTAAAATATCATGGGCTTGACCGCGATCCTTTACAGGCATATAAATTCAAGGAAGCTCTTGCAGCAGAGATAAGGATGGCAGAGTTGGAAAAGTTAGATCGTTGTGTCGGTGCATACTTGTTTGACCCGCATGATGTTGAGGAAGTTCTTGGTTGGGTGGAGGAAGAAATTCCCGGTACGTACGAAGTAGCCTGGGCCCGGCGCGTTAACGCTGCCAAAACCCCGCCTGATTTCTATATGCGACTCGGTTATGAAGCAAGCTGGTTCCCCGATGGATATTTTTCGGCAAGCTGTGATTGTTTGTGCTTCCCCCGTTGGCATGGCACCGATCCGATGGGAATATTATTTAACAATCATTTCCTGCGCTTGAATAAGTACGGTCTTTTCGATAGTGCAGTGGAAGCCTCAAATTTCATTGATTACTATACTTCGTTTGATTGGACTGAAGAAGGTGACTATGAAATAATTGAAGTTTGGGATCCCGTAAGCAAAATCAATCAATTTCAGAGGAGAGACATATGATTAAAAAAATTACCAGCATTGAACTATGTTGCTTAGTTCTATTCTCGTTCACATTTGTTGGTTGTCAAAAACAGGTTGCGCTGAAAAATAACGAGATAAAACCAATTGATGAATATGGCGCATATAGTTTTAAAGACCTCACGAAGAAACCTGTAGAGATCAAACGCGTTAGCCCGGTCTATCCGGCTGAGGCAAAACAACAAGGGCTTGAAGGAAGTGTGATTGTAAAGGTTCTTCACGGTTTAAACGGTAAGGTCGAAAGAGTTGAGATTCTAAAAGGCATGGATGTTTTTAATGATGCGGCTGTGGAGGCAGCAAAACAGTTCGAGTTTATACCAGGCGAAGTGAATGGAAAACCCGTTAAATGTTGGATATCGATCCCATTCAATTTTAGTCTAAAATGATTGGAATGGCACGCTCTTACCGGCCAGGTTGCCCTGTGGCTCATGTTGGTCCATGTCATCTGGCCAACCTTCGAGGCGCGAAGCGAAAGTGAAGAATCTATGCTAAAAAAAATTAATTTCTCCGTTTTCGATGCGCCCGGCAGGACGCATCGAAAACGGAAAAGAGTGCGGAATCCAGCCACATCTGGTGCCCTAAGATCACGAGTTGGAGAGGAAAATTTTAGTTGCGCAAGTGGTAATATAGTGGTAATGTAAAATGTAATTTGGGGTATAAAAAGGTAACTTCAGCAGACGGATTTTGGAAAGTTTAAACAAATAAAAAACAATACAATATGTTGTTTTCTCAAAACTTGCCAAAAACGCTCTTAAAGGACTTAAAATCCCTCGGTGGGATACTCACCGTGCCGGTTCGAGTCCGGCCTCGGGCACGTTAAAAGACAAAGGGTTACGAAGAATGTTTCGTAACCCTTTTGCATTTCAAAAGATTGGAAAGTCAGCTAATGCTGGTTAAAATGCCAGGGATTTGACTTTCCAGTGCAGCCTGCCCATCAGTTTGTTGATAAAGCAGCAGAGAGCCCGGCTGGTGCTCCTTTTTATATCCACTCCTTGACTAAAACGCGGCTTTAACGTTAACTTGCAGGCGACAATAATGTTGCATACTTTTATTGGCAGCTACTACTCATTTACTGAAAGGAGCAAAGCATGGAACTCGGCGCATTTTCAGTTAGTTTGGCGGTGAAGGATATCAAGGCTTCGAAGGCCTTTTACGAGAAGCTCGGTTTTAAGGTCTTCGCCGGGGATATATCGCAGAATTGGCTGATCCTGAAGAACGGAGAACACGCCATCGGTCTTTTCCAGGGGATGTTCGAGAAAAACATCTTAACCTTCAACCCCGGCTGGAACAGTAACGCACAGAAGTTGGATACTTTCACAGACGTGCGCGAACTCCAGCGCAAACTGAAAGCGCAGGGCGTAAAGTTGACGAGCGAGGCGGACGAAACTACGACGGGCCCCGCCAGTTTTACGCTGCTGGATCCCGACGGCAACCCGATACTTTTTGATCAGCACGTCTGATCCCGCGGTCGGGACGAATCGGAAAAGGCGGGTGGAAAACCAAAATTCTGCCGAACGAACCCATTTTCCCGCTACAACCTTCCTTCCAATCCGATCTCTTTAATCAGATAAGCTGCCCCGGAGAACTTTTCGGTAACGAAGAGAACATACCGGATATCGACGTTGATCACCCGCTGAAATTCGGGAATGATATAATAATCGCCGATGACGCTCTCGTAAGTCATGTCAAACACAATCCCCACAATTTCCCCCCTCGCGTTGAGGGCCGGGGAGCCGGAATTGCCGCCGGTAACGTTGGTGGTGTTCAAAAAGCAGGCCGGCACATCGCCGAGTTCCGGGGCGGCGTAGTTGCCGAAATCTTTTTCCCGGTGCAGGGTTTTAAGTTTTTCGGGAACGCGGAAGGGGAATTCCCCGGTATCTTTTTCGATCAGGCCTTTCAGGGTGGTAAACGGCTCGTAATAAACCGCGTCGCGGGGGGTGTATCCTTTTACAGGACCGGAAGTGAAGCGGATGGTGCTGTTGGCGTCCGGCGCCAACCGGTTGTTGCGCATCTCCAACATCCCCTTGGTGTAGATTTTTTTCAAATCTTCCAACTTCTGATCCATCATGTGTTTCTTTTCCCGCAGGCCGGCCATCTCTTCTTCTAATGCAAAGGCGAAATCGAGCAGCGGATCGTTTAAGGCTTGTAATTCAGCGGGGGTTTTTTCCACCAGGGAGAGGCGGTAGTCGGGGCCGGTTAACTTTGTATTTTGAAAAGCGGCTTCTGCCCAGGAGGGTATGCCGCCCGGCCGGCTAACAATGGATTTCAGGAATTGGGGCGCTTCGTATTTCGATAAGTCCGCCAGCTTTTGCAGGCGCAGGATGGTATAAGCTTTATCGACCGCAAGATCATAACTGCGTTCTGCCAATTTAATGGTGTTAATCAATTTAGGGCGGTTACGCTCCCGGTAGCGCTCTTCCCGTTCCAGGTCCGGTTTTTGGCCTTCCAGGGCCATGCGCACGATCAGGTGGGCCTGGGTTAGCAGGGCAGCGCCGTACCCATAGGCAGTCAGGCTTGCTATTTCGTTTTCTTTCCAATGAAAATCTTTGTATTCGGAGGCCAGAAAATGGCCAATTTGCTCGATAATGCCGCCGCAAAGTTGAGCCCGGAATTTATCCTTCTCAACCCACTGTGTAAACTGATGGTCAATTTCCTGCTTTTTATCTACCAGATTCGCCTTTGCGAATCCCTCTAATTTCCCGCGGTAATTCTTCAAGCCGTTATACAGCCCCCGGAGAGTGCTGGCGTATTTGATTTCAACCACCTTGCTCTTTTGGCTGGCCGCTTCAAAGAATGCGATATACTCCAGGCGGCCTTGAATGCTCTTTTCCAATTTTTCAATATCGAATTGCAGTTCCGGCGCGGAATAATTACGATAAGTTTTTCCCGGGTAGCCCATAATAAAGGTGAAATCACCGTCTTTTAGACCGGTCTCGGCAATGCGGAAGTACACCTTCGGCCGGTAGGGCACATTCTCCGGGCTGTATTCCACCCCCACGCCTTCGGGGGAGACATAAGCGCGCAAAAAGGTAAAATCACAGGTATGGCGCGGCCACATCCAGTTGTCGATTTCCCCCCCGAAATTTCCCAAATCCTGCGGAGGGGCATACACGATGCGAATATCCTTGATCTGTTTGTACACAAAAAGATAGTACTGATTGCCGGCATACATGGAGGCGACCTCGGCGAACAGGTCCGGCCCCCCGGCTTCAACTTCCCGCACTAACTTATTTTTGGCAAGATCAATGGCGTTATAGCGTTCCAGGGGAGACATGCCCTCTTGCAGCGCGGCAAAAATCTGCTCGGTTACTTCCCGGTAGCTGAGCAGCACCCCGGCGGTGGAGCCTGGCGCTTGAATTTCTTCCGCGGTGGTTTTTGCAAGAAAACCGTTTTGCAGGTAATTGTGTTCGGGATCGGAAGCCCGCTGAAGCGCCCCGAATGCCACGTGGTGATTGGTGAAGAGCAGCCCGTTGTCGCTGATAAAACTGGCCGTTCCCCCGCCCAAATCCACCACCGCGCTCATCAGGCCGCTGCCATCCGGTTTGTAAATATCCGCGGGGTCCATCTCCAGGCCCTCGGCTTGCAGATTCAGCATTCTCATTTGATGGGGCATCCACATGCCTTCATCGGCAATTCCTGAAATTTGAACAAGTAAAAGGAAAATCAAAAGAAACAGGTTGAACCATTGATTTTTTAACATGCGATCCTCCAACTGGTTTAATGAGATAATACATAATAAGCGCCGCAATCATTCCAAAACATGATTTTCATCAGGCCGAAACATGATTTTCGTCAACCATTGGCAGGGTGAAAAAACGGCTGTCGGTGGATGGCTATTACAAAGTAAAGATATACTTTAGCGGAACACTGGGGATGATGGCGGGGAATCAAAGGTAGAAAGATGATCCCGCTTTGATTCGAAAAGCCGGGAATTTCGACAGGCGTGAATAATACCCTTAATGCGATGAATAAACGATCGGAAGGTCCCTGGGATAGAACTCAATTTGAATTTCGTGACGGTTTCCGGGTTCTTAATTCATTGAAAATCAGAATTTCTGAATTATATGCGGTTTTGTCTATACCGGTCACCCGGAAGAGGAGTTCAAAATACTGGGGAGTTCTGTTAAATTTCTCCTGGAATTTTTTCTTCAATTCATTCCGCGTTTCGGGATTTGTCAGATAATTGGCGATTTCCGGAGCGCCCAGGGAGTGGTAGGAAGCAATAATAAATATAGAATTGCCTACCGGTCCCGGGAGTTTAAGAGCAAGTACCAGGTCTTCATTGGGTCCCGGGGAATGTAAGCTGGTTTTAAAGGATTGCAGGGAGGCGGTGTCCGAAGGAATGTAATCTATTTTGTGAGGCGAAATCTCAAAACGGAAATGGGAATTGGTCAGGATGATATGCTTCAGGGTATAGAGTGTTTTGATACTGCCCACAAAAATAATATTGTATTCGTTCAGCATTTGGGGGGTGATGGCGGAGGATTTCCGGAGAATGGGCTTTTCATTTACCGAATATAATAGCGACAATACCGGCGGCAAGCTCCAGATGCTGTGATAGGGGAAATAGGGCTCATCCGCCGGTTGAATTCTCCGGTCCGGATGCCGGGCATTAAAATCCCGCAGGTCTTCGATGGAATTAATCTTCCCGTCGCGGATGGCCAGGAGATTTTCGTAGCTATCGGTGTACTCATTGAAAAAGAAATGGTCTCCCACGGCGATCAGAATCGGTAAATCAGATTGCAAATAATCTTTCCAGATCGGGTCCGCCTTATCGACGATTTGATATTTTTCCAAACTATTTTCCAGGCTGCGATTCCGAATCCAGAGATAGACGGCGGCAATCGCCAACAGCGTGAGAATGAGAAGGTATATTTTATTGCGAACGAGATGTTGAAGAATGTTTCCGGAAGTAAGCGTGTCTTCGGACAGGGGGACAAATTTTACCTCGTAGTGCCCTTTCGGGATTTTTAACCGGTATTTATCAGCTTTCCCTTCTTTGAGATAATAAATTTCTAACTTTTTCCGCAGTTGGTAAGTATGGGAGCGGACAATGGTATCTTCCGCCGGGTTAAAACTGGCATCTTTTCCGAAAAATTCAATCGCAATGGTCGCTTCTTTTAATTCTTTTCTCTCTGCCGCCGCATCTACCAAATACTGGAGGTAAGTTTTATAAGTGGTGGATCCGGAAAATTCATTGCTGCCCAGGATCCTTTCTATACATTCTTTCTGTATGGCGGAATTGTTCATATTCTAATAACGATTATATTTAAATCGTTGAAATATAGTGAATTCACAGTAAACAATCAAAAATTAATTGCAGCTCCATAACAGAAATATCACACCTTGATTTTTACGGTTTATCACAGTTATTAACAGTTAAAAACTTCCATTTCCGTCTGGTTTCCCTTAACATTTCGGCAGATTAAAAAACCAAAACCGGAGTACCAGGTTTAACTTTGGAAACTTTTTAAGTATCCATGTTCACGAGATGGTAAAGCTGTGAAAACCCTGATCTTCAACCGCTTGCAATCTTCTATCTTGCTTTCAGGAATTTTCCTTTTGCTAATTTGCAGTTCATGCAAATCATCGAAAGGGGATTTGCCGGTCGTAACCGAGCCCTGGTCAAGCCGCATGGCCGAATCTGTTATGAAGCGAAACCCGGAACCCTGGATGATCGACTTTCGGGAAACCCCCAAGTGGGAATATACCCAGGGTTTGGTTTTAAAGGCTATTTTAGATGTTTGGGAAGTCTCCCGAGAAGACCGCTATTTTCAATACGTTTTAGCGTATTACGATCAATTTGTGAATGAAGACGGCAGCATTGAGTTATACAATCCGGAAGATTACAATATCGACCGCATCAACCCCGGGAAGCCGCTATTCCGGCTTTACAAGGAAACCGGCAATGAGAAATTCAAAAAAGCCATTTTCCTGCTCCGGGAGCAGATGAAAACCCATCCCCGCACCAGCGAAGGCGGCTTCTGGCATAAGAAAATATACCCCTATCAGATGTGGTTAGACGGGCTGTACATGGCCGCGCCGTTCCTGGCGGAATTCGCGGTGACCTTTGATGAACCGGAATTGTTAGACGATGTCGCCAACCAGTTTGTATGGATGGAAAACCATGCCCGCGACGAAAAAACCGGCCTGCTTTATCACGGCTGGGATGAAAGCCGCCGGCAGCGCTGGGCCAACCCGGAAACCGGGTTGTCTCCGAATTTCTGGGGCCGGAGCATGGGATGGTATGCCATGGGGCTGGCGGATGCCCTGGATTTCTTTCCCCCGGACCACCCCAGGCGGCCGGAGATTATTGCCATTTTGAGCCGCCTGGCAACTGCAATAACAAACTTTCAGGATAAGGAGACCGGGGTGTGGTACCAGGTTGTTAACCAGGCCGGGCGGGAAGGCAATTACCCGGAATCCTCGGCAACCGGCATGTTTGTGTACTCATTGGCAAAGGCCGTGAATAAAGGTTACATCGATGAAAAATTCCTGAAAGTCGCCCAAAAGGGCTATGCCGGCATCCTGGAACAATTCATCGAGACGGACGCCGAAGGGCTGGTCAATATCCACAAAGCGTGCTCGGTAGCGGGTTTGGGAGGCGATCCTTACCGCGATGGGTCTTACCAGTATTATATCAGCGAACCCATCCGCAGCAACGATCCCAAAGCCGTTGGCCCGTTTATCCTGGCCAGCCTGGAATTCGAATTACTTCAACAGGAACCTAATTAATATCAGAGCGAGAGAACTGTGAAAAATATCCCCTTTGGAAACCGCAAATTTTTTAAAAACCATCTATATTTGCTTTCCTTAGCGCTTTCTTTTGCGGCCCTTTTTTCCTTCTGTAATACTTCAAAATCCGCTCCCGCTACAGGTTGGGATCGCGTTCCTTTAATACTCAAAGAAATTGTTCCTCCGGAATTTCCGGACCGGGATTTTGACATAACCGCTTACGGGGCGGTGGGCGACGGCAAAACCGACTGCACCGAAGCCTTCCGGAAAGCGATTGACGCCTGTAATGCCGCGGGCGGCGGGCGGGTAGTGGCGCCGGCGGGTATTTTTTTAACCGGCGCGATTCATCTGAAGAGCAATGTGAACCTCCATGTAACCCCAAACGCCACCATCCTGTTCAACCAGGATCCCAAACATTACCTCCCCGTGGTTCTTACCCGCTTTGAAGGGGTGGAATGCCTGAATTACTCCCCCTTCATTTATGCTTATGAACAGGAAAACATTGCCATTACCGGCAGCGGAACCCTGGATGGGCAGGCAAGCGAGGATAACTGGTGGTCCTGGAAAGGCCGGAAAGAATACGGATGGGAGCATGGAGAACCCAATGGCGACCACGATACCAAAAGACTTTACCAGATGCCGGAAGACGGCGTCCCGGTGGAAGAGAGGGTTTTTGGCGAAGGCAGTTATCTGCGCCCCAATTTTATTCAACCCTATAGATGCAAAAACATATTGATTGACAGCGTAAACATCAAACGCTCCCCGATGTGGGTGATTCACCCGGTGCTCTGCGAAAATGTCACCGTTCGGAATGTCTCAGTTATCAGCCACGGCCCCAACAATGACGGCTGCAATCCGGAATCGTCGCGAAATGTCTTGATCCAAAACTGTTACTTCGATACCGGTGATGATTGCATTGCCATCAAGTCAGGCCGGAATGCCGATGGCCGGCGGGTGGACGTGGCCAGTGAGAATATCATCATCCGGGGATGCACCATGAAGGATGGGCACGGGGGGGTGGTCATCGGCAGCGAAATGTCCGGAAATGTGCGCAATGTTTTTGCGGAAGATTGCGTGATGGACAGCCCGAACCTGGACCGGGCGCTGCGCATCAAAACCAATTCCCTGCGCGGGGGGGTGGTGGAGCATATTTACTTACGCAATATTACCGTTGGAGAGGTAAGCGATGCGGTTATTACCATCAATTTTAACTATAGCGAAGGCGACGTCGGCCAACACACTCCCGTTGTTCGCGACATTTATGTAAGCAATGTCACCAGCCGCAAAAGCAGGTATGTAATATCTTTGAACGGGTATGAACGTTCCCCGGTTACCAACCTTAATGTTGTTGACTGCCGGTTTGAGGGGGTGCGGGAGGGGAACAAGCTCCGGCACTACAAGAACCTGAATATGAAAAACGTGTACATTAACGGCCAATTGCAAAATTGACTAAAACAGGATTGGATATGGTAAACATGCCTTTACCGCGGTGTGTGAATGAAAGATGGCGCGCTCCTGTCGGCAGGCTACGTTATCTATTGCTGCTTGCCAGGTATACTCTATTGGTTGCGCTTACGATGTTTATGGGTTTGGGCACGCTCTCCGCTCAAACGGTCGGGAAACTGGCCGGAACTGTGACGGCGGCCGGAACCGCTGAGCCGCTGGTGGGGGCAAACATAGAAATTGTCGGGGAAAGGATGGGAGCGGCTACCGATATAGATGGTGTATATTACATCTTGAATATTCCCCCGGGGAAATATGAGCTTCAGGCGAGCATGATCGGTTTTAAGACGATGAAGGTGCTCGATGTTATTGTAAATGCCGGAAGAACGACCACAATATATTTCAAGCTTGAAGTGGAGGCAATTGAGGGAGAAGAGGTGGTTGTGGTAGCGGAGCGGCCCGATGTGGAGCGGGATAAGACCTCCACCAGCGCCATTGTGCGCTTCGATGATGTGCAGATGCTGCCGGGCGTGAGAGATATCGGCGACGTGCTGAACCTCACCGCCGACGTTATTGACGGGCACTTCCGGGGAGGGCGCGAGGGCGAGGAATATTATACCCTGCAAGGGATGGGAATTGTCAATCCGCTGGATAACTCTTCGGCTTTTCTGCCCATTATGAGCGGCGTTGAGGAAGTGGAAGTGATCACCAGCGGATTCGGCGCTCAATACGGCAATGCGCAATCCGGGGTGGTGAATATTTCAATGAAAGAGGGAGACCGGCAGGTCTGGAAAACCCGGTTTGAAGCCCGCACGCGGGCGCCACAGCGTAAGCATTTCGGGCCGAGCGTATTCGATCCGGAAGCGAATGATTACCTGAAACTGCTGCTGCAGGATGAAGTCTGGTTAGAAGGAGATCCCAATGCCAGCCAAACACAGCCGTATTATGGAGCGATGGCTTCGGGACTCACGAGCAGTTTTGCGGGAGATACGACTGTGCAGCTTGCCGTGGCGCAAATGCTTTGGGAGCAATCCAGAAGAGACTTAGGAAGAATCTACGGCAATGGTGTTGATTATTCCCTGGAAGCTGCGATGGGAGGGCCCATCAATGACAGAATGAGAATGTTCCTGGCCTTACGCTCAAACCGGCAAAACCCGGTTTTTCCGACGGAACAATCGGATGCCGAGTATCAAGTGATGGGGAACGTGGTTACGGATCTGAGTGACAAAATGGCGCTGCACATCAGCGGCGGATATACGCATCAAAACGATAATTTCTTTTCAAGCTCAAACAGCGTCAGCGGTTATCAACAATGGCTGTGGGACAGGATTACCAGCATCCGCCAGAGAAAAAGGATCAACACCCAAATCGGGGCGCGCCTCGTCAATACCATCAGTCCCAGCACCTTTTTCGAATTGAAACTGAACACCCTCTTCACAAACAACACCATCGGCGCTACTCCCGTGCCGGACGTACTTCCCGATTCGGTAGATTTTAACTGGGTGGTCGGTACTATCTCCTATCCGAATAACAATTCCCCGGACCGCCTCGACTATCAAATCGGGTATGATACGTTCAATAAAGAGAAAACCCGCACCATATCATTCGAGGGCATATTTACCAGCCAGGTTACCAATTCTCACTTGCTCAACTCCGGCGTGCAGGTTAACTCTTACCTCATCGATGTAGCGAATTTCTTGAACGTACGATCGAACCGGGAACTTGAGCACTACACCGCACACCCATTCGAGGCCGCCGCTTATGCTCAGGACAAAATGGAATTTGCCGGCATGATTGCCAATGTAGGGCTGCGCTTCGACTTATGGTACTCCGGAGCAGATTATTATACCGATCCTTTTACACCCTTTGGGGATCCCGACTCCCTGGGTCGATTCGATCCGTCAAATGGCCAAACGGAAGAACCGCCCGTTTACACCCGCCTGCAACCGCGGCTGGGTTTTTCATTTCCGGTTTCAGTGAAAACGATTTTTCACCTGAACTACGGCGCTTTCATGCAGCGCCCGCCGTTTCAATACATCGTTTCAACAAGGGTGGGGCAACTCTTGAACAATCCCATTATTTTGGGGAATCCGCGGCTTGAGCCGGAAACAACCAACAGCTATGATATTGGGGTAGTACAGGCGCTGGGAGACGGATTTACCCTGGACGTCAGCGGGTACTACAAGGACGTCAAAAACCTGATCCAACAGGCGGATTTTATTGATGAAAGAGCCGGTTACCTGGTCAGCTCCTATTTCAATCTTGATTATGCCGATATTCGCGGGTTCAGGGTAACGTTGAGCAAGAGACGAGGGGCGCTTACCGGTTCCATCAATTACCAATACGGTTACGCAACCGGCAAAAGCGCCACCGCCACCGCCGCTACTCCAATTTTCAACCGTGATACATTAAGCGTTGTTACAACTGACCTGACAAATGTGCCGACGCGCGATATCCTCTTGGATTTTGACCGCACTCATAATTTGGTTATCACCGCCGGTTATGAAACCCGGCAAGATTGGGGGCCGTCCATTTTTGGCTTCAAGTTATTCGGAGACATGAATGCTTCGATATATTCTTTAATCCGCAGCGGCAGGCCCTATACCTCTCCTTCCGATATCAGGCTCATTAATGTGGAGCGTGCGCCGATGGAATATAACACCGATTTCAGGCTGTCTAAGGCAGTGCGAAATTTCTTGGGTGTGCACGCGGTTTTCTACATGGAAGTGTTCAACCTGTTCGATAATAAAACCCTCAATTACGATTATCTCTTCGACAGGCCCACACCCACCAACCCCAACCTTCCCCTGCAATATTATGAACAGTATCCTGTTGATGATAAGGAAAATGGCATCCGGTATTGGTGGGACAAGGGAAGGCAGGGACCCTTTAGCGTGGATCAGTCGTTTTTAATTTACAGCAATCAGCCGAGGTCTTTCAACTTCGGACTTATCTTCGAGTTTTAGAACAACGGTGAAAAAGATATGAATCGTATCAGCATTTTTATTCTTCTGTTGATAATAACAATCGGCGATGGTTATGCGCAGTTGCGTGATTGGCGGGTACACCGGCGCGGAATGCTTCATCAGGCGGTGTACAACACCGGGGAATTAGGCAGGGCGTATAATGCCGGAGGTTCTGTACAGCCGAGCAGCCCCTCTATGGAATGGCCTCCTAATTCCAGCATGGTGTTAGACCGGGTAAATTACCCCGGCCAGCACAACTCTTTCGGAAGCGGAATCTGGATTGCCGGAACCCGGCCGGGCGGCAGAATCTATACGTTTTGCGGCGCGGTATCCAATACCAACGGAGAGCCGGTACCGGTAGTCGGGGTGTATAGCACACCCCTGGAGTTGCAAAGAATAGAGAATTTTCCCGTTTTGGCGGATGGCGGGCTAAATCCTGCTTATAACCCGGATGAAGCGGAAGAAATAATTATCTCCCGCTGGGATACGCCGGTCGGTGTCCGGGTAGTGCGTACCAGCCGCGCATGGAGCTACCCGGGGTACGACAGCTTTATCATCTACGAATACCAGTTCGAAAATGTAACCAGCGATACGATTAGCGATCTGTTTATTACCTTCGCGAATACCCTTGCCCCGTCAATGTTCGGTTACCAGCGTAATCATGGTGAATGGTCCGAAGCCAGCTTTCGCGGCCAGCCGCCGGATGGATTGGGCGATCATTTTGCGCGATACGATCTCAAACGCTGGATGAGTTATAACCACGAGCGCGAGGGCCTTCCCGATCCGGATTTCTTCGATACCTGGTCCACGCCGGGCAACCGCGGTGGTTTGAATTCACCGCAAGCCGTGGGAATAATGGTGCTCCATTATGATTATGGCCATTTGAGCCGGAGAGATCAAACACAGCAGGTTTTTCTGGTACCGGCTGATAGCGCGGGAATGTGGGATGAAAACGGCAAAGCGAAGCAGCCTTTTCTGCTCCGCTATGAAAACGGCAATCTCCCCGGGGATACAAAAACCGGTACCTGGATGGACCCCACGCTGAGGAGAAAAACATCTATCTGGGAAAGCCCCCTAGATTCAACTCGTTTTGCCGAGCAGTTTGAACCGGAACTTTGGGAGTATTGGAAAGGACGCACCAGCAGCTCGGCAAATCTCTCCTGGTGGCAGCCGGTTTCGCGCGGGTATGGTTTTTATCCATATATCCTGCCGCCGGGGGAAACGATGCGGTTTTCGGTAGCAGAGCTTGCCGGCTATGGACCGGGAGTGGCGGGTGACCGGGTGTACACCGATCTTGGCGGAACCGTTCGCGCCGGCGTTGACGCGGGTTTTATGTTCAGCCCCATCCCAAGTTGGTACGACACGCTGCAATATGATTTTTTAGGAAGCAAGAATTACATCGGAAGTACCTATCTGCAAAATCATCCCCTGCCCTGGTATGTGGCGCCGGGCGTGGTCTCGATACGGGATGTCGCCGACCGGGCCATTGAAATGTACACCGGGCGTCCTTTGGCAAAGTACGACTCGCTGCAATATAAACCGGAGGAAGAAGAGCCCACCGGGCGATATAACACCATCCCCATTCCGTTTCCGGCCCCAATGATTCGTATTGAAGATACCAAAGCTGCTGCAAACCAAATCATTTGGGGGCCGCAGGTAGAGTCCTTTGATTCGCCGCGGCTTCATGCCCCCTTCAGCCATTACGAAGTGCTGCGCGCTCCGCATCCGTTGGGTCCCTGGACGGTTATAGATTCCGTATTCCCCGGCGATCCGCAATATTTCAGCAATGGAGAATATACTGTTGTCGATCCAGAGAGCAATCTCGGTGATAATGTGGCTTATGCGGTTGTCTCCGTGGATCAACTCGGTGGGAGGAGCGGCATGACCAACCTGACCACCCATGAGACCCAGGCGCCCCCTGCCGAAACACTTGGTAAAGTGTATGTAATTCCTAATCCGCTCATCGTTACCAGCGGTTTAACCGGATCCGATCCGGGGGGAGAAATCGGCGACCGGATTCAGTTTGTGGGGTTGACCAAACGCTGCACTATCCGGATTTTCTCCTATGCCGGCCAGTTGATCAGAACCATTGAGCATGAACAAGAAACCTACGGTAATCCCTGGTATCAGCTTAGCATCAATAACCAGATCATCGCTTCCGGCATTTATTACTTTGTGGTAGAAGACCGTGAAAGCGGCGTAAAATCCAACGGCAAGTTTGCGGTTATTCATTAAATCTACATTAAGAGTTTGAGAGACAAATGCAGCAGTTGAGGCTAAGCCAGTTTTTAACATCCCCCCTGCCCCCCTTCAAAGGGGGGAATTGGAGTGTGCAAGCTGGAATCCCCCCTTTGAAGGGGGGCAGGGGGATGTCAAATAGTTACCAAATAAATCACGATAACCGAATGGTAACAAATTATGGATCTCATCAAAATGAAAACCACGCTTCCCGTGCTTATTATAGCGACCGTTTTTTTTAATTCCTCTGTGTCGTACGCCCAGAAGGTGGGAAGCACTTCCATGCAGTTTTTGAAAGTGATGCCCTGCGCGCGCGCCACCGCTCTTGGCGAAGCCTATACCGTGTGGGCAACCGGCGCAGAGGCGATTTTCTGGAATCCGGCCGGGCTTGCCAGGGTCGATAATATGGAATTCTCTACTACTTATGTTAACTGGCTGTTCGATGCGCAGCAGGGCGCATTTTCCTACGCATTGGAGATTCCCCGGTTCGGAGCCTTCGGCTTGCAGATCCAGTACGTTGATTTCGGTGAATTTGAGGAAACCAGCAACGAACGCCCCTATATTAATAATCCCGATAACCCGGGAATTACCGGAAGAACTTTTCAGCCGTTTAGTTATCTCATTGGAATATCTTATGCGCGCTACCTGACAGATAAATTTTCACTGGGTATCAGCGTGAAATATGCGCATGAATCCTTGTACAACGGCCAAAGGGTAACTGCCCAGGTGCGACAGGGTGTGTTTGAAGAGGTAAACACCTGGGCGAACGGCCTGCTGTTCGATTTCGGAATCCGCTATTACACCGGTTTTCGCTCTGTTCATATCGGCGCTGCGGTGCAAAACTTCGGTGGAGATGTGAAATATGCCAAAGAATCGAATCCTGTTCCGCTGCTGTTTCGATTTGGCATTAGCGCGGATGTAATCGGCTCCGAAGCGCTCTTACGCTCCGGGCTCAAAGAGAGCCGGCTCAGTGTGGCGTCAGATATCTTCCATCCCAACGATTACGCGCAGCAAATACATGTTGGGGTGGAATATGAGTATGGAGGTTTGCTGGCGCTGCGGGGCGGGTATAAATTTAATTACGATTTCGACGGGATAACCTTCGGAGTCGGCCTCAAACACGCCCTGGAGGGATTGCGGCTGTCGGCAGATTATAGTTACGGAGCCATGGGTACCTATCTCGGAAACGTTCAACGAATTAGTTTAGGAATTGGCCTGCCATGAAAAAGTTAAAGATCATAGCGAGAGTATCGAGTTTTTGCATCATCGCGATTTTTCTTATGCAGCCGCTTACCGCACAGGGGTACGGCGGAGCGCTGACATTTCAGGGACTTGATAACTTTTCGCTGCATTCTGCCGGGTCAAGAGCCATGGGAGGCGTGACGGTTGGCGTAAAACAAGATATCGGGTTGATGTTCCAGAATCCGGCGACCCTGCAATCGCTCCAGGGAATACAAATATCGCTCGGCGGGCAAATATCGTCATCGGACTTAGAGCAAGAGCAAAACTATGCGCCGGTGAGATATTATTCGAACCTTAGCCTTCTCCTGGAAGGGCTGACCGCTTACATTCCCGATCCGGATACCAGTCTCGTCGGTGTTACTGCCCAGGATACGGTACAAAGACCCTTCGATGATATCGGTCCGAACTGGTCGCAATCCAATGATAACAGTTTGCCTTTGCAGGCGCTGCTGGCCGCGCCGGTATCGTTGGGAAATGTCAAAATCGTTGCCGGAATCGGCGCCGTCAGGTATGCCGACCTGGCGCACTATTATCAGAATAATAATGTGCTTTCACCCGGCATCTTATCGCAGCGCCCACTTCCGACACTCCGCCCCACGGATGACAATCCCATTGAAGTGGAATGGCTGCAAACGGCGCGCTCCCGCGAAGGTTCGATCAACGGCTATGGTTTTGCGTTAGCGGGGGCGGTGGAAAAGTATAATCTTTCCCTGGGGTTCAGCGGTATGGTTTTGGATGGAAGCAGCGATGATTATGAACAGGAGCTTGGCCGGGGGAACCTCACGTTTTTTTCCAACGCTTTCCGGATAGATTCCGTTTACAGTAGAGTTACCAAAACAGGCACATCGGATTACAGCGGTAATGAGTTCACGCTCAGCGGTTTGGTCACCGGCCGTTATGTAAGCATCGGGCTTTCGGTAAAACCGCCGCTAACGATTACCCGAACCTACACCATGCAGGTTTCAACCGATACAACCGGCACGCCTGTGCTTTCGACAATTCAGGGTGAGGACAAATTGAAACTTCCCTGGCGCGGCACAATTGGTCTTTCGCTTACCCCGAAGGAAAATTTGACCGTGGGCCTGGAGTATGATTATCGTCCCTATGAATCCGTTAAATACATCGATTCGGAGGGAGCAGAGACCTCCCCCTGGCTTGCGGCGTCGCTCTTCCGGGTAGGCGCAGAATACATGGCCGCGCCCTGGCTGGCCCTGCGCGGGGGAATACGGGGGGAAGCGGAAGTCTTCGAACCGGAAGGCAATCAAATCGTAGGGGACCCGGTGACCTATACGGTGTATTCTGCCGGTATTGGAGTAGCCTTTTCCGGATTGTTTTTGAACGCTGCGTATGAGTATTCCATGATGAAATATCAGGATACCTGGGCAAGCGCGATCAGCAAAAACAGCGAACAGCAGCATACCATTGTTGTTCAACTGGCGTACCGGCTACCCTGGATGCCTTAAAAAGATTCGCCATGAAAAGAGGTTTATTACCCCAAATTATGATCGGATCCATATCCGTAAACTTATAACAGGAGGTGTATCATGCAAAGAGTTTCCATGTTTACATTCGTTCTATTTTTGAGTGTATCGACGTTCCACATGGCCCAATCGGTAGGGGATTTCCGAACGCAAAACAGCGGCGACTGGAGCAGCGCCCAGATCTGGCAACGGTTTAACGGCTCATCCTGGGTGAACACGGCCACGCCGCCAACCGGCGCTGAAACCATTACCATCCTGGAGCCGGACTCGGTATTTGTCAACGTTGCGGTTTCCATTACCGATACCCTCATCAACCGGGGAATTGTTGAAGGAAACAACAATCTCACCATCGCCAACGGAGGAGTGTACCAGCATGACCGCGACGCCGGGAAAATACCCCTTTCTACCTGGGCGCAGGGCTCCACGCTTCTCATGACAGGCGTTACGGCCACCGCTCCCGAGGACCGGGATCAGGATTATTACAACATGACATTCAATACGCCCGGTCTGCTTGCAAATCTTAATATGAACCTGAACAACAATACCATTGGCGGCGATATAAGAGTCATCAATACCGCAGCGAATCGCTGGTATTTAACCACGGCGCTTGCCACCGATACTTCCATCGTTACAATTATGGGCGATGTATTCGTTGAGGGCGGCGCGTTTTCCGTACATGGAACCAGCAACGCCCAGACTACCTTTATCATACACCATTACGGCAATATCGAGGTAACCGGCGGGAATTTCTCGATTACACGGGGTTCCCAGGCGAACGGAACCACCACCTGGTATCTCTATGAAGGCAATTTTTCCATGTCGAATGCGACCACCAATAATTCCAATGTAACACCTGGCGGCGCCAAATTTGTCTTTGCGAAACCAGGGGGAACACAAAACCTGGCGCTCTCGAATGTGACATATAATACGAATGCCATCCCCTTTCAGGTTGAAAGTAGTACAACACTCGATATGGAATCTAACGAACTTGCCGGCAGCGGCGTCTTCACATTAAATGCGGGAGCTACCCTGGCCACGGCTCATGCCGGCGGGATAGCCGGTGCGCTGCAGACCACTGGTACCGTCACCTTAGATGAGGGAGCGAGCTACACCTTCGACGGAACCGTTGCGCAGGTCACAAGCGCGCTGATGCCTAATACTGTGAACAACCTGACCATTGACAATGCAGCAGGTGTAACATTATCACAGGAAACGACGATTAATGGGGTGCTCAGACTGATTTCAGGCGTTTTCAACAATACTATCCCCTTTACACTTGGACCGAACGGATCGATTTCCTATGAAGGAGGAAGTCTCCTGATTCCGCTCGCGATTGAATCGGATGAGCTGAACATTCCGAAGTCGTTCTTTGTGGAGCAGAACTATCCGAACCCGTTTAACCCATCGACGAACATACGGTTCGGCCTGCCTTCGGTGTCCTACGTGACCGCCAAATTATTCAACGTGCTGGGGCAGGAAGTTGCTACCCTGTTCGAAGGCCGGTTAAATCCCGGGCAGCATGAACTTCAGTTCGATGCGGAAAATTTAAGCGCCGGCGTTTATATCTACCGCATCCAGGCGGGAGATAATGTGGCCATGAAGCGGATGGTGCTGCTGAAATGATCCGGCCATGCGATGTGTTCGTGTGTTCGAGTGCTCATGTGTTCAGGTGTTTTCCGAAGGAATCCCAGATGGCCTGGATAAGTTACTCGAACACACGAACACATAAGCACAAAGAAATCATAATTAACCCTTAAGCCATAACAAAACGGAGGTAATAGCTATGAAAATAACCAGGTACGCAATGTTGGGAACATTCATCGGAATATTCTTGTTTGGGTATGCCCTCTCGCAGCAGACGGGCGACTACCGTTCTGCCGCAACCGGAAACTGGAGTGCGGCGTCAACCTGGGAGGTGTTCGACGGGGTAAACTGGGTTCCGGCTGCCACTCCCCCCACGGGAACCGAAACTATTACGGTGGATGGAGTAGATACCGTAGCGGTGGATGTTGCCGTGGCTATTACAGGATACCTTGCGGTAACGGAAACCGGCGTTCTCGGGATTACCAGTGGTTCGTTGGCGTTTGGCAATGGCAGCACCTACGAGCACGCCCGTGACGGCGGCAGCGTACCGCCATCCACATGGGAGACGGGTTCGACTGCCTTGTTTACCGGTATAACCGCCACAGCGCCGGACAACCGGGGGCAGGACTACTATAACCTCACCTTCAATACGCCAGGCCTGACTTCAAATCGCGATATGAGCCTGGATGGCAATACCATCAGCGGGGATATTACCGTCATCAGCACCGGTTCGGCTCGCTGGCAAATGGTGGGCGGATCATCCGGAACGGTCACAATTATGGGTGATGTAATTGTCCAGGCCGGCCAATTTGCTACCCAGGGCACAGGCAGCGCCACGGATGTCATTGTCGATCACCATGGTAGTATCAACGTAACCGGCGGAAACTTCTCTATCAGCAGAGGGTCGCAGGGCAGCGGCTCGGGGACAACAACCTGGTATTTACACGAAGGAAATTTCTGGATGTCGGACGCGACGACCCAAAACTCCAATCCGACGCCGGGAAATGCAAAGTTTGTCTTTGCAAAAGGTAGCGCGCAGCAACTCGCTTTTGTCAATGTTACCTATGGAGGCGGCGACGTCCATTTCGAGGTTTCCGATACGACCACGCTGCAAATAACCCAGAATTTCGCCGCCAACGGCCTTTTTGTGAATAAGGGTGTCATTGAAACGCTTGGAACGCTTACATTCCTGGATGGAGCGGTTTATGAACACGCCCGCGACGGCGGCAGCGTACCGACCGCTACCTGGGAAACAGGTTCCACCGCTTTGTTTAGCGGCATCACCGCCACCGCTCCCGATAACCGGGGACAGGATTATTACAACCTCACTCTCAATACGCCGGGTCTAACCTCCAATCGTGATTTGAGCCTGGACGGTAATACCATCGGCGGAGATATTACCGTAATCAACACCGGTTCGGCTCGCTGGCAGATGGTTGGCGGATCGTCCGGGACCGTTACCATTATGGGTGACGTCATTGTCCAGGCCGGTCAATTTACTACCCAGGGTACAGGTAGCGCTACGGATGTCATTATTGATCACTATGGCGATATCAATGTCACCGGTGGTAATTTCTCTGTTTCCAGGGGCTCGCAGGGAAGCGGTACAGGAACGACAACCTGGAATTTACACGTTGGGAATTTCTCGATGTCGGATGCTACGACACAGAATTCAAATCCAACCCCCGGGAATGCAAAATTTGTCTTTGCCAATATCGGGGGAATGCAAAATTTGACGCTCTCGAATGTGACGTATGGAGGTGGTGGCCTGCCGATTCAGGTTGATAGCGCTGCAACAGTGAACATGGAATCAAGCGTAGTTGGTGGCAACGATATTTTCACCCTGTCTAATCATGCAACCCTTGCAACAGCGCATGTGGGTGGAATTGCCGGGGCGCTGCAAACCACCGGCGCTATCACGCTTAGCCAGGAAGCCAACTTCACCTTCAACGGAACCGCTGCGCAGATCACAAGCACTGAGATGCCTGATACTATAAACGACTTAACAATTGACAACGCCGCCGGGGTAACACTCTCCCGGGAAACGGAGATTAACGGAGTGCTTAGTTTGGTAGCCGGGGTGTTCGACAACACCATACCCTTCACGCTGGGACCAAGCGGATCGATAGCGTATTTGGGAGGAAGTCTCCTGTTCCCGATCGTTTCGATTGAGGATCCATTGCCCTCTTTAATCCCGGCGGAGTTTGCCCTGTTTCAAAACTATCCCAATCCTTTCAATCCCGCAACCACCATCCGCTATCACGTGCCGAAACAGTCCCGGGTTATTATAAAGGTGTATGATGTAGTTGGGCGCGAAGTGGCGGAATTGGTTAACGATGATCACGCTGCCGGCGCTTACACAATCACCTGGAACGCCCGGGAGTATGCCAGCGGCGTGTATTATTACCGGATGTCGGCAGGGGATTTTGTGTCCGTGCGGAAACTCGTTTTGATGAAGTAAGCATATTTGTTGCTGTCATTTTTTGACAGGATAAATCCGCGACAATTATCGAGGCAGGCAGTATTTACCGGATTAGATTTGTCCTGTTCATCCTGCCCCAGGGAAGGGGTGGCTTGTGCCATAAGTCCTGTCAAAAAATATCTACCTGGCCGCTGGAAGCGGCCAGGTTTTTTATCAAAATTTATATCAAGCGGCAGGTATTTGTATGATGAAAACAATCATCCTTTCAGTTCTGTGTCTTCTGATTTCTACTTATCACTTTTACGGCCAAATCTACGTTGCCCCAAATGGTGATGACGCCAATCCCGGTACGTTACAACAGCCGTACGCCACATTTCCCAAAGCCATTTTAGAAGCCATGCCCGGCGATACGATCTATGCCCGCGGCGGCGTTTACGATATAATAAATACGATAACAATCACGGCGGTAAAAAGCGGAACAGCAGACCAGCTTTACACTTTAACCGCATACAATGATGAAGTGCCCATTCTTGATTTTTCAGCGCAGCCGCTGGGATCCAAAGGCATCAGCCTGCGCGCTAATTACTGGCATTTCAAAGGATTGCAGATAACCGGCGCCGGCGACAACGGTATGGAGATCGACTTCGGTTCCCATAACATTATCGAACAATGCCAGTTTTACCGGAACCGGGATAGCGGCCTGCAGCTAAGCCAGGGCTCTTCGTTTAACCGTGTCATCAATTGCGATTCATATTTTAATGCCGACCCGCCGGACTATGCCGACGCGGATGGTTTTGCGCCCAAGCTAACGGTGGGCGACAGCAACTATTTCTACGGCTGCCGCGCCTGGGTCAACTGCGATGACGGGTGGGACGGTTATTTGCGCGGTGCGGATGATGTAACCACGATACTGGAGAATTGCTGGACCTGGGGCAACGGTTACCTGGAAGACGGCAGCGACCCCGGTCCCCAGGCGAATGGCAACGGTTTCAAGATGGGAGGCGGCGACAACAGCAACAGCGATTTATTGATGCACCATGTTACCCTCATCAATTGTGTCGCTTTTTCCAATAAAAGCAAGGGATTCGATCAGAACAACAATGTCGGTTCAATGACCTTGTTTAACTGTGCCGGCTACAAAAACCAGGCTGCTAATTATAGAATCCAACGCCCGCTGAATCCCGGGCAGATATTGACAATCAAGAATAGCGCTTCTTATCAAGGGAATGTGCAGTTGGGAAACTTTGCGGTGCAGGAAACAAATAGCTGGCTTCCGCCCTTTGTGGTAACGGCTGACGACTTTTTGAGCCTGGACAGCAGTTTCTCTTCCGCGCCGCGCCTGCCCGATGGCAGCCTGCCGGAAATAGAATTTTTGCACCTCGCCGAGGGCAGCGATTTAATTGATGCCGGGGTAGATTTGGGATTGCCCTATTACGGCGCAGCGCCCGATCTCGGCGCTTTTGAGAGCAACTATCCAACCGCTATCGGCGATTACTACGCCCTTCCCGGAGACTTTGAACTGTTTCAGAATTACCCGAATCCCTTTAATCCCACTACAAATTTGGGATTTGGGATTTGGGATTTCGGATTGGTAGAATTGAGGATTTACGATATGGCCGGGCGGTTGGTGAAAACCCTGGTTAATGAGAAAAAGGCCCCCGGCAACTATGTCGTGCAGTGGGATGGCCGGGATGAAACGGGCAGGCTGGTGTCAACCGGCGTCTATTTCTACCGGCTCCAGGTGGGCAATGGAATTATTAAAACGAATAAGATGCTGTTTATAAAATAAGGAAGGCTGTAACACTTTAGCGAAGCGAAAAGGACGTATCCCGTATTGCGTAATGCGTAATATGAAATGCGCAATACGCAATACGGGATACGCAATACGCAATATGATCCATACTGCCTACACAAAATTCACACGCCTGCTGGCCCCACTCCTCCTGGCCGCTTGCTGCATCCAGGCGCAGCAACTGGCGTTTCCCGGGGCGGAAGGATTCGGCCGCTTTACTTCCGGCGGGCGCGGCGGTAGCGTATGGGAAGTAACCAACCTGAATGACAGCGGCCCCGGCAGTCTTCGCGCCGCTATTGAAGCCGGCGGCCCCAGAACCGTGGTCTTCCGGGTCTCCGGAACTATTGAACTGAAATCCGAACTGCGCATAAAAAACGGCGATCTGACCATCGCCGGCCAGACCGCGCCGGGAGACGGCATTTGCATCCGGGATTACCCGTTGAATATCCATGCGAATAACATCATTCTTCGCTACATCCGCGCCCGCCTGGGGGATGTGCATAAACTGGCTGAAGACGCCGCCAGCGGTTATTTTCAGAAAGATATTATCATTGATCATTGCTCTTTTAGCTGGGGAACGGATGAAGTGCTGACGATCCGCGATAACGAAAACAGCACCGTGCAGTGGTGTATCATCAGCGAAAGCCTGCACCATTCCTATCATCGCAAAGGCGAACATGGGTATGGCGGTATTTGGGGCGGTATGGGCGCTTCCTTTCATCACAATCTTTTAGCCCATCATGCCAGCAGAAATCCCCGTTTCAATGGCAGCCGCTACAACCATCAGCCTGAAAAAGAAGTGGTGGACTATCGCAACAATGTGATTTACAACTGGGGTTTCAACAGCGCTTACGGAGGGGAAGCCGGGCAGCAAAATCTAATAGCAAATTATTACAAGTACGGACCGGCCACGAAACCGAAAGACCGGATTGCAGAGCCCTGGGACAGCAAGGGAAAATGGTATGTCAGCGATAATTTTGTGTATGGATTTCCGGAAATCAGCGCGGATAACTGGGCCGGCGGAGTGCAGGGAGAATATCGAGATTCTGTGCGGGTTGATGTGCCCCATCTCTCCGCACCGGTTACCACTCAAACCGCGGAGGAGGCCTACAAACTGGTCCTGGCGAATGCCGGGGCGATATTACCCAAACGGGATTCGGTAGATTTAAGAATTATCCAAGAGGTCAAGAGCGGAACGGCAACTTATGGTGGTGTATGGGGTAGAGGGTCGGGCATTATTGATTCTCAAACGGAAATCGGCGGCTGGCCCACCCTCCGTTCTGCTCCTGCCCCTCCGGATAGCGATCATGACGGGATGCCGGATGCCTGGGAAGTTGAGAGTGGATTAAACCCCGCCGATCCCGCAGACCGCAACGGCGATCGCAACGGCGACGGTTATACCAATTTGGAGGAGTATCTGAATTCGTTAACGGGGCCTCGGAAGGATGCGCAAACACGTTAAGGAGATCGGATTGTAAGGGGGATTGGTTTCGTATTGCGTAACTCGTACGGAATAACCAAATATCTCTGAAAATATGAACTACAGAATTATGACATACTTGTGCGCAACCCTGGTCTTGCTGGCTGGCATCCACACCGCCGCGGCATCCGGACATGCGGACATCATCGTCGATCAGAACGGGAACGGCGATTATACCACCATTGCCGGGGCAATTGAGGCGCTGCCGATGTTCGCCTACCAGCGCGTGATTATTTTGGTCAGGAATGGCATTTATGAAGAGAAACTGCGTCTCGATCAAAATTACGTGACCCTGTGGGGTGAAAACCGCGACAGCACTATTATCCGCTTCAGCATATTGCGCTCGGATTGGGAAAAAAATAAAGACCACCTCGGCCCGGCGGTGCTCAATATTTTTGGCGATGATGTGGTTCTCGACAATCTGACTATCGAGAATACTCAGCCGGAGATCGGCCCTCACGCTTTTGCGATTTATGGCAGGGGTACCCGCATGATTATCACCAACTGCAACGTCATCAGCAAGGGCGGTGACACCGTTTCCCTGTGGAATTACAAGGAAGGGATGTATTACCACGCCAACTGCTATTTTGCCGGGGCGGTGGATTTTGTCTGCCCCCGCGGCTGGTGTTTTATCCGCGATTCACAATTCTACGAAGCCAAACAAACCGCCGCCCTCTGGCATGACGGGCACTATGACCCGGACCAGAAATTTGTCATTATCAACTCGGATTTCGATGGGGTAGAAGGGTTCAGCCTGGGGCGCCACCATTATGAGGCGCAGTTCTACCTGCTAAATTGCCGCTTTTCCGCGAACATGGCCGATCAGCCGATATATCTCCACACTTATGACGATCCCGCCAAAAACAATCCCTACTACCACGGTGACCGAAACTACTTCTTCAATTGCAGCAAAACAGGATCGGCGTACGCCTGGTATGGCGACAACCTGAATAAAGCGCCCGGCAGCCCCTCCCCGGAGGAGATCACCCCTGCCTGGACTTTTAGCGGCAGGTGGGACCCGGAAAACAAGAATCCCATAACCGTAACCGGCTATGCCATTGATGACAAATCTGTTATCCTGACTTTTAATGAAATTGTAAGCGTACGTGGGGAACCGCGCTTCCAAAGCCGGTTGGGAAAAGAATTTCGCATCGTTAAACACCGCTTTACTGATATCAATAAGTTGATGTTTGCAGCGGAAGCGGAAATCCAAAAAGAAGACCTTGCCGGGGAACTGCGTTTGCAAAGCGGGGATATTATCGCCTCCATTGCCGGCGTTTATGAGCGGTCTATCGGATCGCCTTTTATAATCGTTAAAGGTTAAAAGATAGGAGTGCAATCCCGGCTGATCCGGGATTGCACTCCGTCAACGGAAAAATACGGAGCCCAATGATGAAACAAATACTTTTCGTCAGCAGTGTCCTAATAACTCTGGCTTGTTTTAGTTTGAGTTGCGACAAGAAGCCCGCCACCGAAATAGAACGAATCTACCCGGAATCTTTCCAGGCATCGGTAGAAAACACTGCCGCAATTGCAAGGGCAGAGCAGCCCGTTATGCTGGATATTGCCGAAATTCAGGCAAAATACCCGGCGTTCCTCGGAAGGGGAGCTACGCTCAATCCCCATGCTTTTGTGGTCTTCTCCGGGGAAAAGGAGCTTGCCAGCCAAACCATCGACCGCGATGGCGATGGCCAGGCGGATCAAATTGTGTTCGTTGCGGATTTTGCTTCTCAGGAAAAAAAGCCGCTGACGGTGCGGTTTGCCAAATCCGGCGATGTAAAACGGGAGTATCCCAAACGAACCCAGGCGGAATTATCCCACAAAGTAGGCGGGCAGTTTGTGAATCGCGAGTACCAGGGGGGAGAATTTCGCAATGTGCAGTTCCTCCGCGTGCCGCCGGAGCACAAGGATCACTCCTGGTTTATCCGCTACGAGGGGCCCGGCTGGGAATCCGATAAAGTTGGCTACCGCTTTTACTTAGACTGGCGCAACGCCACCGATATTTTCGGGAAAAAAACGCCCGCTATGGTTTTGCAGAACGTCGGCCTGGACGGCTTTGATTCCTACCACGAGATGTCCGATTGGGGCATGGATATTCTGAAGGTCGGCGAATCCCTGGGTATCGGTTCGATTGCGATGTGGAGCCAGGGCAAAGCCAACCGCGTTGCTGCTACCGATAGCGTTACCTGCGCCATTGTTGCCAACGGGCCGGTGTACTCCCAAATCCGTACCCGATATTTCGGCTGGGAGATGGACGGGAACAAATACGATTTGACCTCCGATCTCTCCATTACCGCCGGCAGCCGCCTGACCCGGCATGAGCTTGCGATCAGCGGTTCCCCTGAAAATCTCTGCACCGGCATTGTCAAACTTTCCGATACGAATGTGCTGAAAAAAACCGGCGCGGAAAACGGCTGGTCCTACCTGGCAACCTACGGCAAACAAAGCTTAGCGGAGGACAATTTGGGTATGGCGGTTCTCTATAAAACCTCCGATCTGATCGAAATGCAGGAAGATCCCCACAGCTACGTGGCGGTTCTCAAACCCGTGGATGGCAAGCTGGAATACTATTTCCTGGCCGCCTGGGAAAAAGAGCCGGGCGGAATTCAAACCGAAGCGCAGTTTGTTCAATACCTGGAGAATGTAATTGTCGAGTTGGATTCTCCCCTGGCAGTAGGCAGTATGCAGTAAGCAGTATGCTCATTTACGAGACTCTCTCCAGTGCTCTGCCCCGGCTGACCGCATTCCCGTTTGACTCGTTCCGAAGTTCTACTTCGGAACGCCCTTGCAAGCGAAGCTCAGCTTCGCGAACAGCGCCATTCAAAGCAGAGCTTTGAACGAGAATAGAAAGGGGAGTGAAGCAAGATGAAGCGAAGAAATTTAGTAGTACTCTTATTGATGGTATTGCTTGCCGGATTCACCTTAGCCATAAAAGCACAATCCGCATCGGAGCAGGTGCAATCAGGCGATTCCATACAATATTCCATTGAAAATTGCGTTAATGAATTCTCCATGGATAAAATTGAAAAAACAAAAGTAGGCTACCAATACTGGTTCGCTGATAAGAAGTTTGCTGATGGTAAGACAGTCAAAATGAGTGTTGTTCAACCGGATTCCGCAACCCACGCCCCCCATAAACATTCGGAAGATGAATTTTTCTTTGTGCTGGAAGGAACCGCGGAGTTTTATTTAAACGGCGAGAAGCGAATCGTGGGAGAATACACCAGCCTTTATTGCCCATCCAATATGGAGCACGGCATTCGAAATGTGGGCAAAACGGAGCTAAAATACCTGGTTATCAAGAAGTATGAAAATGTCCGGTAGCCGGATCAGGATGAATATAATCCGGTGAATCCTGCTTGTGCCTTTGGTATTCATCCTGTCAAAAAATGAAGCTTGTTTATGATGAAAGAAGATGAGATGAGCAACTCAAATATTCTGGAAAAATTCCGCTTAGATGGCAAGGTGGCCCTGGTGACCGGCTGCAACCGCGGCATCGGAATGGCCTATGCCGAGGCTCTGGCGGAAGCCGGGGCGGACATCATCGGCGTGTGGCGAACCGGGGAGATTGATTTCTGCGCCGATGTGGTACATTCATTGGGAAGAAAGTGCAAGGGCTACACCTGCGATTTTGCCGATAGAGATTCCCTCTACGCATTCATCAAAGAAGTGAAATCGGATTTCCCGAAAATTGACATTCTGGTAAACAACGCCGGAACGATCATGCGCAAGCCCGCCGCCGAGCATCCCGATGATTACTGGGACACGGTCATCAACGTCAACCTGAACGCCCAGTTTATTTTGACCCGGGAAATTGGCAAAGAGATGGTGGGCCGGGGGAGCGGGAAGGTTATCTTTATTGCTTCGTTGCTCTCCTTCCAGGGCGGTATTACCGTTCCGGGATATGCCGCTTCCAAAGGGGGTATAAAGCAATTGACCATGGCCTTCGCCAACGAATGGGCTTCCAAAGGCGTCAATGTGAATGCCATCGCGCCGGGGTACATTGCCACCGACAATACCAAAGCGTTGCGGGAAGATCCGCTACGCAACAAGGCTATTCTGGAGCGCATCCCCGCCGGGCGCTGGGGTAATCCGGATGATTTAAAAGGTGCGGTGGTGTTCCTGGCATCCGCTGCCTCGGATTATCTGAACGGCCACGTGCTGGTGGTGGATGGGGGGTGGATGGCGAGATGAAAGTAGGCAGTATGCAGTTAGGCAGTAGGCAGTTAAACCCGGAAGGTTTAATCCCGACAAATTAACAGGGATGTTAATGGTTTTGTCGGGATTGCAATAGGCAGTCGAGTAGTAGTGCACGTTGGCAGAGATAGTCCGCTAACCTCGGAGAGGTTATATTATTGTAGCTATTGTCAAATCCCCGCATTGTTCCAAATCCTCGTAGAGGATTCATAAAGAAGGAGAAACGACACATGGAAATTAAATACGTTGCCGACAAAATCAGCTATAAGAGAATGACCACCGCGGAGCTTCGGGAATCTTACCTTGTGGAGAACCTGTTTGAGACGGGAAAAATTCAACTGTATTATGTGGATGTGGATCGCACGATTGTCGGGTCGATTACGCCTGCTTCGGAAAAGCTGAGTTTGTCGGGCGCGAAGGAATTGGCGGCGGATTATTTTGCGGAGCGCCGGGAAATCGGGATCATCAATATCGCTGAAAACGGAACCATTTCGGTAGATGGAAAACAATTTGAACTGAAAAATAAGGATTGCCTGTATATCGGTCGCGGCAGCAAAGAAATTGCTTTTACGAGTTCCAATCCCAGTAATCCGGCAAAATTCTACCTGATGAGCTACCCGGCCCATCAAGCCTATCCGAGCAAATTGATAACCAAAAAAGAAGCCAACAAAGTGGAGTTGGGTTCCGGCCGGGAAGCGAACAAACGCATCATTTACCAGATGATCCGCCCCGGGGTGGCGGAAAGCTGCCAGATCGTGATGGGTTTTACCGAACTGGCCGAAGGCAGCATCTGGAACACCATGCCGCCTCATACCCATGAGCGCCGCTCCGAGGTCTATATGTATTTCGATCTGCCGGAAAACGCCCGGGTGTTCCATTTTATGGGGGAACCCCTGGAAACCCGGAGCCTGGTATTGAAAAACGGCCAGGCGGTGATTTCCCCCAGTTGGTCGATCCACGCCGGGGCCGGCACCAGCAATTACACCTTTATCTGGTGCATGGGCGGGGAGAACCAGGAGTTTGACGACATGGATTTTGTGGAAATGAGCGGGTTGAGATGATTGGAGCGTTTAAAAATATGAGAATGATTTATGAGAATGTCGGGTTTTAATTCCTTGAAATACTCAGATCGTCGCGTATTACGTAGTCCGTATTGCGTAGTGCCTAATACGAAATACGCAATACGAAATACGCAATACCCTGAGTGTCTCACACAAGAGTTTCTCATAACACCAAAAGTTATTATTAATACAAGGTCAACCAATGTTAAACCCCTATCGTTTTTTTGATCCTAACCCGGAGATTCGTAGAATCGCATTCGATCTGTATTCATCGGTGAAGGATTTGCCGATTGTCTCCCCGCACGGGCATGTGGACCCGAAAATCCTGGCAAACAACCAACCGTTTCCCGATCCCACGGAATTGATCATCATTCCCGACCATTACATTTTCCGGATGCTCTATTCCCAGGGGATTTCCATGGAATCGTTGGGCGTGCCCACCCCCGATGGCACGCCGGTGGAGTCCGACCATCGCAAAATCTGGCGGATTTTTGCCAACAATTTCTATCTTTTTGCCGGAACGCCCACCGGCATCTGGCTGGCCCATGAATTTGCAGAAGTGTTTGGCATCGAAGAAAAACTGACTGCCGCCAATGCGGATAAGATTTATGATCAGCTTCAGGAAAAATTACAATCTCCGGAATTTCTCCCCCGCGCCCTCTTCGACCGTTTCAACATCGAAGTGCTGACTACCACCGACGGCGCGGCGGATTCCCTGGAACATCACCGGAAAATTCGCCAATCGGGATGGAAAGGGCGGGTGGTTCCCTGCTTTCGCCCCGATGCGGTGGTGGATTTCCTCCGCCCCAACTGGAAGGAAGAGATCGAGACGCTCGGAGCCGCTTCCGGCATTGATATTCATGATTTCAAGTCTTTCATCAAGGCTATCGAAAATCGCCGGTCATATTTCAAAGAAATGGGCGCGACTTCCACCGACCAGGGGATCGTCAGCCCCCGAACCCATGAACTTTCCCCGGCGGAGGCGGATGCCCTCTTTCAACGCGCCTTAAAAGGGCAGGCCACGGCGGAGGATGCAGCGTTGTTCACTGCCCACATGCTGATGGAAATGGCCGGCATGAGCGTGGAAGACGGGCTGGTGATGCAGATTCACCCCGGTTCGTTCCGCAATCACAACCGTTTTGTTTTTGAACGATTTGGCCTCGACAAGGGCTGCGATATTCCCATCCGGACCGAGTACACCAAAAATCTTTACGAATTACTGAACAAATACGGCAATGATCCTCGCCTGACCCTGGTGATTTTCACCCTGGATGAATCCACCTATTCCCGGGAACTGGCGCCGCTGGCCGGGCATTATCCGGCGCTAAAGCTGGGCCCGCCCTGGTGGTTTCACGACAGCATCGAAGGGATGACCCGTTTCCGGCAACGGGTGACGGAAACCGCCGGCATCTACAACACCGTGGGATTCAACGACGATACCCGCGCATTTCCCTCCATTCCCGCCCGGCACGATTTAAACCGCCGCATTGACGCCAATTTCCTGGCAAGACTGGTGGCGCGCCACATTATCGACGAGGACGACGCCCGGCGGATGATCCGCGCCCTGGCGTATGAATTGGTGAAAAGCGCTTATAAATTAGGATAAAAAGGAGTGCAAAATTTATTTTGCAAGAGAAAGAGTTTTCATAAACCTGAGGCAGAGCCTCACCAATACGTTCCGCCGCAGAGCAGCGGAACGAGCAATCTCAATTTCTCGTCACATGGCTCTGCCGGGTGACGAACAGGGGAGGTTCTGCCTCCCGTTATAACAAAGTTGATTTTTTAAAAATCATTATTGTGCTTTTCAGGAGAAGATGAAAAATGAATTTGAACGAACTATTTGAACTCTCTGGAAAAGAAATTACTTCCGTTCAGCAAAATCTTGAGGTAGAACTGAACTCAACCCTCTCCGTGCAAGCATACTCACGGTCCATCAACACTATGGAAGGTGCGGTGTTTTTCATGGCTCGGAAAAATTCCGAAAAATACCTGTTCCTCCTGGGAAAACAGGAGTCGGCCTCCCTCTTAGATCATTTTGAAGGGGAAATGCTAAAGCAGCCGGAACAGATGAATGCCGTTCGCGTGAAAAAATGTTTTCAGAACCATCACAACGCCCGGCAAATCCAACAAATATTCGATTGGACCCGCCCGCGGCTGCTCGGTCTGCACAATTCCTTCGGATTCGGAGACCGCCTCGGCATCGCCAATCCCGCTCATGTTCGCTCCCTGGCAGGTAGTGATTTTGCGCCGGTAATTGCCCAGCAATCTATCCGGGAGTTGACCCGCACCGAACGTTCCGCCGATGAAGTAATGGATGCCGCGGTCTGGGCGGTGTTCCAGGAAGGCTATAAAAAAGGCTTCGGGGCGGACGCCGATCATTTGAAAACCACCGCCGACATCGACCGCATGGTGAAAGCCGGTTTCACCATGTTCACCATCGACCCCGGCGATTATGTGGTAAACGAGGCCGACACTCTCCCTGATAATGAACTTGAAGCGCGGGTTCAAATCCTGGGCTATGATTTTATCAAGCTGGATACGGAACGCTTTGTGCGGCAATTCGCGGATCAACCCGTCCGGATTTCTTCTGACTTTTCGTTACAACCGGATCGCAATGCAGCACTGAAAGCCCTTCTGAAATATGGCGGGGTGATTGACCATACCGCAAAAATGTATCATTATCTGAAAAATCAATACCCGGATCACCCGGCGGAAATCGAACTCTCGGTGGATGAAACCGATTCGGTGACCTCCCCGTTCGAGCACTTTTTTGTGGTCTCGGAACTCAAGAAATTGGGCGTGGCGTTGATCAGCTTAGCGCCGCGCTTTGTGGGACGCTTCGAGAAAGGGATTGATTACATCGGGGATTTGGCAGAGTTTCGCCGGGAATATCTCAAACATATTAAAATTGCCGAATTCCTGGGGCCCTATAAAATCAGCCTGCACTCCGGAAGCGATAAGTTTTCCGTTTACAAAGAAATCGGTGCGCTGCGGGAAGGGCGCGTGCATGTAAAGACCGCCGGGACCAGCTACTTAGAAGCGTTGAAAACCGCGGCGATGGCCGAACCCGCTCTCTTCCGGGAGATTCTTGATTTTTCGCGGAGTTTGTATGAAAGCGAAAAGAAAAGCTATCACGTTTCTGCGGAACTTGCGAAAGTGCCTGCTGCCAATCAGCTAAGCGATTCACAACTGCTGGCGCTTTTTGAGCAAAACGACGCCCGGCAAGTTTTGCATGTGACTTTCGGAAAGGTATTAACCGGCAAAAAAGAAGATGGCAGCTATCGTTTCAAAGACCGCTTAATCCGCTGCCTGAAGGAAAACGAGGAAACCCATTATCGGAATTTGCTAAACCATTTTCAGCGCCATCTGCAACCGTTTCGATAATTCGGAGTGCAAAACTTCAGTTTTGCAGGTTAAAAGGCTTTTTATAAGTTGCCACAAAGGCTCAAAGTCACAAAGGAATCACAATGAATTATTAATCAAACTTAGTGGAACTTCGTGTTTTAGTGTCTTTGTGGCATTAATCCAGGGTTCAACACAATTTCTAAGCCCGGGGTCAAACTGAAGTTTGACACTCCTGATATTTCGGAGAGATCGATGGATTTGAAAGAAATAACTCAACAATACGACTTCACCGGCAAGACCATCGTTATTACCGGCGCGACCGGGGTGATCGGCGGGGAAATTTCCTGCGCCCTGGTGGGCTGCGGCGCTAATGTGGCGATGATGGATCGCAACCTGAAATTGGAAGAAGAACTGGTGAAGCGCATCGAAACCTCCGTCGGAAAGGTGATTATTGTTTATGGCAATGTGCTGAAGCGCCCGACCCTGGAAAAATGCGCCGCTAAAATACTGGATGAATTCGGCAGGATCGACTGCCTGATCAACGCCGCCGGGGGCAATCACCCCGACGCCACCACCGGCCCGCAAAAACCGTTCTTCGATCTGCCGGAAAAAGCCTTGCAGTTCACGTCCGATTTGAACCTGCTCGGCACCATTCTCCCCAGCCAGGTATTCGGGAAATACATGGCGGAAAAAAAAGAGGGCATCATTCTCAACGTTACTTCGATGAACGCCTTCCGGCCCCTCACCCGCATTCCGGCCTATTCCGCCGCGAAAGCGGCGGTCAGCAATTTCACCCAATGGCTGGCGGTGCATATGGCGCAGGAATACTCGCCCAATATTCGCGTGAACGCCATTGCCCCGGGGTTTTTCCTCACCCGGCAAAACCGCTTTTTGCTGACCGACGAGAAAAGCGGGGAATTGACTCCCCGGGGTAAATCTATTATCGCCCATACCCCGATGGGGAGATTCGGAAATCCGGAAGATTTACTGGGCGCAGTGCTGTGGCTGCTCTCCCCGGCTTCAAAGTTTGTTACCGGAATTGTGCTACCGATTGACGGCGGATTCAGCGCCTTTTCCGGGGTGTAGGGTTTTTCTATAGACAGAACCGGTCTTAATTTTTGACAGGATTTACAGGATGAACCGGATGATAGATAAGTAAGTGATATTATTAAATCGACACTTTTGTCATTCCCGCATGTTTTTAGCGGGAATCCATAATAGCAAGGGTTTGGATGCCCGATAACTACATTCGGGCATGACACTTTGCACCCCAAAAGTGTCGTTTATATAAGCGCGATTACTTACTTAAAATCTAAGGATAAAATATCTTGTTGATCCCGTTGATCCTGTCAAAAAATCTTAGATAAATGATGTTTGGAGCAACAAATATGTCAAGAATCGAAATTGTTAAAAGAATTATTGATGATAAAGCGGTGGCGGTCATTCGCTTGCGCACCTCGCAGAACTTTCTGAAAGCAGCGGAGGCGCTTTATGAAGGGGAGATTTCGATACTGGAAATTACCATGACCACCCCCAATGCTTTAGCGTTAATCGAAGAGACCGTTGCCCGGATGCCGAAGGATGTTCTCATTGGCGCCGGCTCGGTGCTGGATGCGGAGACGGCTAAACGGGTCATCGATGCCGGGGCCAGGTATGTGGTCAGCCCGGTGTTTAAAGCGGAGATCATTCAAATCGCCCATCAAAATGATGTGCCCGCCATGCCGGGATGTTTTTCACCCACGGAAATTCTGAACGCCCACGAGCAGGGCGCGGATGTCATAAAAGTGTTTCCGGCGGACATCCTGGGAATGGCGTTTTTCAAAGGCATCAAAGCGCCCATGCCCTTCCTGAACCTGATGCCCACCGGCGGCGTCACCCTCACCAATGCCGGGGAGTGGATCAAAGCCGGGGCCTGCGCGGTGGGCGTGGGCAGCGCCCTGGTGGATAATAAAGCCATCGAAGCGGGGAATTTTATCCAACTGACGGAGAACGCTAAAATTCTGCGCCAGAGTCTTTGGAAAGCGCAACAAGGTTGAGAATGTGTTATGGTGTTATGGTATTATAGTGTTTTGGTGTTTTGGTAGAGCCTCTCGAAACACTAAAACACAATAACACTTGAACACTAAAACACTCGAATCTACGGAGTTTATTATGAATAAAAAAATCGTAACATTTGGCGAAATCATGCTGCGCTTATCCACCCCGGGCTTCACCCGCTTTGTGCAGGCGCAGAGTTTTGATGCGACCTTTGGCGGCGGGGAAGCCAATGTCGCGGTTTCCCTGGCGAATTACGGTCTGAACAGCTACTTCGTCAGCAGGCTGCCCAAGCATGAGATCGGGCAGGCGGCGGTCAACCACCTGCGGCGATTTGGGGTGCATACGGATTACATCGTTCGCGCCGGGGAGCGGGTCGGCATTTACTATTTGGAGACCGGGGCCAGCCAGCGCGCTTCCAAAGTGATTTATGACCGCGCCCATGCAGCAATCGCTGAAATTAAGCCGGGAGAAGTGGATTGGGAAGGAGTATTCGATCAGGCAGACTGGTTCCACTGGACCGGCATCACCCCGGCGCTGGGAGAGAAACCCCGCGCAGAGTTGGTAAAAGCCTGCCAGGTTGCCAAAGTCGCCGGAGCAATCGTTAGTTGCGACCTGAACTTCCGCAAAAAACTGTGGAGCGAGAAGGAAGCCCAGGCAACCATGCGCCCGCTGATGGAATACGTTGACGTCTGCATTGCCAACGAAGAAGACGCCGAAAAAAGCCTGGGGCTGAGCGTAGCTTCCCTTCCGGGGAAGGCCGGCCATTCTGATGTTGAATCCGCGGAACTGGATGAAACCTCCTATTTCAAAGTTGCCGGGGAATTGAAACGCCAGTATGATTTTAAGGCGGTGGCGATTACTTTGCGGGAAAGTTTCTCCGCCTCGCGCAACGGCTGGAGCGCCATTCTTTTGGATGATAAGGATTGCCGCGAACTCTACCGCTCCAAACGCTATGATATTCAAATTGTTGACCGTGTCGGCGGCGGCGATTCTTTTGCCGGCGGATTGATTTACGGCTTGCTCACCAAATCCGATACCCGTGAGGCCCTGGAATTTGCAGTGGCGGCCTCCTGCTTAAAACAAACCATTCCCGGCGATTTCAATTTAGTCTCAGCGGAGGAAGTGGAGAAGTTAGCCAGAGGCAGCGGTTCCGGGCGGGTGGAAAGATGAGTAAAGGAAAACAATGCATGAAGAATGCAGAGTTTATCTATAACGTGGGGCTGGGTTTTACTGGTCAACCGCATGAGTGTAAACCTTACGGGTCTCACCTGCGAAATCCGTTCAATTCCCCGCCTTTACAAGGAGGGGACAGCGTCGTGAAGCGTCCAGCAAACGACACAGGGGTGGTCGAAGCCGCTAAACTCCCCCAACCACCCCTGATTTGCTCGCTGGACGCTTCACAAATCTGTCCCCTCCTTCGTAAGGCGGGGAATTTTCCCGCTTTTTCCCGCAAAATTTGCTCAGGCTTACGCCTTCCCGGCTGGTGGAGAAGGCCTCGCCTCAGGTATTCACTCCTCCTGTTGATAATTGCCGCCTTCATTTTCAGCGGCTGCGATTCGGAACAACACACCACCGTAATCAAACTTGCCCATGTGCTGGATACCAATCACCCGGTTCATAAGGGGATGGTATTCATGGCGAAAAAAGTGGCAGAAAAATCACAGGGGCAGATGCGGGTGGATATTTATCCCGGCGGGCAGTTGGGCGGGGAGCGCGACTTGATCGAACTGCTGCAAATCGGCAGCCTGGCGATGACCAAAGTCTCCACCGCGCCCCTGGAAGCGTTCGTGCCGGAAATGAAGATATTTGGGATTCCCTACGTTTTCCGCGATGACGAGCACCGCTGGAAAGTATTGAAGAGCGAGATCGGCAAGCGGCTGCTGCTGGCCGGCGAGCCTTATTTCCTGCGCGGTATGTGCTATTATGACGCCGGTAGCCGCAGTTTTTACACCAAAAATCGCCCGGTGCAAACCCCGGAAAATCTTAAGGGATTAAAAATCCGGGTAATGAAAAGCATTACTTCGGTGGAGATGGTGCAGTCTCTCGGCGGTTCCGCCACCCCCATTCCCTGGGGAGAATTATATACCGCCCTGCAGCAGGGCGTGGTTGACGGCGCGGAGAATAATCCTCCCAGTTTCTACCTTTCTCGCCATTACGAAGTTTGCAAATACTATAGCCTGGATGAGCACACCTCCGTGCCGGATATCTTGCTGATGAGCACCGTGGTCTGGAACCGTCTTACCCCTCAAGAGCGGCAATGGCTGCAAGAGGCGGTCGATGAATCCGTAGAATATCAAAAGAAGCTATGGAAGGAAGCCTCCGATGAGGCCCTTCGGGAAGTTCAAAAAGCCGGGGTGGAGATCATCTACCCTGATAAAGCCCCATTCCGCCACTCTGTTAGGGAAATGCACGACTCCTATAAAGGTACTGCTATTTATGATTTAATTCAGGAGATTCAGGCGATAGATTAATAAATGCCAGGAAAATATTGTTGATTAGAGTGTGTCATTCCCGCATGTCTTTAGCGGGAATCCATTTCCGAGAGCTTCATAGATGCCCGATTAAAGCATTCGGGCATGACAAATCCGCGAAACTTCTTGGTCTTAATTTGAGAACCTTTAAAGGTGTACTGCGATGATGAAATTTACTTCCATCCTGACTAAAATCTTAAGCGTTTTTTTGATTATCCTCATGGCCGCAATGGTGCTGGATGTAAGCTGGCAGGTCTTTACCCGCTTTATTCTGAAAGATCCCAGTTCTTTTACCGAGGAACTGGCCGGGTTCCTGCTGATCTGGATCGGTTTATTAGGGGCAAGTTACGCTTATTATACCCGCGCCCACCTGGGCATTGATATTCTGACCGGTAAATTAAGCGGGGCGAACAAACGTTTCGTGGAGATTACGGTGTACACCATCGTTTTATTATTCTCCCTGCTCATTCCGCTCATCGGCGGATTTCGCCTGGTGAATCTCACTTTCACTTTAAAGCAAATCTCCCCGGCGCTGGGAATTTCCATGGGCTATATTTACCTGGTGCTTCCTATTACCGGTGTTTTAATGATCTATTATTCAACCCATTTTATTCTTGGCGCGCTTGGCGGCGGGGAAATCGAGTCCAAAGAGCCGCATATTCCCAGTGTTGATTAAAAGAGAGGAAACCTTGTGGAAATTTCCGTTTTTGTGCTGGTTTTCAGTTTCGTGATTTTACTGTTCCTGAACGTTCCCATTGCCATCAGCATTGGAATTGCAACAGTATTGACCATGCTTTTTACCATCCCGCCCGGGCCGGCCATTACCACCGTCGCCCAGCAAATGGCTACCGGAATCAACAGCTTTACCCTCCTGGCCATCCCGTTTTTTATTTTATCGGGAATACTGATGGGCAGCGGCGGCATCGCCCGGCGGTTGATTGATTTCGCGAAGGTAATCGTCGGCATGTTCCCGGGAGGGCTGGCCTACGTGAACATCCTGGCCTGCATGTTTTTCGGGGCCATTTCCGGTTCGGCGGTGGCGGCCACTTCGGCAATCGGCGGTTTTATGATCCCGGTAATGAACAAAGAGGGCTACGACAAAAGTTTTAACACCGCCGTTACCGTCACCGCCTCCACAACTGGCTTGCTCATCCCCCCCAGTAATATTTTGATCGTTTATTCCCTGGCCAGCGGGGGCGTTTCGATTGCCGCTTTATTTATCGCCGGATATATCCCCGGCATTTTGGTAGGGCTTGGGTTGATTGTGGTGGCGGCAATTATTGCCGTTCGCAAGGGGTACCCGGTCGGCGACCGCATTTCCCTATTGGAAAGCTTCAAAAAATTTTTAGATGCCATCCCCAGCCTGTTCTTGATCCTGATCGTAATTGGCGGGATTATCGCCGGCTATTTTACCGCCACGGAAGCCAGCGCCGTCGCAGTATTATACTCCCTGCTGCTGGCGGTGGTGTTTTACCGGGAAGTGAAAATAAAAGACTTGCCCGGAATCCTGCTCAAAACCGTGGAGACTACGGCCATCGTGATGCTGCTGATCGGCACTTCCACCGCCATGTCCTGGATCCTCTCTTACGAGAATATTCCCCAGACCATCAGTGCTGCCCTGGTCGGCCTGACGGAAAGCAAGATTTTAATTCTCCTGATAATCAACCTGGTGCTATTAGCGGTGGGAACCTTTATGGATATGACCCCCGCAGTGCTGATCTTCACCCCCATCTTTTTACCGGTGGCGATGCAGTTGGGGATGGATCCGATTCATTTCGGCATTATGATGGTGCTGAACCTCTGCATCGGTTTGTGCACCCCGCCGGTGGGCAGCGTTCTGTTTGTAGGCAGCAGCATTGGGGGCGTTTCCATTGCCAAATTAATCCGCCCGTTATTGCCATTGTTTATTGCCATGATAGCGGCGCTTTTTTTGGTGACTTATATTCCCTGGCTCAGTATGGCTTTGCCGAAATTTTTTGGGTACTGATATTGAAGAGTGAAACGTGATGCCTGAAGCGTGAAACGTGAAGCGTGAGAAGTGATCCATATTCCGCATTCCGTATTTCGTTTTTTACGCAATACGCACTACGAAATACGAAATTATAATCACGCATCACGTTTCACGCTTCACGTATTTCATAAAGAGGCAACAAATTAACAAAGGAAACCCACCATGCTCTATTTCAGCCGGGGCTCGGCATCCGATGAGCTTCAAGAACAGGATTTAAGAGAAGGCCTGTTTACCGCCTTTGATAAACTTGGCGCAGCCGGTAAGGTGCTGGCCATTCCCCCGGATTTCACCCGCTTCCATTCCTTCGCCGGGGTGTTGACCCGGCTTACCTATGAATATTACCGGAAAAATTTAACCGACATCCTGCCGGCCCTGGGAACCCACTCCCCGATGACTACGGAACAGATCACCGAAATGTACGGCGACACCCCGCTTGATTTATTCCGGGTTCATCGCTGGAAAGAGGACCTGATTACCCTGGGAGAAGTGCCCGCGGATTTCATTCAGGAAGTATCCGAAGGGAAAGTGAACTATCCCTGGCCGGCCCAGGTGAATAAGCTGCTGATAGAGGGCGGCTTTAGCCTGATTCTTTCCCTCGGCCAGGTGGTTCCCCATGAAGTAAGCGGGATGGCCAATTACAATAAAAACATTTTTGTCGGCGCCGGCGGCCGGGAAGGGATAAACCGCAGCCATTTCCTGGGGGCGGTGTACGGCATGGAAAGAATGATGGGGCGCGCCGATACCCCGGTGCGCCGGGTGCTGAACTATGCCTCGCGACATTTTGCAAGAGATTTACCCATCGTTTATGTGCTTACCGTGGTGGGCAGAAAGGAAGATGGGATGCTCACTGTGCGCGGCCTTTTTATCGGCGATGATGAAGAATGCTTTAAACTCGCCTGCGATCTTTCCCTGGAAGTGAATTTTGAAATATTGCCGGAGCCTTTAGAAAAAGTAATCGTCTATCTCGATCCACGTGAATACAAAAGCACCTGGCTGGCCAATAAAAGCATCTACCGCACCCGCATGGCAATTGCCGACGGCGGCGAACTGATCGTGCTGGCTCCCGGTTTGAAGGAGTTCGGAGAAGACGCAGGGATCGACCAACTGATTCGCAAATACGGATACCTCACCACCCCGGAGATTTTGAATGCGGTTGAGAAAAACGAAGATTTGCGGGAACATCTCAGCGCCGCCGCCCATCTCATTCACGGTTCTTCGGAAAACCGCTTTACCATTACTTACTGCCCCGGCCATCTTTCCAGAGAAGAGATCGAAAGCGTGAATTTTAATTATGCGAATCTTGATGAAGCGATACAAACCTATAATCCCGCGGCATTACGGGATGGATTGAACACCCTGCCAAACGGCGAAAAAATTTTCTTCATATCCAACCCGGCGCTGGGGTTGTGGGCATATAAAGAAAAATTGGTTGAATAATGAATAGCCCCGCGCTTCAGCGCGGGGAAAAAGAGAGCGAAGAAAATAGATTGGGGCTTCAGCCCCGAGTGTTGCCAAAGCGCGGGGCTGAAGCCCCGGAGAGAGAAGATTGGGAATTTTGAATCCCCGCGCTGAAGCGCGGGGCTATTCATAAATTCCGCGCCTCGTGTAATTTGCACTACACTCTGTGGCTTCAGCCCCAAGTGCTGGCTTTTGCATAAAAAATGAGTCAATAAATATAAAGGAGAATTATTCATGAGTGGGTATGACATTGGTGTCATCGGTTTGGGAGTAATGGGCCAGAACCTGGCTTTAAACCTGGCCAATCACGGCTTCCCTGTCGCCGGATTTGATATTGATTCGCAGAAGATTCAGGCAGCGGCCAAAAAATTCAATGAGAAAAACATGGCGGTTTTTGAATCCCGGCAGAAATTTGTCAATTCCTTAAAAAGCCCTCGCAAAATACTGATGATGGTTCCCGCCGGAAAAGCGGTGGATGCGGTGATTGCAGATTTGCGCCCGCATTTAGCCACCGGCGATGTGTTGATGGATGGCGGCAATTCTTATTTCGAGGATACCAACCGCAGGATCGAGGATCTGAAAGAAACCGGCATTCTCTACATCGGAACCGGGGTGAGCGGCGGTGAGGAAGGCGCGCTGCTGGGGCCCTCGATTATGCCCGGCGGAAATCCCCAGGCCTGGCCGCTGGTAAAGCCGATGCTTCAGGCAATTGCCGCCAAAGTCGATGGCAATGTGCCCTGCTGCGATTGGGTGGGAAAAAACGGCGCCGGGCATTTCGTAAAGATGGTGCATAACGGCATTGAATATGCCGACATGCAGATGATCTGCGAAGCCTATTTCCTGATGGAGCAATTGTTAGGATTAACCCCTGCCGAAATGCACCGCGTTTTTAAGGATTGGAATAAGGGCGAGTTGAACAGTTACTTGATCGAAATTACCGCCGACATTATGGCAAAAAAGGATGAGGAAACCGGAAAGCCCATCATCGATGTTGTTTTGGACACCGCCGGCCAGAAGGGAACCGGAAAATGGACCAGCCAGGTTGCCCTGGATCTGGGGGTTCCGGCCCAGACCATTGCGGAAGCGGTTTTTGCCAGAATGTTGAGCGGTATCAAAGAGGAGCGCCGGGAAGCCTCCAAGATTTTGTTCGGCCCCCGCAATAAGTTTACCGGCGATAAAAATGAATTTATCGAAATGGTTCGCCAGGCGCTTTTTGCTTCCAAAATCTGCTCCTACGCGCAGGGATTTCAATTAATGCAGGCGGCCAGCAAGGAATACGGATGGGATATCAACCCCGGCGGCGTTGCACTGATGTGGCGCGGCGGGTGTATTATCCGGGCGCAATTCCTGGGCAATATTAAGGAGGCTTTCGATAATTTACCGGAATTGCAAAACCTGCTGTTGGATGATTATTTCAAAACCGCTATTGAAAAAGGCCAGCAATCCTGGCGTAAAGTGATAGCGGCAGCAGTGGAACATGGCATCCCGGTTCCGGCTTTCGCCAGCGCCCTGGCCTATTATGACGCTTACCGCCGCGAACGGCTTCCGGCCAATCTCTTGCAGGCGCAGCGGGATTACTTTGGCGCCCATACCTATGAGCGGGTCGATAAACCGCGCGGTAAATTTTTTCATACCGACTGGAGCGGTTAACGGGAAACGTGTTCAGGTGTTATTGTGTTCATGTGTTCATGTAAAGAAACGCTACTCGTCGCATGGCTCTGACGTGCGACGCAATGGGGAGGCTCGCGTAGGAGCCCTTCGGACCGCCTCCCGTGGCTGGATCAGTTTAGAGAGAACAATGGAGTGTCATGACATGCCAATCCGTCCTGTCCGGCTGTTGCAGATCCGTCTTGAAAGTCTCAATGTCTGTCATTCCCGCATGCTTTTAGCGGGAATCTATAATTGTGTGGCAGTAGATTCCCGATAAAAACATTCGGGAATGACAATCTGCAACGACCGGCCTGTCCGAGATGACGCTCCTAAAATCACGACTTCAAATGCAAAAGGAGACATCATTATGGCAAAATTAAAAATACGTTCAGACTCATGCGAATTAGATTTTCTCTCCCTGGGCGCGCTGGTTCACCGGCTCGATCCGGGAGTGATTCCCTTCCGAAAGGCGCGAGCGGTTGACATTCACGTTTCCGGCGGAGAATATAATGTAGCTGCGGGGTTGGCGGATTGCTTCGGCCTGCAAACCGGCATTGCTACTGCCATGGTCAATTATGGCATTGGCGAGCTGGTGCAAAACCGGGTGCGGGAAATGGGCGTCAAACCTTTTTATAAGTGGTTTGAGCACGATGGCGTGCGGGGGCCCAATATTGCCACGGTGTACAGCGACCGGGGATTTGGGGTGCGCCCGCCGGTAGTATTCTATAATCGTTCCAACGAAGCGGCGGCGCTTTTAAAGCCGGGAGACATCGAATGGGATAAAATATTTGGCCGCGGCGTCCGTTGGTTCCACTCCGGGGGCATTTTTGCCGCCCTGTCCCAGACTACTTCGGAATTGATCATCGAGGGCATGCAAAAAGCAAAGGAAAGCGGGGCGGTTACTTCCTTCGACTTAAATTATCGGGCCAAATTGTGGGCGCCCATCGGGGGCTTGAAAAAAGCGCAGCAGGTTCTCCGCCGAATTGTGGAGAATGTGGATGTGTTGATTGGCAACGAAGAAGATTTGCAAACCGCGCTCGGCATCCCCGGGCCCGAAGTTGTTTCCAAGTCGAAACTCAGTCATGAGACCTTTTTCCAGATGATTGAACGTGTCATCAAACAATTTCACGGTATAAAGATGGTCGCCACCACCTTGCGGGAGGTGGAATCGAGCAACCGCCACCAATGGGCGGCAGTTCTGTGGTATAATGGAGATCAATTTGTCACCCCGGTGCGGCAACTCGATGTGCTTGACCGCATCGGCGGGGGAGACGGTTTTGCCACCGGCCTTATCTACGGTTTCCTTTCCTGGCAGGAGCCGGAAGAGGCGCTTCGCCTGGGCTGGGCGCACGGCGCGCTGTTGACCACCTTCCCCGGCGATGTTACCATGGCGAAATTGCCGGAGGTGGAGGCATTCGCCAAAGGCGGGTCAGCGCGGGTTCAGCGGTAATCTCGGTTTTATTGATTACCGTAAAAATCCTGGTCATCTACTATACTTCGCGCGGGATTAAATGAGACTTTTGAGGGGGGCATTCCTCACTGAAGTGAGGTAATCTTTGATTGCCATCCCGGAATTCCGGGATGTGGAAAACGAATGAGTGCAATCAAGTGTACACCCTCTTTAAAAAGTCTCATTTAAGACCGCGTAAGGTATAATACTTTTTGAACTTCTGATAAAAGTCGAGTATTTTTCTGGCGAGTCATGGAATCCACCCTTTCTTGTTTGACTGGTCTCTTACAAGATAATCAGGATGAATTCTTGATTCCCATCTTTTATTCAGCCTTTCGCGTTTTTCACAAAATAGTGTACATTACCGGGCAAACTAATGTGGCCTTTAAGCCATTCAGGAGCTCCAAATGAACACATACATTGCTCTTTTTAGAGGTATTAATGTCGGGGGGAAGAATATCTTGCCAATGCAAGAGCTGGTAAGGATTCTTGAATATCTGGGTTATGAGAAAATCAAGACCTACATTCAGAGTGGAAATGTAGTGTTCCAGACCCCAAAAGAACATGCAAAAGAAATCGCCAGAGAAATCAGTTCCGAAATTTTGGAAAGTCATCGGTTTGAGCCGAAAGTATTTCTGCTCGAAATATCAGAATTGCAAGATGCCATTGAAAATAATCCCTTCAATACAGCGGATGGAAAAGCTTTGCATTTCTTTTTCTTAGATTCTCACCCCCATGACCCTGACTTAGTAACACTTATGGCCATTAAATCGAGGTCCGAAGAATTCAAACTCCACAAAAAGGTATTCTACCTCTATGCACCTGATGGAGTTGGCCGTTCTAAATTGGCGGCAAAAGTGGAACAATGCCTGGGGGTCCCGGTAACGGCCAGAAACTGGAATACGGTCAGTAAGCTTATTTCAATGATTAACCGATGTTACGCGATCGACTGATATATCGCTCCTCCGGAGCCCAAATGGGTAAGATTCTGTCAATAAAGTGTTTATTAGCCCCAGGGGGAGCGGAATATTTATAATTCTCTGCTATCTTTTTAAGTCGATTAGCTCTGGAGAAGCGACAGATAAAACTACTGCGCGTAACTGAAAGAACTGCGCGTAACCCATTCTTATGCCGTGCCGGGGATTGAGCCTAATTCCGGGACTATTTTAACGGATACCTTGACCTGGTATGCCGGCAAACTCCGGGGAGGGGATATCGTGATCTTTGAACAGCCGGCCGATCTGCCGGAAGAAGCGGCGGCGGAGAAAGCCTATTGCCGACGAATTGGCCTGAAGTCTCATCTATCCGTTCCGGTCGCCATTGGCGGTTCCCCGGTGGGCGCGATTGGTTTTGCCTCTTTCCACACCCACCACTCCTGGCCGGAAACGCTCATTGAACAGTTTAAACGGGTGGCGGAAATCTTTGCCCCGGCCATCTACCGCAAACGCGCCGAAGAAAGACTCCAAAAATCCTACCGGGAGATCAAACAACTCAAAGACCGCCTGCAAGGGGAAGCCGACTACCTGCGAGCCGCTGCAAGTGCTGTTACCGAAAGATAGCCGGGGAATTACTTCCCCCACCCTCACCCTGGAAGAGGCCGAGCGCCGGCACATTAGCGAAGTGCTGGAAAAGACCCATGGGCGTATCAAAGGGCCGCATGGCGCTGCAGAATTACTGGGATTGAAACCTTCCACCCTGTATTTCCGGATGGAAAAATTAGGCATACCCCACTGGCGGGATAAGGAAAGGAGTAGATTTAAACAGTCGAAATATCGACCAGGAGACGAAATGCCGACCCACGATCCGTATTCTCAGGATCATTTTGACTTTCTTCCGATTTGCCCCAACCTGCTTTAATTAAACAAGTTAATCCCCATTTATTCTTTGCCTGAGCGGATTGGCATTTCGCTGGCATTTTGGTCTGTTATGATAATTGCATTATTGAAAATAAATCTCCCCCGGGGAAGCGGCAGGGCGCGCTCGATAGCTTCCGCTCCCTGGTTTTTGTAATAATCAGTGCACATTGAGAAAATATCGAACAAAATGGAGACCGACGCAGATGAAGATTAAATTGTTTTCCGCATGTTTGGTTCTTTTCTGGGGATTTTCCCCGTTTTTACAGGCGCAGGGCGATTATGAAGAAACCGATTGGGAAAAATGGAAAAAAGGCGCCCGGCCCTTTATCGAAGCAATGTACGGGGTCGGCTCTCCCGGGCAGTTGCGTTTCGAGGAGGATTTCTCCCAAATTGGCCTGCTGGAAGGAAAATTAGGCTACAGCAAAATCAAGCAGTATAAAGGCTATGTTAATTCTTTTGAAGAAGGATTTCTTTATGGAAGCGCTCTCAACCCGGATCTGAATATTGCGAATGATGATACCCTGGGAAAAGTGAATACGGAAACCGTAAGGTTCGGGGCCGCTTATCGTTTTGGTTATGGATATGGTACCGGGAATATTAAAATATTACCCTACAATGAACGCTCCCTGGTATGGTCCAAAATAACCACAACCCGCCCGGATAACCTCATTCAAAGCGACGTCGATATTTTAAACCGCTATGAAAATTCCTACCGGTTCGGTGAATTGACCGAGGGCGGCATCAAAATAAACATGTTTCGTATGTTATCCGTCACCGCCGCCTATGAGTTGCAGGTAGTTTATCCCCGGCACTTATTTTGGGAATGGCTGGGCAGCGTCCTGATCCGGGACGCCAGCTCCGCAGCCATTATTGTTTTTTCCGAAGACATTCTTGACCAGACCTCTTTCTTAGGGCCGGTGATTTTTTTCGTCCTGAAAAATGGGCTTTCTTATGCGTTTTATAATGCCATGAAGTATAACATGAACTGGCCGTTCACCAGCGAAGCACCTCTGACCTTCGAGACGTTCAAGGCCGGCGTTTCCTTTACCTTTTGAAAGTGAACTAAAGTAGAAATAGCAACCATAAACGATAAACACCAACAAGGAGGTTCATTGATGAAGCAGTCTCAATTTTTAGAAATGCCTTTTGTGAAGTCGGTATTCCATCCCTCGGATTTTTCCGAAGCAAGTAGAAACGCCTTTCACCATGCCCTGGCAGTCGCCCTTAGAAGGCAAACCCGCTTTATCGTCCTTCATGCCGGGGGGTCGCGGGATAGCTGGCTGAATTTCCCCCCGGTTCGCGCCACCCTGGAAAAATGGGGATTGTTGGAAAAAGGAAGCCCCCGTTCCGCAGTGTTTGAGGAATTGAAAATCCGGGTCGAAAAAGTGCAATTGGGAGGCCTGAATCCCCTGGGCGCTACCCTCGGCTACCTCCAAAAGCATCCCACCGACCTGATCGTTCTTTCCACCGAAGGGCGGGAAGGATTGCCGCGCTGGATCAAACCTTCCGCTGCCGAAAAATTGGCTCAAAAATCCCAGACCATGACCCTGTTCGTGCCTGCCGCGGCGCGGGGATTCGTATCTCCCGAAGACGGTAGCGTTTTGCTGAAAAAAATACTGATTCCGGTTGATCGCAATCCCACCCCCCTGCCGGCGCTGGAATACGCTACCCGGATCACCCGAATGGCGGAAGAACCGGTTCAGATCATCCTCTGCCATATAGGCGATTCCACCACCATGCCCGCTCTCGATCTGCCGGAAAGCCCCAATTGGACCTGGGAAAAAGTGTTCCGGAGCGGGGAAGTAGTGGATAATATTATTCAAGTCGCCAAGCAACACAATGTAGATTTGATTGTAATGGCAACCGCCGGGCGCGATGGCATTCTGGATGCGTTACGCGGCAGCGTTACCGAGCAGGCATTACGGAGGTCTCCCTGCCCCTTACTGGCGGTGCCCGGGTATTAAGGAGGTTGGAAAAAATAAAAGTACCAATGCGAATTACCAGGTGAAAAATTATGGCCACGAAGACACCAAGACGTTAAGGAAGCACAAAGGAAAAGAAAAAATTTAAGGATATAAACGCTAAAACCTTTGTGAAACTTCCTGTCTTGGTGTCTTGGTGGCAAACTTTCTTCAATGTCATCCCCAACTGGTAATTGGCATTAATCGTTTAGGACTACCAAATCACTTAAACAGAAAGGATCGAACATGAACCCTGAGCGACAGTCGTTAACGAAAAAAAATTCCGGATCTAACGCCGCCCTCCTGGCCGCAGCGATGTTGCTGGTACTGATTTCCTCATCCCTTTGGGCGCAGCAGCGCCGTTTCGAGATTACCCCCTTTGCGGGATACCAGTTTTTGGGAAGCACCGATGTATATTATGCAAATACCACCGGAGACGTGGATATTAAGGATGATATGGTCTTTGGTTTCTCCATTAACGTTCCTGCCGCGTATGGGGCGGAGTTAGAACTTTTCTACAGCCGGCAGGACAGCAAGTTGACTTTTGACGGCGGGCCCTTTGGCCAGGATGAAACCTTGTTTGACATGAGCGTGGAATATTTCCAAATAGGCGTTCTGCGCGGAGTTCCAAAAGAAAATATATTGCCCTACGGGGTGTTTACCCTGGGTGCAACCAATTTTAATCCCAAACAGGAAGGCCTGGAAAGTGAATGGAGATTTTCCTTCACGCTTGGACTGGGCGCCAAGGCGTACCTTTCCGAAAAAATCGGGCTTCGCCTCCAGGGAACCCTTCTAATGCCCGTCCAATGGGCCGGCGGCAGCGTCTATTTCGGCACCGGTGGTTCCGGCGTTGGGGTTAGCGCCGGTACATCGTTGATACAGATCGATGTACGGGGCGGTTTGATTATTCTGTTTTAACCGACATATTGCCAATTAAGAGTTGCACCATTTTATGCCGCCAAGTCACAAAATCACGAAGGAATCACAAAGACGCAATAAATTTCTTAGTGAAACCTGGTGTTTTTGTGGCTTCGGGGCATAAATTCAAACTTTTAAAACGGCTTCTTAGATGAAATCGGGGAATTAACGCTGGAGCTGCAAGCCAGATTATTGCACGTACTTCAGTATGGCGAATTTGAACGGCTGGGCAGCCCCAGCACCATCAATGTAGATGTGCGGGTGATTGCCGCCACCCATCGCGACGGAAGTCTTTCATCGTATGTCATGCTTCGACTCCCCTTGGGCAAGCTCAGGGCAGGCTTCTCAGCATGACAGCATGGTGTCACCCTGAGCGAAGTCGAAGGGTAAACGGAGCAAATGGCGAATAACTTCCGCCGCGAAGCACTGTTACATCGCGGCAGAGTTAGTCCGCCGCCAGGCTTACTGGTTGCGAAGTTCAACTTCGCAACCCAATTGCGTGCCGAAGTTGAACTTCGGCGCGAGGATCGACGGACTTTCTCTGCCGGAGAGTACTCGTTCTAACCGTCTGCCTGTTTTTCTTATCCTGTTCTGATTAAACCACATTACATTGAAGTAAACCATTAACCCTCAAACTCAATTTCAAATTTTTCCCATTAAATTCGCCGAGCGCCGTAAGCAGCTTTGCCGCTTGCGAGCATCCGCAAATAAATTTTACAAACCATAAACCAAACGAAGGGAAAAGATTATGAGTAATCGCTGGATTTATAATTCATGGGTCGTCCTGCTGCTATCCGTTTTTATATTGCCCCTGCTATCCGGGGCGGGTAGCGCCCTGGCCCAGCAAAAAAAGCCCAATATTCTGGTCATCTGGGGGGATGATATCGGCGGGTTCAACGTCAGCGCCTACAACATGGGCATGATGGGTTACCAGACGCCCAATATTGACCGCATCGCCAAAGAGGGCGCGCTGTTTACCGACTGGTACGGGCAGCAGAGCTGCACCGCCGGGCGCGCGGCGTTCATCACCGGGCAGTCGCCCATCCGCACCGGCCTCACCAAGGTCGGCCTGCCGGGCGCGCCGGAGGGCATGAAGA
>CAZFVV010000009.1:0-74902 GCA_964522165.1 uncultured Calditrichaceae bacterium
CGCATCCTGGGATTCAGCGAGGTTCCGGAGACGCCGGAATTGGCGGCCCTGGCGCAGGAGCACGGTTTGCCGCTGATCTACGATATGGGCAGCGGGATCATCGAAGATCTGCGGCAGTGGGGCTATCCTTATGAGCCGGTCGCGCGGGAAATCATGGAATTGGGGGTGGACGTGGCCACCTTCAGCGGCGACAAAGTGCTGGGCGGGCCCCAGGCGGGGATCATCATCGGCAAAAAAAAGTGGCTGGATAAAATCAAGAAGAACCACCTTGCCCGGGCCCTGCGCTGCGATAAACTGATCTTTGCCGCCCTGGAGGCCACCCTGCGCCTGTATTTGCAGCCGGAAACCCTGCCGCAAAACCTTCCGGTAGCGGCCCTGTTGACGATCTCCCGGGAAGAGCTTCTCCGGCGGGGCGAAACGCTCCGGGCGCAGGTAAAGAACCCCGCGCTGCGCATCGAAGTGGTGGAAACCGATTCCCAGATGGGCAGCGGGGCGCTGCCGCTGGAGAAGATACCCTCCGCGGCTCTGAAAATCGTATCCGCAACCATCTCCCCCGCCCAATTAGCCGGGGCGCTGCGCCGCAACGATCCGCCGATTATCGGCTACATCGAGGAAGAGGCGCTGTTCCTGAACCTGCGCACGGTGAGGAATGAGGAGTTGGAGATACTTGTTCAGGCGTTGAACCGGGTTGTCCATAGCGGGCTTACTTGACGTTAGTACCGCTGTACCGCTTGAAAAAAACGCTTCACCCAAAGGTAGCAAAAATGCTTAGAGACCCTTTATCCCTTATCCTTAATTGAGGAAGCCTTTCCATGCCCATTCCCGAAGGAAAAACCTTTGAATTTTTAGATGAATCGCACCTCCGCCCGGAGTTTCTGGAGACTTTCGATTTCGACAGCCCGGGGCAATTGATCATTACCGAGACCCGGGAATTCAGCGCGGTATGCCCGTTCAGCGGCCTGCCCGATTACGCTTACCTCAAAATCGAATATTATCCCGAGGGCGGCAAGTGCGTGGAGCTGAAGTCCCTGAAATACTACATCATCAGTTTCCGGAACGTGGGAATTTACCAGGAAGCCGCCACGAAGCGGATTTACCGGGACTTGAAACAGCTGCTGCAAATCCCGCGGCTGCGGGTTACCACGGTGTACAACACCCGGGGCGGCTTCGATACTACCTGCATCGAGGGCAGTCTGGAGAGAGCAGTGTAAAATTGGCAATTGCCAATTGCTAATTGCCAATTAGCAATTAGCAATCGGAGTGTTCCGCCGCGAAGCGGTTCCTTCGGAAAAGGAATGGTGCCGCTGCAAAACTGAAGTTTTGCACTCCACCGCAGCATAAAACGAAAGCGCAAATATGTCCGCCAAAAACGAGTTTTTATTGACCAAAATCATTGCCACCCTCGGCCCCGCCAGCGCGAGCGTGGAAACCATTCTGCAACTGATCGAAGAGGGCGCGCGGGGGTTTCGCATCAATTTTTCCCATGGCGCTTTTGAGGAGCACGAGCGCATCCTGAACAACGTCCGCCGCGCCGGGGAGCAGGCCGGCGTTCCCGTGGCTGTGATCGGCGACCTCTCCGGGCCGAAAATCCGCGTCGGCAAAGTGGCGGAGGGCGGGGTGCGCCTGGCCGCGGGCGCGACGGTCGCCTTCCAAAAAGAGCCGGTGGTCGCCGGAGAGCCGGGAGGGGACGGCCCGGGGGAGATTGTTTTTTCCACCACCTATCCCCGTTTCGTGGAGGAAGTAAAACCCGGCCAGCAGGTGTTGTTAGACGACGGTTCGGTGCGCCTGGTATGCGTGGATAAAACCGGGAAAGGCGGGAAAGCGAAGCTGCTTTGCGAAGCGCGAAACGGCGGGCTGATCACCTCCGGCAAGGGCATCAACCTTCCCGACACCGAACTCTCCCTGCCGGCCCTCACCGAGAAAGACCATCACTGCATCAGGTTTGCCGTGGAAAAGGGTTTCGACTTCCTGGCGCAGAGCTTTGTGCGCAACGGAGAAGACGTGCGCCTGCTCAAAGACCGCCTGCGCGAGCTGGGGGTGCGCCCCACCCGCCCGCGCTCCCGGAAAAAGCGGGATCTGCAATTTGCCATTATCAGCCGGGAATTCCGGGAGTTCATCCCGGTGATCAGCAAGATCGAAAAACCGCAGGCGGTGGCGAATTTGGAAGAGATCATCGCAGAAACCGACGCCGTGATGGTGGCGCGGGGCGATTTGGGAGTGGAAATGGACCTGGCGGAGGTGGCGGTGCTGCAAAAACGGATTATCGGCTTGTGCCACGACTACGGCATGCCGGTGATCGTGGCCACCCAGATGCTCCAGAGCATGATCGAATCGCCGGTACCGACCCGGGCGGAGGTCTCCGACGTGGCCAACGCTATCTTCGACGGGGTGGACGCGGTGATGCTCTCCGGGGAAACCGCGGTAGGAAAATGGCCGGTGGAAGCGGTGCGGATGATGAACCGCATTGCCGCTAAAACCAACCAGTACCTGCGCTCCCGGGCGGTGGACAGCGCGACCCCCCGGAAGCTGCAAGTATTGAAACAGCGCACCCCGGCGCTGGCGCACGGGGTAAAAACCATCGTGCGCGACATCGACGCCCGGCTGATCGTCGTCTGGTCCTCCATGGGCGGGGCGGCGATATTTCTCTCCCAGCAACGAATGCCCCGCCCGATCATCGCCTTCAACGCCAACCCGGAAATTCTCCGCCGCATGGCCCTTCTCTACGCCCTTACCCCGGTTTTTATGGAACAGCCCTCCAGCACCGCCCAATTCTTAAAACAGGTCGATGAGCTTTTGTTGGAAAAGAAGTGGGCCAGCCGCAACGACCCGGTGGTTTTTGTGCTGGCGCAACCGATTCAGCAGACCGGCATCGCCAATGAAATCTGCATCCATTACGTGGGAGAAAGTTTATGAGGAAAATTTTCCGGTTAACCCGGCTGGTTCCCGGTTTCGTGGCATTTCTGCTGCTCTTAGGCGGCTGTTCCATCAAAGTGCGCCATGAGTATGACCGCAAGATAGATTTTAGCAAATATCACTATTACACCTGGCTGAGTAAACCGGTGGCCCGGCAAAACCCTGCCCTGGCGCAGGCGACCGAATCCGCCATCGAGCAACAGTTGGCCGCCGGAGGCTATGCGCCGGCTCCCCCGGACGAAGCGGATTTCGGGATACAATATTACGGAAGAGCAAAAGGCCGGGTAGAGGTGATCGACTACGATTTTAGCGCCTGGAAAGAAGATTATGGCGACCAGGAGCTGGATATCCCGGCCGCTGAGGAAGTAACCCTGGTTATCGAGATCATCGACTTGAAAAAACGGCAACTCTCCTGGCGCGGTTGGGCGGGGATTCTCATTAAAGATAAGGCAAACCTGGAAGCGGCGGCTCAAACCACGGCGCTGAAAATTTTAGAAAAATTTCCTCCTCAAAAATAAATCCCATGAAGCATTTTAATCAATTTTAGCATATATTTTTTTCTCAGGAAAAGGAACCAGCATGGCATCGGAAAATAATCCTACCTCGATTTCCAAATCGGGGCGCCTTTTGATCAATTGCGCCGCTTTTGTCGTTGTCACCGCAGGAATTCGCGCCGCCAACTCCCTGTTCGTACCCTTTCTGTTGTCGCTGTTCATTGCCATTATTTGCCTGTCTCCTTATTTGTGGCTTCAAAAGCGGAAGGTGCCTACCGGCGTCGCCTTGTTGCTGGTCATTCTGGGCATTCTGGCGATCGGTTCGACGATCGGAACCGTGGTGGGGGCGTCGGTCAACAGTTTTGCCAATAATTTGCCCCGTTATTCTGCTATTTTGAGGGAAAAAACCCTCCTCATCACCGAATTGATGGCCAATGCCGGATTTAAGCTTCCCAACGTTCCGCTTACGGAAACCCTGGGCCTGGATGAACCGCTGCAACTAATCGGGGGATTCTTAGGCGCCCTGGGTAAGGTGCTCAGCAATACCGTGCTGATCATCCTGACGGTGGTGTTCATCCTCTTAGAAGCCTCGAGCTTCCCGGCCAAGCTGCGAGTGGCGTTCCAAAGCCCGGAAACCTCTCTCAACAATTTTGACAAGGTTCACGAGAACATCAAGCGCTACATGGCTTTGAAAACCCTGGTCAGCCTGGGTACCGGTTTCTTCGTCGCCATCTGGCTGCTCATCTTAGGAATTGATTATCCCCTGCTCTGGGGATTGATGGCTTTTTTGCTGAATTACATTCCCAATATCGGTTCCATAATCGCGGCGGTGCCCGCGGTGCTGTTGGGATTAATTCAATACGGATTCGGCTCCGCCTTGCTGGTAACCGGGGGGTACCTGGTGGTCAATTTCGTATTTGGCAACATGCTGGAACCGCGATTGATGGGGCGGGGGCTGGGGTTATCTACCCTGGTGGTGTTCTTATCGCTGGTTTTCTGGGGATGGGTTTTGGGACCGGTGGGAATGCTGCTCTCGGTTCCCTTGACCATGACGGCCAAAATCGCCCTGGACAGCAACGAGGATACGCGCTGGCTTGCGATCATGCTGGGTTCTTCCAAACAAGCGTAAGATTCCTCTCATTTAATGGCTTAAACATTATCCACTAACGACAGGATTTGCGTATGAAACTGCCCCCAACCGCTAATTACCTTCCGCTACGATTGATTGCAATTGGGATGTTATCGTGGCTGCTTTTTGCCATGCTGAGCGCCTGCGCCCACAAAAAAATTGCCATGCCCCCGGTAACGCCGGCGCCTACGGGGAGCTATCACTTCGGCAAATTCGTCTGGCATGATCTCCTGACCAATGATATACCCTCGGCAAAAAAATTCTACGGGGCGCTTTTCGGATGGGAATTCGAGAGCAGCCAGCCCGGAGATACCGCTTTCACGGTCATCAAGTACAAAGGTCTCCCAATCGGAAGCATGATCTATATAAAGCGATTGAACCCGGAGGTCAGCGAATCCCGCTGGCTGGCTTCCCTCTCGGTGGCGGAGGTGGAACAGGCGGTGGAACACTTTCGCACCCATGGCGGGAAAATATACCGGGAGCCGAAAAATTATCCTGACCGGGGGCGCCTGGCCGTGGTAGGCGACCCGCAGGGAGCGGTGCTGGCCTTGCTGAAGGCGAGCGGCGGCGACCCGGCGGATGAGAAACCGGAATTCAACCAGTGGTTTTGGCATGAATTGATTACCGAAAACCCCGTGGAAGCGATAACTTTCTACGAGTCGCTGGTCGGTTACCGGCACGAAGCCCGGGAAGTACGGGAAGGGATAACCTATTATGTTCTTAAGAATGAGACCGTTCCCCGCGCCGGGGTCTTGAAGGCTCCCTGGGAGGGGATCCAGCCGGTCTGGCTGCCATACATCCGGGTGGAAGAAGTCCCGCCGCTGGCTGCGCGGGTGGAATCGTTGGGCGGGCGGCTCATTCTTGCTCCCGATTCAACCATCCGCAACGGCAGCGTGGCAATTATCGCTGATCCTACCGGGGCCGCCGTGGCCATTCAAAAATGGCCTTTTGAAACATCTGAAAGGAGTGAATCCCAATGAAATCGTTCTTCAGGCTGACCATGATGGTTTTTGCCGCGGTGCTCGGTTTAACCCTCGCCGCTTGCGGGCCGGCTACCCACGTGAGCGTCGGGGTGGGTGTTCATGTGCCGGGAGGCTGGGGACCCTATGGTCCCTATCCCGGCGGAAGCGTATGGGTAGGCTCGCCGGTCTATCCCCCTTATTATTATCCCTTAAAGCCCGGGGAAGACCAGAATCGGGAGTTCGTGCGGAATGCCGGCAAAGAAGAAGTGATTTTTACAGGCGTTCAGGAATTTCCGGTTGACCCGGGTGAGGCTCCTGCGAGCCGGCCTGCCGAATAACCGGCAGCAGAGAGTAGCAGTCAACGTCGTTTCATTAAGGGCATGGGAAATAAAATTTACTATCTCTACTTTAAGACTTTACAAGTTTATAGGGGAATTCAGCATTTGGAGACTTTTTGTCGCTATTGGACATCCCCCCTGCCCCCCTTCAAAGGGGGATTCCGGCGTAAGCGGTTTAAATTTCCCCCCTTTGAAGGGGGGCCAGGGGGGATGTCAAAGGCTGGATAGGTCTTCACTTTTGCACTTTCCTCTTAAAGTCTTAAAGTAGAATTATTCACCATTCATCACGGCTATCCGGGATTATTTCGCAAGTGATGACAGCGGCTCGATATTCTATTTCTGCCAGAACGCCGGGGAGAACAATATTACGACCGTAAACACCTCCAAACGCCCCAGCAACATCAAAAATGAGAGCACCCATTTCCCCAGGAAAGGAATGTGGGCGTAGTTATCCATCGGTCCCACGCTGCCCAGCCCCGGGCCGACGTTTCCTAAAGTCGCCGCCACCGCCCCAAATGCGGAGGCGACGTCCAATCCCAGCATCGCCATCACAAATACGCCTAAAGCAAACATAAAAATATACAGCACGGAAAAACCGAGGATGTTGCTCAGCACCTCCCGGTTGACGGCGGTGTTGCCGATCCGCACCGGCACCACGGCGTGGGGGTGCAGCAGGCGCACGATCTCCGAAAAAACGAATTTGGTGAGCACGAAAATCCGAATGACCTTCATCCCGCCCCCGGTAGAACCGGCGCATCCGCCAATGAACATCAGGAATAACAGGATAACCTGGGAGCCCGAAGACCACTGTTCGTAATCCGCCGTGGCGTAGCCGGTTGTGGTGATGATGGAGGCTACCTGGAACAGGGTATCGCGAAATACCTTGAAAACCGGCTGGCGGGAGTGCAGAAAGGTATCCAGGCCGATAAAAAAAGTCGCCAGCCCGATGATCGCCAGGAAAAACAGGAATTCCTGGTTTCTCAAATAGACTTTGAAATCTCCGCGCAAAAAACGGTAATGGAGCGCGAAGTTGGTGCCCGCCAGGATCATGAACAAAATTACCACGTAATCGATAAACGCGCTGGCATACGCGCCGACGCTGGCGTTGCGGGTAGAATATCCCCCGGTGGCCAGGGTACCGAAGGCGTGGCAAAGCGCTTCGAACAAATTCATTCCCCCCAGCATCAGTAAGCCGGTTTGCACCAGGGTAAATACCAGATAAACTCCCCAGAGGATTTTGGCGGTTTCGGCGATGCGGGGAGTGAGCTTATCCGCCACCGGCCCGGGAACTTCCGCCTTGAAAAGCTGCATGCCCCCCACTCCCAGGAAAGGCAAAATCGCCAGGGAGAGCACGATGATGCCCATCCCCCCGATCCAGTGGGTCAGGCTGCGCCAGAACAGCAGCCCGCGGGGCAGGCTTTCGATATTGGCCAGGATGGTCGCCCCGGTGGTAGTGAAGCCGGACATGGTCTCGAAAAAAGCGTCGGTAAACGAGGGAATGTAGCCGGAGAGCACGAAGGGAATGCTGCCAAACAGCGAGAAAAACAGCCAGCCGAGCGCGACCACTGCAAAACCTTCCTTGGCGCGTAAATCGCCCCGGAAGCGGCTGAGGCGGAACGCCGCAAACCCGGCAAAAAAGGTGATAAAGGCGCTGATGATCAGGGCGGGATAATCGGTCTCGCCGTAATAGAGTGAGAAGGGAACCGGCAGCAGCATGGTCGCGGCCAGGAACATCATCAGGAAGCCGAGGATATTGAGAGTGCTGGAAAGGTGCATGGTTGTTTGGTTGTCATTGGCGCTTTGCGCGTCAGTTGCTTTGCGTCATTACGCTGCGCTGTCAATTGCGCTTCGCGCGTCATTGGCCTGAGGCGTCAGGTGCGCTGCGCGCGTCAATTATTGTCATTGGTTGTCATTCATTGCCCATTAACCTCCGCCCATGAATGACAATCAATGACAGCGAAGCTTAATGACGCGCGAAGCGCAAATGACGGCTTTTATTTGAACAGCTTCTCCACTTCCCCAATCGCCTGGGGGAGAGAAAATATCACCACTTTATCGCCCGGCTGGATGACCGTATCCCCCCGGGGAACGATCACCGCTTCATCCTGGATTACCGCCCCCACGATGGCGTGTTTGGGGAAGTCCGTCTCCTTCAAGGGCTTGCGGGTAATTCTGGATTTGTGAGAGGCGATATACTCCACAACCTGCGCGTCCACCCCCGGCAGGGTGGCGATGGTCGCCACGTGCTGGTGGCGGATGTAGCGCAGCACCGCGTTCACGGTGATTAACTGTTTACTGACCACCGCATCCATGCCGATGGTCGGCGTGATCGGTAAATACTCAGTGTTGTTCACCAGCGCAATCGTGCGCGGAACTTTCAGGTGGCGGGCTACCAGGGTAGCGATGATATTGGTTTCGTCGCTCCCGGTAACGGCGATAAAGGCGTCCATGTCCGTAATTCCCTCCACGGCCAGCAGATCGATGTCCGTGCCGTCCCCGTGAATGATTAACGACCGGGGCAGCAAATCGGCGATCTCCTCCGATTTGGTCTTGCTGCTCTCGATGATTTTGACGTGAATGTTTTCGCTGACTTCCCGGGCGACAAACTGCCCGATCAACCCCCCGCCCAGTATCATCACGTTGTTGATGCGGGTATCGGTTTTGCCGGTCAGGCGGATGATATCCGGCAGGGATTGCGTATTGCAGAGCACGAATACCTGGTCCCCGGCGACCAGAATATCGTCCCCCCGGGGGATCAGGGTGCGCTCCTTGCGATTGATGGCCACGATTCGCATGGGCAGCTCGCTGATCTCATCGCCCAGGTTTTTTAAGGGAATGCGCAGGATGGGGGAGTTGCCTTCCAGGCGGATTCCGATGAGATGGATTTTTCCGTTCTCGAACTCGATCACGTCGGTGGCGGCAGATTGCCGGATCAGGCGATGAATGGCGTCCGCGGTTTCCTTTTCCGGGTGAATGATCATATCCGGCCCCAATTCATGCCGGGGAATGATAAAATCCGGTCGGGTATATTCATAATTGCGCACCCGGGCGATGGTGGAGGGAACCCCGGCGCGTTTGGCCATCTGGCAAATCAGGATATTCAGTTCATCATCGTTGGTCATCGCCGCCACCACGTCGGCCCGGGAGAGGTTCGCTTTTTTGAGCACATCGTAACTCCCCCCGTGACCTTCGATCACAAAGGCGTCTAACTGCTCGCTGGCGCGTTTCGCTTTTACGGGATCATTGTCGATCAGGGTGATGTCGTGGTCTTGCGACAGCCGCTTGGTCAGTTGAAACCCAATGGTCCCCGCGCCGATGGTTAATATTTTCATAAAAGAGCGCTCCGCAAACTCATCATCGCTTCAACAGGGAATATCAAACCGGGTTAGCACCTGGATGATCCCGCGGCAGAATTGGGGCAGATCCTCCGGGCGGCGGCTGGAGACGTGGTGGCGGTCGATTACCAGCGCCTCGTCCACCCAGATCGCGCCGGCGTTTTCCAGGTCGTCCTTGATGCCGGGGGTGGAGGTGCAGCGAATTCCGCTCATAATTTTGGCGGAAATGGGAATCCAGCCGGCGTGGCAAATGTAGGCGACCAGTTTTTCGGCCTCGTGGAACCGGCGGGTCAATTCCAGCACTTTGGGGATGCGACGCAGCTTATCCGGGGCAAATCCGCCGGGAATTACCAGCCCCTCGAAATCCTTTTCCTGCATATCGGCGATGGCCGCGTCGGCTTTACAGGGGTAGCCGTGCTTGCCCTGGTACACTTTTCCCGCTTGCGGGCCTGCCACCACCACCTCCGCCCCCGCTTCGATCAGGCGCAACCGGGGATACCACAATTCCAGGTCTTCATAAACCTCGTCCACGAACATCAAAATCTTTTTCCCGCTCAGTTCATCCATACGGCATTTTCTCCATGACACTATAACACCTTAACACCAAAACACTTTACCCCCCCCCACTACTTATCTAAAACCGCCAGGGTCAGCCGGCTGATGCAGACCAGTTTCCCCGCGGGATCGGAAATCCGGATTTCCCACACCTGGATTTTGCCCCCCAGGTGCAACGGCGTGGCCACTCCATCCACGTAACCGTCCGTTACCGCCCGGAGATGGTTGGCGTTGATCTCGATGCCCACGCAATGTTTTTTAGCCGGGTCGATGCACAAAGAAGCGGCCATGCTGCCCAGCGATTCCGCCAGCGCCGCCGAAGCGCCGCCATGCAGCAACCCTGCGGGCTGCCTGGTGCGCTGGTCCACCGGCATTCGCCCTTTGATGAAATTATCGCCCAGCTCGGTAATCTCGATCCCGATATGCTCCAGCATGGTATTTTTCGATAAAGGAATAATCTCTTCCACACTATAATCTTTGAACCAGATGCCCATGATCTTCTCCGCTTTCGCGTTTTTTAGGAAAAAATTGCAGGGCGCAGGACGCATAGTGCATGGGGCATAGCGCAGAGCGTTGTATGAGACGGCCTTGCCCTTTGTAGCTTGCTCCCACCGCCCTGCTCTAAACGCTCGGCTCTCTGCGCCATGCGTCATGCTCTTTGCGCTATGCGCTTGCCCCCTTCCGGTGCAGCAGCGCTGCCAGGGCTTTCAAATCGGCAACTTTCAGGTCCGGCTCCGCATAAGCCGGGGGCGTGGCGCCAAATCCCACCACGTGTTTGCGCCGGTTCACCCACACCGTGGCCAAGCCGCTCCGTTTGGCCGGGACAATATCGTGGTAAATGCTCTGCGCCACGTGGAGAATTTTGGATTTGGGCAGGCCGATGCGCCGGATCAACTCCCGGAAATTCTGGTCCGCCGGCTTGTAGGAGCGCAATTGCTGGGCGGTGACCACCCAGTCGAAGGGCACGTGAAGGTGTTTGAGGGAGCGGGTGATGAGGTCGTCGTCGATATTCGAGAGGATCGCTAATTTGAAGTACTTTTTCAACTCCTGGAGGGCTTTAACGGTATCGGGAAAGGGATGCCAGGAGGGGATTGCCTGTATCAGGCAGTTCAACTCGGATTCCGTGGGTTTAAAGCCGGTTTCCTCTCCGATCCCTTTCATTACCAGGCGGAGAATGGTTTTGTAATCCTTGAATTCTCCCCCCTCGGCCTCCGATTCTAACTGGGCATAGAGGTCCAGGATTTGCGCGTCGGTCTGCTTAATATCGTGCGCCTGCAATACCGGCCGAACCGCTTGCAGAATGCCGCTTTCCCAGTCGATCAGCGTGCCGTAACAATCAAAACTCAATACTTTAAACCGTCTAATTTCCACCACCGTTACCCCTGCGAGTTTTATGGAGGCGAAAATTAATCATATAAGAGCGCAAACGCAAATAGAGGGAAAATGACCGGGCGGCCGGAAGACCCGGGCATATCGCCAATCGCCCATCGAAAATTATGGGCGATTGGTGAAGTAAGGTTATACCTGCAGGTCCCGGCAATGCTGTGATGTGATTCGATAATGCTCCTTCCCATCAGCTTTTCCGCTTGCCCTGCATGAATTCCAGGGCAATATCCACGTCGTCCTTGCTGCCCAGGATCAAGGGGGTGCGCTGGTGCAAATTGTCCGGCTGAATGTCTAAAATCCGGCGGTGGCCGTCGGTTGCTTTGCCTCCCGCCTGCTCCACAATAAACGCTAAGGGGTTGGCTTCATATAAAAGCCGCAATTTGCCTTGGGGATTTTTGTGGTCCCCCGGGTAAAGGAAAACCCCTCCTTTCAATAGATTACGATGGAAATCCGCTACTAAGGAACCGATGTAGCGGCTGTTCATCCCCCCGCCGTTCGCAGAAGTCGATTTTTTGGCCCAGCGGATATAATTCTGCACCCCCGGCTCCCAGTCGTCATAGTTGCTCTCGTTGGCGCTGTACATTTTGCCTTTGGAAGGCGTCTTGATTTTGGGATGGGAGAGCACGAAACTGCCGTAGGTAGGATCCAGGGTAAACCCGTGAACGCCCGCCCCGGTGGTGTACACTAACATGGTGCTGGAACCGTAAACCACGTACCCGGCGCAAAGCTGGGAATATCCCGGTTGTAAAATATCTTCTAACTTCCCGGGAGTGTCTTCCGGGGTAATACGGCGGTAAATGCTAAAAATGGTGCCGATGCTGACGTTGACGTCGATATTCGAGGATCCGTCCAGGGGATCGAAACAGCAGACGTATTTGCCCCGGGGGAACTCGTCGGAAATGGGGATCAGCTCCTCATCCTCTTCCGAGACCATGGCGCAGAGGGTTCCCCCGAAACGCAGGGAGCGGATCATGGCTTCATTTGCGAACACGTCTAATTTTTGTTGCTCCTCCCCGAAGACGTTGCGGCTGCCCGCCAATCCCAGGATGTCCAACAACCCGGCTTTATTGACCTGGTGGGAGATTACTTTAGCGGCCAGGGCAATATCGGTTAGCAGGCTGGTGAAGGCCCCGGTAGCCTGGGGGTACAATCGTTCCTGTTCCACAAGATGACGGTTCAGTGTCATCATAAAACTATTCATGTGACCTCCTCGGTTAAGCTTGAATGACGGGTGATCGGATTATTTCAAGACATTGCCGGCCTGGCTTCTCCCGTTGCGGAGTATGATGGTGAAAAAAATATGCTGCCTGGATCGAGAGCGCCCCACCCGGTAAAAAGGAAAGGCCGCCCCACGGAAACGACCTCTGACAAATCGAAAAGATGATAAGCTGGTAAAATTTACAGTGCGGATTTGAAATTTTCAACGATTAGAAAAATCAGGAAGGAAACTCGCCGCGAAGTAAAAAACCATTTCAGCGTAACCCAAATGCTCCAGAAGTGCATACCACAAGGCCGGGATGCACTGGCAGTGCAAAATAAATTGTTGGCGAAGCCACTCCTTCGGAGGTGGCAAAGCCATCCCTTTGGGACACTCCTGCCGCTCAAATCAGTTTAAACCGCTGGCAGTCCTAAACAGGTAATGCTGCTATGCTCTTCGACCACCCATTTTGTCATTCCCGCAAAAGCGGGAATCCACTATTTCTACTGAGTTTATGGATTCCCACTTTCGTGGGAATGACATCATGCACTTTTTTAAACAGCATTAATCGTTTTGGACTACCAAACCGGTGTAATACTTGCGCGGGGGAAGAACACTCATAAAAACCGGGAGCGCCGCAAATTCCGGCGCTCCCGGGGAGGTTCAGGGGGTTAGTTTTGGGGAAGATTGAAGTTGACGATAAACCTGCGGTCGCCGCGCAAGACATTCAAAATCACCGGGTCTCCCGCTTTGAGGTCTCCGATAACCCGGTTGAATTCACTGATACTGCGCACATCTTGCCGGTTGAGCCGGGTGATCACGTCCCCTTCCTGCAACCCCACCCGGGCGGCAATGCTGCCCTGCATAACGGAGGTAATCACCACACCTTCGCTATTGCTTAAATCATAGCGCCGGCGCAGTTCCGGGGAAACGTTCTCCACCCGCAATCCCAGGGACTCCACATTCTGCCTTTCGCTGCCGGCTATCGCCGGTTCTTCTTCGGGAAATTCGGCCAGCTTGACGTTAATTTCTCTCTCCTTGCCGTCGCGCAGCACTTTCAAATTGACCGCGGTGCGCGGGTCGGTGGAGCCGATGAGCGTGCTCAATTCCGTGGCGTTGCGAACCTTCTTGCCGGAAACTTCCAGCACGATATCGCCCGCTTGCAGGCCGGCGGCTTCCGCGGGGCTGTCTTTCACCACTTCCCGGATAAAAACTCCTTCGCTGGTATTATCCAGGCCGTACATTTTGGCAATGTCCGGGGTGATATTGCTGATTTGCACCCCTAACCAGCCCCGCACCACTTTCCCTTTGGTCAAAATATCCGACATGACCTTGTTGGCGAGATTGGCCGGGATTGCGAAACCGATCCCGATATTTCCCCCGGAGCGGCTGGCGATTGCGGTATTGATGCCGATCAGCTCGCCTTTTAAATTCACCAGGGCGCCCCCGCTGTTGCCGGGGTTGATCGCCGCGTCGGTCTGGATAAAATCTTCATACTGGGTCAGGCCCACCCCGGTGCGCCCCTTGGCGCTCACGATGCCGGAAGTGACGGTATGGGCAAACTCTTCCTGGAGCGGAGAACCGACCGCCAGAACCCATTCGCCCACCCGCACCGCGTCGGAATTGCCGATGCCGATCGAGGGAAGATTACTCGCGTCGATCTTGAGCACCGCCAGGTCGGTGCGGGAATCGGTGCCCTTCACTTCCGCCTTGAATTGCCGCCCGTCCATCAGCTTGACCACGATATTATCGGCTTTATCCACCACGTGATTGTTGGTAAGGATGACCCCATCCGCTTGCACGATAACGCCGGAACCCAACCCCTGCTGGGTAAATTCCCGTTCCGGCATTCGCTGCCCGAAAAAATCATCGAACGGGAACCAGTACGGCGAAACCTGCCGCCCCTTGATGACCGTTTCGGTGGAAATAGTTACCACGGAGGGAGTCACCTTTTCAGCGACGTCGGAAAAGGCATTGCTGAGAGCATTCAGAATGGATTGGCCGTCCAAATTGGCGCTCCCCGGGGAGGATTGGGTAATTCCTCCCTCTTCCTTCGCTTGACCGGGAGCATCGGCGGTGAGATGCCCGGTCCAATTCAGGCCGGAAGCCAGGATCAACCCCATCACGATGCCTGCCAACACCAACACGATGCTAAAGCCGGTTAATCTTTTCCTGTTCATTTTCTATCTCTCCTGTTTTATTCATTCAGACGCAGAAATCTTACGCTTTCGACCTCGCGAAGTTTCTCCGGGGGAAAACCCCGGCAATTTGCCGCACTTACGCTCCTTCTACGGCAACCGGCGCTTCCGCAGCTTCAAAGCGCAGCTCGCCGCCCCGGTAATCTACCTTCACGGCCTGGCCTTGGGAGATTTTCCCGGCCAGGATTTCCCGCGCCAGTTGATCCACCACCCGGCGCTGGATGACCCGGCGCAGCGGGCGCGCCCCAAAGGCCGGCTCGTAACCGATCTCCGCCAGGTGCTCTTTGGCGGCCTCGCTGAGGGTGATGGAAATTTTCTGCTCCGCCAACTGTTTTTGAATGCGCCGGAGCTGCAAATCCACGATCTTTTTGATGTGCTCCCGGGAGAGGCTGTGGAAAACGATGATCTCGTCGATACGGTTGAGGAATTCCGGGCGCAACTCCTGGCGCAGCAGGCTCATTACCTCTTTTTGAATTTCCCGGAAGATTTCCTCGCGGTTGTGGTCCTCCACCTGGCGGGATTTTTCCAAAATCAGCGGCGCGCCGATGTTGGAGGTCATAATAATGATCGCATTCTTGAAATTGGCCGTGTGCCCCTTGTTATCGGTCAATCGCCCGTCCTCCAACACTTGCAGCAGGATGTTGAACACCTCCGGGTGCGCCTTTTCGATCTCGTCCAACAGCACCACGGAGTAGGGACGGCGGCGCACCGCCTCGGTAAGCTGCCCGCCTTCGTCGTAGCCCACGTAGCCCGGGGGCGCGCCGATCAGCCGCGAAACCGAGTGCCGTTCCATGTATTCGGACATGTCGATGCGCACCATGGCGTTCTCGTCATCGAACAAAAATTCCGCCAGCGCCCGCGCCAGCTCGGTTTTTCCCACCCCGGTCGGCCCCAGGAAAATGAAGGAACCGATGGGCCGGTTCTGGTCCGCCAGCCCCGCCCGGGAGCGGCGAATGGCGTTGGCCACTTCCTGCACCGTCTCGTGCTGCCCCACCAGGCGCTCTTCTAAGCGGTCTTCGATCCGCAGCAGTTTTTCCCGCTCGCTTTCTAACATGCGGGAGACCGGAATGCCGGTCCAGCGGGAAACGATCTCGGCGATCTGCTCCTCATCTACCTCTTCCCGGAGCATTTTTACCTCTTTCTGGATTTCTTGCAATTCTAAGGTAAATTTCTGCACGTTCTTTTCCCGATCGGGAATTTTACCATATTTGATCTCCGCGACCTTATCTAACTTGCCTTCCCGCTCCGCTTTTTCCATTTCGTTGCGCAGGCGTTCGATCTCCGCCTTGTTCTCGCGGATTTTCTGGATGGTCTGCTTTTCCAGCAGCCAGTGGCCGTGCAGTTTATTGCGTTCTTCCCGCAGGTTGGCTAACTCCTGCTCGATCTTGCGGAAGCGCTCCTGGGTTTCGGCGTTCTTCTCCTTGCGCAGCGCCACCATTTCGATCTCCAACTGCTTGATGCGCCGCTCGGTCTCGTCTAACTCTTCGGGCAGGGATTCCACCTCGATGCGCAGCCGCGCCGCGGCTTCGTCGATCAGGTCGATGGCCTTGTCCGGCAGGTTGCGGTCGGTGATGTAGCGGTGCGATAGCGTGGCGGCGGAGATCAGCGCGGCGTCGGTAATCTTCACCCCGTGATGCACTTCATACTTCTCCTTCAACCCCCGCAGCATGGAGATGGTATCCTCCACGGAGGGTTCTTCCACTAAAATGGGCTGGAAACGCCGCTCCAGCGCGGCGTCTTTTTCGATGTGTTTGCGGTATTCGTCGATGGTAGTGGCGCCGACGCAGTGGATTTCTCCCCGCGCCAGGGCCGGCTTGAGCATGTTGGAAGCATCCACCGCCCCTTCCGCCGCCCCCGCGCCGACTAAGGTGTGGATTTCATCGATGAACAGAATGATCTGCCCGTCCGATTCCTGCACCTCTTTCAGCACCGCTTTCAACCGCTCTTCGAATTCCCCGCGGAATTTCGATCCCGCGATCAATGCGCCCAAGTCCAGCCCTACCACCCGCTTGTCGCGCAGGGTTTCCGGCACGTCGCCGTTCACGATGCGCTGCGCGATCCCTTCCACAATGGCGGTTTTTCCCACCCCCGGGTCGCCGATCAGGGCGGGATTGTTCTTGGTGCGCCGGGAGAGCACCTGCAGCACCCGGCGAATCTCTTCATCGCGCCCGATGACCGGGTCTAATTTCCCCTGGGAGGCTAATTGGGTAAGATCGCGGGCGTAGCGCTCCAGGGCCATGTACTTGCCCTCGGGGTTCTGGTCCGTAACCCGCTGGTTGCCGCGGATTTCCACCAGCGCCCGCAATACCTGCTCGCGCTTCAGGCCCAGCCCGCTCAAAATGCGGCTGGCCTCGCAGCGTTTGATCTCCAAAATCGCCAGCAGCAGGTGTTCGGTGGAGACGTATTCGTCATTTAATTCCTGCGCCTCTTTCATGGCGTTGGCAACCATCTGGTTGAAATTCGGGGAGGCGTACACCTGCCCGGGGGTGCCGGACACTTTGGGAAATTTCGCAATCGCGCGATTCAACTGGGTTTTCGCGCCGTAGGGATCGACGCCCACTTTTTTGAGCAGCGTGTTCACCAGCCCCTCGGAATCCTCCAACAACGCCGCCAGCACGTGCTCCGGCTCTAAGTGCTGCTGTCCCAGGTTGATGACCATCTGCTGGGCGTTGGTCAACGCTTCCTGCGCTTTGATGGTGTATTTATCAAGGTTCATAAAGCTCTTTCCTCGGATTCATGGTCAGTTTTTGGCATTCTTCCGCCGTTTAGCCGCTCGTAACTTCTCAAATTCCATGCCACCGGGCAAATTCGAGGCATTTCAACCTGTTTTTGAATGAGTTACAGATGATTCGGGCGCTAAGCCCGCGCGCTCACTTCTGGCAAAGCGGCCTGCCAATACTTCCGAAACCAGGAAAATATTGCTTTATGAGAGACCTGTTGAACGGTCGCTTGACATTATGAATATTACGCTTTACGTTTCACGCCCCACCCCGCCGTGCGCGGAGCGGTCTTTAGCTGCATTGCAAACCAATAACCGGAGCGCCTGCCCATGCCGCGATTTTCCGACGCCGTCAACCGGGTATTCGACCGGCTGGAAACCTACTGGGAGGGAGAAAACATCCGCCGCCGGGTGGCGCTGCTGTTAGTGGCCGCCTTTTTGCTGGCCCTGGCGGTGATCGAATTGCAGCGCCAGAACCTGCTCCCGGATGAGTTCAAAGACGCGATTCCCCGCAACCACTTTTACGCAGTGGGGCTGGCCTTTACCCTGCTGCTGGTCGTGGAAGTGATCGGGCTGGTGTTCAGCCTGGTGCATTCGGTGGCGGATTCGGTGGGTAAACAGTTGGAAATCCTCTCCCTGATCCTGCTGCGGGAGTCGTTCAAGGAATTGGTGCATTTCGACGAGCCGATCCGTTGGACCGACGTCAACGAGCCGGTGCTGCACATCCTCTCCGATTCCACCGGGGCGTTGCTGATCTTCGTGGCCCTGGGATTTTACTACCGCATCCAGAAGCACCGCCCCATTACCAAAAGCCGCGACCAGCAAACCCGCTTCATCACCGCTAAAAAATCGCTGGCGCTGCTGTTAGTGCTGGTATTTACCGCGGTGGGGGCGCACAATCTCTGGGGCCACCTTACCGGCCGGGCGATATATGATTTCTTCAGCATCTTCTATACGGTTTTGATCTTCGGAGATATCCTGCTGGTGCTGATCTCGCTGCGCTACAGCCCCAACTATTTCGTGCTGTTCCGCAACTCCGGCTTCGCCCTCACCACGGTGGTAATCCGCCTGGCCCTTACCGCCCCGCCTTACATCAACGCGGCGCTGGGGGTGGGCGCGTCGCTGTTTGCCATCGGGTTAACCCTGGCGTACAATACCTTTACCACCGAGGAGTGAGTTGCAGGAGCAGGGGCGGGGATAGGGGCAGGGGCAGGAGGCAGGTTCAACTACTCCTGTATTCACGCCAGCGCTTTTTTGATCCGCCGGATCAATCCCGGCCCTTCGTAGATAAAGCCGGTGTAGAGTTGAATTAAAGATGCCCCGGCTTGCAGCTTTTCCTGGGCGTCTTCCGGGGAATGGATGCCCCCCGCGCCGATGATCGGGAACGCCCCGCCGGATTTCCGGTGGAGATAACGGACCACCTCCGTGGAGCGTTGGCGCAGCGGTTTGCCGCTCAGCCCGCCCTCGCCGAGCTGCGCGACCTGTTCCGCCGGGGTGCGCAGGTTTTCCCGGGAAACCGTGGTGTTGGAGGCGATCACTCCCGCGATGCCGGTTTCCCGCACAATTTCGATGATGTCGTCTAATTGCGTGGCGCTTAAATCCGGGGCGATTTTCAGCAGCAGCGGTTTGGAGCGGGGTTTGGCGCGATTCAAGGCTTGAAGATGGCGCAGCAGCCGGGTGAGCGGCTCTTTTTCCTGCAATTCCCGCAGCCCCGGGGTATTGGGGGAGCTGACGTTGACCACAAAATAATCTACTACCTCGTAGAGCCGTTCAAAGCAGAATTCGTAATCCTTCAGCGCCTCCTGGTTGGGGGTGGATTTGTTCTTGCCGATATTCCCGCCGATCAGCAGGCCGGGTCTGCGCCGCCGCAGCCGCTCGGCAATCGCTTCCGCTCCGTCATTGTTGAAGCCCATGCGGTTGATCAGCGCCGCGTCTTTGGGAAGGCGGAACAGGCGCGGGAGGGGATTGCCGGGCTGGGGGCGGGGGGTTACGGTGCCGATTTCCACGAAACCAAATCCCAAATCCGCCAGTTCCGCGAAATATTCCGCATTTTTATCAAACCCCGCCGCCAGTCCCACCGGGTTGGGAAAGCTCAACCCGAACAATTCCCGGCGCAAGGAAGAATGTTCGAAACGGCAGATTGTTTTCAGAAATTGAGCAACCGGCGGAAACCCGGATAATTTTAGCGCGTAATGGTGAGCCGTTTCCGGGGGCAGTAAGAAGAGGAGCTTGCGAATCAGAGACTTGTACATAGGCCAATTCCATGTCAGGAGTACGACCCCGCCCATCCGGGGTTGCAGCGCAGCAATCCCGACTCTTCGAGATTGTACCGTTTCCCCCGGTCGAATATAATAGAAATGGGCGATGAAATGCACAAAAGAAAAACGCTCATACTGAGCAACAGTGGAATGACACGACCGAACCGAAGTTGTCATTCCCGCGAAAGCGCACAGGCGTAAACCTAAGCGAGCGAAACCGTCAATCGGGGTTAAAACCCCTCTGTTTCGAGTAGGCTTCGTATTCCCCGACATTTATGTCGGGGATAAGGGAAATAACACTAAAATCGCGGGTTTTAACCCCCAATCCTGGCCGCAAATTGCTTAGGTTTACGCCTGTGCGCGAATGCGGGAATCTTCTTATAACTACTCCTTATCCTTATCTTCCACAGTCCTCCGTAAGAGCGAAGAAAAACCCGGCCGGCAATCGAAGGAAATAAAATATTGCTGTTGCTTTTAACCTTTTCATATTTGTATGTTCTCCGTCGCCGTTCGCGGAATCATTAATAACAGGCTGATCAAGTAACCCCCGCGGCGGCCCAATGTAACCATGAAGCAATTTTATCAACCAACAGGAGTGATCGATGATCATCACCGATGGATTCACCCGCCGGTCGTTTCCCAAGAAATTGCGTGAAACGGTCGAGGATGGCCGGCCCTGGTAATCGGAGCGCCGCATTTTACCGTGTCGTAAAGATTTGACGTGCTTTATGCTGTTTTGAAGTTCCCTCCGTTCCAGGCCATCCTTTCCTTTCAATCAATTTTGCTTTTTAAATTTTGACAAACGGGACGCAACCGTCCCAACGAAACCGCTGCCGCGGCTCATTCTGCATGGCCCCGGTTCGCGGAACCGATACGCAAACGCATACAAACGCGCAAGCTGTTACTGAAAGGACGTGATCATTTATGCTGTTCCGAAGACTGAAAAATCGCTGGACGGAAAAAAACGGATATGCAGAAGTGTTGAAACTCGCCTTCCCGTTGATTTTGAGCACCGGGTCCTGGAGTTTGCAGCACTTTATCGACCGGATGTTTTTAACCTGGTATTCCCCGGCAGCCATAGCCGCTTCCCTGCCGGCGGGAATGGTGAACTGGACCCTGGTGAGCCTGTTTGTGGGGATGGCCGCGTACGTGAATACCTTTGTGGCGCAGTATTACGGCGCACGGCGGCCGGAACGCATCGGCCCGGCGGTGTGGCAGGGCATCTGGTTATCCCTGCTGGCGGCGGCGATCATCCTGCCCTTCTATCCCCTGGCCGGCTGGATTTTCGGGATTTTTGGGCATACCCCGGAAGTGCAAGAGCTGGAAACGGTTTATTTCCGCATCCTGCTCATCGGGGCGCCCTTTGCGGTGCTCTCCAACGCCGTTTCCGGCTTCTTTTCCGGGCTGGGCCGAACCTGGGTGGTGATGTGGGTGAACTTCTTCGCCACCGGGGTGAACATTGTGTTGGATTACCTGCTCATTTTCGGGAAATTCGGTTTCCCGGAGTTAGGCATGGCCGGGGCGGCCTGGGCGACCACCATCGCAGTGGCAGCTTCCACGGGGCTGTTTTTCTTCCTGATGGCGCGCTCGAAATTCGACGCCGAATATCATACCCTCAAAGGCTGGCGGTTCGAGCTGCCGCTCTTCCGCCGCCTGATTCGCTACGGGCTGCCCAGCGGGTTGCAGTTTCTGCTGGAGATATTCGCCTTCACCCTCTTTATCCTGATCGTCGGCAAAATCGGGATATTAGAGCTGGCGGCCAGCAATATCGCCTTCAATATCAATTCCCTGGCCTTTATGCCCATGTACGGATTTACCATCGCGGTATCCACCCTGGTGGGACAGCGGCTGGGGGAAAACCAGCCGGAACAGGCCGAACGCTCCGCCTGGTCGGCGTTCCACATGGCGCTGGGATTCTTCGGAGTGCTGGGATTGGCCTATTTTGTGATACCGGGGGTTTTTACCTGGCCGTTCGCTTTCCAGGCGGATCCGACGAACATTTCCCCGATCCTGGAATTGACCGCCGTTCTGCTGCGCTTCGTGGCCTTTTACTGCCTTTTCGACGCTGCCAACATGATCTTTTCCGGCGCCCTCAAAGGCGCGGGAGATACCCGCTTTGTGGCCGTGGCCAGCGTGGTTTCCTCCTGGGGATTCATGTTGATCCCCTCGCTCATCGGGGTGTACCTGTTCCAGACCGGCATCTACTGGCTGTGGGTATTTGTTACCCTTTACGTGATGGGTTTGGGAGTCGCGTTCTGGTGGCGCTTTATCAAAGGCCGCTGGAAATCCATGCGGGTGATCGAAACCGAAGGCGAGGAGGCGCTTAAACCGGCGACGGCGTTCGTGCAAGAATAGGAAGTTAAGAGCCAGGAGACAGGAGACAAGAAACAAGAGACAAGAAACAAGAGTCATGAACCGGCAGGCCGGTGTCAAATTTTCTCCCTGGCTATCCTGGCACAATGTCTTCACCAGGCTCTTGGGATCTGGCTCTTATTTCTTCTGAAGGGATGCCCGCGACATCGGTTCCTGAGTCCTGGCTCTTGGCTCTTGGCTCTTGGCTCTTGTTTCTTGGTTCTTATTTTTGCCTTACTTTACAATCTTGAAATTGAACATCGGGGTTTGCAGCACGCCGAAGAGGCGCACCCAAATCGGCAGCAGCATTTCGCTGCCGCGCGCGGTGGTGATATCGCCGAGGTCGATTACTTCTTTCCAGCCAAACCAGTTTTTCAGATAATCAACAACCTTTGCTTTGGCGCTCGCGTCGTTGCCGCTGACGAAAATGTGGTGGTCGGCGCCGGCAACCTGGCGGGGATTGATCATTACGTAAGCGTTGACGGTGTTGAGGGTTTTGACCACTTTCAGCTTCGGGAAAGCCCGCTGAATCTGCTCTCCCAGGGAATCGGTGTTGCAGACCGTCAGCGAAGGGGGCATTCCTTTGGAGAAATCCAGGGGATTGGAGAGGTCCAGCAGAATTTTCCCGTTCAGATTCGCTTCCCCGGCGGATTGCAAGGCTGGCAACGCGCCCGTTCCGGCGGTGGCGTTGATCAGCACTTCGCTGTGGGCGGCGGCTTCCGCAAAGGTCGCCAGTTTAACCTTGGGATTCTTTTTCTGCCATTCGCGGTAAGGCGGGTTGCCGTAGGGGCCGGGATTGGCGCTCGCCAGCGTCCTGGCAACGTCGCGGGTTCCGATGGTAACCTCGTGGCCTGATTCTACTAACTTTCCGGCGAGGATTTGTCCCACCATGCCGGTTCCCATAATGCCGATTTTCATGGCCTGTTCTCCTTTTTTATTTAGCCATTGTTGTGGTTTAGCGTTAACTTCAGCGCAAAAATAAGCGGTTGCGCCTGTTTTGTCAAGCAGGCACTATTTTGTACAATGGTGTAAAAGGAACGATGCTCTCAAATGATGAACAATATAACGATAAATAAATTGCTTGACCATCGCGCAAAGCTGCTGGCCTTTGTGCGGGGAAAGATTTCCAACCCGGCCCTGGCGGAAGATATTTTGCAAGACAGCCTGCTCAAGGCGCTGCGGGCGGCGCCGGAATTGCGGGATGAAGAGAAGCTGGTTCCCTGGTTCTACCGCATTCTCAATAACGCCATTATCGACTACTACCGGCGCAGGGCAACGGCTTCGAAATACCGGGCGGCCTACAGCGAGGAAGCGGAACCGGCCGTGGAGCCGGAAGACGAGGCGGCCCTCTGCGTCTGCTTCCGGGAATTGATTCCCACCCTCAAACCGGAGTACGCCGGGCTGATCGAGGAACTGGAACTCTCCGGCGGCGATCCGGCGCAAGCCGCCCGGCGGCTGGGCCTCACCCGCAACAACCTGAAGGTGCGCCGCCACCGGGCGCGCCAGGCGCTCCGCCAACGATTGGAAGAAACCTGCCGCCTCTGCGCAAAACACGGCTGCTTAGATTGCACTTGCAATACGGCGCATGGTTGAAAAATTACCCGGAAGGGCGGGGTTCAGGCCAGGAGGAGGCTAAGACAAGCTGAATGTGGAGTGAAAACCTTCAAAATTCGACATTCAGTCTTCGACATTCGATATTCACCAAACGCCGAATTCTTTAACCTCGCATCAACCCGCCAAAGTCTCGCTTGAGATTCCTTTATTCACCTCTTCCGCTATCGCTGTATTGAAAAAATACCTCTGAAAAGAAAAATCGCATCAAAAAAATACCCGCAAAACTGTAACCCTGGCGAAATGGTGCGTCTATAGAAACAGAACACGGTTATTGTGATGCCGTGAGATAAAGGGGAAGGTATGAAAACGCAAGTGTAATCAAAAGAAGGAGATAAAAATGATGAAAGACCATCATCATACTCATGCGCGCCATGAACATCATAAATATCACGCCCCTCCCCATGAAACGCAAAAGAAGTATGGCGCGGGCCTTGAGGCCGGCCATGAGCATCATGCCGACCATACCGGCCACGAGGACATGTTCCGCAAGCGGTTTTGGATTTCGCTGATTCTCTCCATCCCGGTCATCCTTTTCGATCCCATGATCCGACACTGGGCAGGCTTCTCCATGCCCGCATTCCCCGGCAGCCGTTGGATTAGCCCGCTGTTTGGCGTTATCATTTTTTTCTACGGCGGGTTGCCCTTTCTGCAAATGGCCCTGCCGGAAATCAAAAACCGCAAACCGGGCATGATGCTGCTCATCTCCCTGGCGATTACGGTGGCCTTCGGCTACAGCTTAGCGGCGCTGTTCCTGCCCGGCCAAATGGGTTTCTTCTGGGAACTGGCCACCTTGATCGACATTATGCTGTTAGGCCACTGGATCGAGATGCGCAGCGTGCGCCAGGCTTCCGGCGCGCTGGATGAACTGGCCCGGCTGATGCCCGATACCGCGGAGCGGATCCGGGAAGACGGAAGTATCGAGGAAGTGCCGGTAAGCGCCCTGCAAAACGGCGACCTCGTACTGGTGCGTCCCGGCGGCAGCGTTCCCGCGGATGGGGTGTTGGAGGAAGGGGAATCCGATTTGAACGAAGCGATGATCACCGGGGAGTCCAAACCGGTGCGGAAAAAGGCGGGCGATCCGGTTATCGGCGGAACCATTAACGGAGACGGCAGTCTGCGCATCCGGGTGACCGCCACGGGGGAACAAACCGCCCTGGCCGGAATTATGCGCCTGGTAAAGCAGGCCCGGCAGAGCAAATCGAAAACCCAGATTTTGGCGGATAAAGCCGCCGGCCTGCTGTTTTACGTGGCGCTTGGTGCAGCAGCGGTTGCGGCAATTGTCTGGACAATAGCCATCGGCTTCGGCCATGATGTGCTGGCGCGGGTGGCCACGGTATTGGTCATCGCCTGTCCCCATGCCCTGGGACTGGCGGTTCCCCTGGTGGTCGCCATTACCACGGCGCTGGGAGCGGCCAGTGGCATCCTGGTGCGCGACCGCCTGGCGCTGGAAAAAGTCCGCCAGATTACCACCGTGGTTTTCGACAAAACCGGCACGCTTACCAAAGGAGAGTTTGGAGTGGTAAAAGTAGCCAGCGTGAATGGCGGCGAAGAAAACGAGGTGCTGGCCCTGGCATCCGCCATCGAAGGCGACTCTGAGCACACCATTGCCCGGGGGATTCGCCGCTCGGCGGAGGAAAAAAATCTTTCTCTCCCGACGGTTAGCAATTTCGAGGCTCTCAAAGGGCGGGGGGTGCAAGCGCAGAGCAATGGTTCCACGGTTTATTTAGGCGGCCCGCGCCTGCTGGAAATGCTGAAGATTGACCTGCCCGGATCACTCGCGGAATTTCAGAAGGAAGCGGAGCGAAGCGGCCACACCGCTGTGTATCTCATTCGCGATGAAAGGGTGATCGGCGGGCTGGCGCTGGCGGACGTCATTCGCCCGAAAAGCAGGCCGGCGATCCGCCAATTGCAGCAGATGGGCATCGAAGTGGCGATGCTCACCGGGGACAGCGAAACCGTGGCGCGCTCCGTGGCGGAGGAATTGGGAATTGACCGCTATTTTGCGGAAGTGCTGCCGGAGCACAAGGATCAAAAGATTGCCGAGTTGCAAAATCAGGGCAAAAAAGTGGCCATGGTGGGAGACGGGGTGAACGACGCCCCGGCCCTGGCCCGCGCCGACGTGGGCATCGCCATCGGCAGCGGTACCGATGTGGCGATCGAATCCGCCGGAATTATCCTGGTAAAAAGCAATCCCCTGGACATCGTAAAAATCATGCACCTCAGCCGCGCCAGCTATCGCAAGATGATCCAGAATCTCTGGTGGGCGGCGGGGTACAACATTGTCGCGCTGCCGCTGGCGGCGGGAGTGCTGGCGCCGTTAGGAATCATCCTTTCCCCGGCCATCGGCGCGGTTTTGATGTCGCTCAGCACCATTATCGTGGCGCTCAACGCCCAGCTTTTGCGGAGATTGAAGTATGGCGAATTCAACGCGAATGAGGAAGTTTAATCAAAGTTTCAGTATTTCAAACAACAAAAAGGAGATAAAAAATGAACATGTTATCCGCAGCAGAAGCCGGCGTGCACGTAGAATTAGTCACTCCGGCAGATTTACAGGCAGGGTCGCCTGCCTCCCATATCATCCGGCTTAGCGATGCGCTTACCGGGGCGCCGCTGACCGACCTGATTGCCAGCCACGAGCGGCTCCTCCACCTGATCATCATTCGCCGGGATTTGCAACACTTTCAACATTTGCATCCCCTGCCAACCGGGCAGCCCGGCGAATTCCTCGCCGATGTTTCCTTCCCCCGTAGCGGCGCGTATCTTTTCTTCATTGAATTCTCACGCAAAACCGGGAAGCATATTTTGCATCAGGAAACCATCGTTATCGGCAATGAGCCGGTCAGCGTCCCGGCGCTGGTTGAAGATAACGCCCCGAAAACCAGTGGCAAGGTGCGGGTCCGCCTTGAGGGAAATATTGCCGAAGCCGGCAAGGAAGTAACTTATATCTTTTCCTTAGAGGATTCTGAAACCGGCCAGCCGGTAGGGAATCTACAGCCGTATCTTGGCGCAGCAGCGCACGTGGTTATCCTCAGCGAAGATACCCGAACCTTTGCCCACGCCCACGGGGAGTCTGCTGCAGAAGGCATGGCGCAGCATTCAGGGATGTCGCATTCCGGCCACCACGGGCACGGAGCGGAAACCAAAGTAGGGGCAAGAGTGCAGTTTCAGCATACCTTTCCGGCGCCCGGCCTCTATAAAATCTGGGGCGAATTTCAGAACCGCGAGGGGGAGGTTCTCCGGGCAGATTTTGTGGTGCACGCCCGCTAAAAAACATCCTCCGGCTTTTTTGCCGCCGGCTTAATTTCCCGAGGAATGAATTATCACAACATCTTTTGCGCCACCCGGAGTTTCGCGAAGCCCCGCAGGGATAAACAATCCCTTCGGGAGAAACTCCCGGTGGCGGGAAGAAAATTTTTGATTTTTTTGTGCTGAATGGCTATTTTAAAACCGTAGATTATGATGGATGTGTTTTAAGGTAATTTACCGTTGACGGATTAGTGCCCGAACGACGCCAAGAAAATCACTTTCAGAGATTATTAATGTTTGAACGAATCAAGGGAAAAGGATTTCAAGTTCTTGCTCTTCATCACGCGGAAGCTATTTTAATACATGACATGAGTTCTGCCATAAAAGAGATTGAAGAGGTATTATACGGTATCACTATCCCAGTTCGGGAACTTGTTTATGGCGGGGGTGGCGAAGGGCAGTTAACACAAAGGCTTCGTCGTGAACTCACCAACACTTACGGTTGGAAGAAACACAATTTTGAGATCAAGAAAATCGTTGATGGGAAAGAAACCGAATCTATTTCACATGAAATCGACCATGTAAAAGTATATCCGAAAGGAATTTTTGTGCTTGAAATAGAGTGGAATAACAAAGATCCTTTCTTCGATCGAGATCTTGAGAATTTTAAACGATTACATGCTGAGGGTGTAATTTCAATCGGTGCTATTATTACCAGGGGTGAATCATTGCAGAACGGCCTGCGCGATCTTATCGAGGAATTTGCACGTAAGGAAGGCATCGCCAATATCGCAATGCTTACACAATTTTACACACCCACCCCACGCCAGAGAGAGTTTATTGAAAAAGCAGCGAAGTCAAAAGGCTCGTTTGAAAAGGGATGGGCACATGCTTTTGTTTCGGACAAATTCGGCGAAGCCACCACCCACTGGAAAAAGCTTGAAGAGCGTGTCGAACGAGGCGTCGGGAATCCTTGTCCTCTTTTGCTAATTGGAATCCCTAAAAACGTTGTTATTGTTTAGAAATTTTTGGGAGGCAACTATCTTGACAAAAGTTGTAAGCATAACCGAGATTAATCCATCGGAAGACCTGCTTTCAAAGGCGCAAGGGCCCTATTCCACAATTCTGGTAGATCCCCCCTGGCAGTTTCAGAACCGGACAGGAAAAGTGGCGCCGGAACATAAACGGTTACTTCGATATCCGACAATGGAATTAAAAGAAATCATCGAGCTTCCCGTGTCCAAACTCGCCGCCGCCCAATCGCATCTTTATTTGTGGGTTCCGAACGCTCTGCTGCAAGAAGGCTTAAAGGTGATGGAGGCCTGGGGATTTACCTACAAAACCAACTTGGTCTGGTATAAGATCCGAAAAGACGGCGGGCCGGATGGCAGAGGCGTCGGCTTTTATTTTCGTAATGTTACGGAACTCGTTCTGTTTGGCGTGAGAGGAAGCATGCGCACCCTCAAACCGGGACGAACCCAGGTAAATTTACTTTTTACCCGGAAGCGCGAGCATTCGCGAAAACCTGATGAAATCTACGAAATCATCGAAGCGTGTTCACCTGGCCCCTACCTTGAACTGTTTGCCAGGTTTAGACGCCCCGGTTGGGACCAATGGGGAAACGAAGATGTCGAAGAAAATTCATTCCATGGCGTTGCAAAACGCAAAGCGCACGTCGATCCGCAATTAAGGCTTTGGGAAACTCCAAAGGGCTATGGAGAGAAAGCATAATTATCCGATGAAATTTTTGACCTCACCCGATCCTTGTTCTTTTGAATTTTTAAAAACTTGGTCATAACAACATTAAGTCGGAGGGTTTGATTATGTTAGATATGATGCCGTTCAGTTCCTACGAACACATATTGATGTCTTTATCGAACGCATTTGAATCGCGATACCCCCAAAATACCGATAGAGTTAACCGGATGGTTGGGATACTTTTTGCGAGACCAACACTTCCTCTGGCCAAATCTTCTATCATTTCTAATTTGGATTATTTTCACCATCGTTCAGGAAAAAATATCGACTTTTTTTGCGCAGGTTATGATATTTACCCGAACATCCAACCCGCCTCTGAATTAGGCATGGTTACCTCAGTTGGCGATTTCCCCTGGAGTTTTAGCAACTACGAGTTTAACAAATTAAGAGAACGGTTTGAGCAGGAATTAGTATGGCAATATCAAGGCGGGGTTGAACTCATCTTGGCAAATGTTTGTTATGACAAGAAGGTCTCTCAGGCAGTAATAAAATGGGATTCATCAATTGTTTGCAGGCTGGATCGAATGGTCAAAGAAAAGAGAATCGACAGCGTCGAAGCTTTTTTTGAAGAGATCTTCCAATATGTAGAAAAATCTTCCAATGACGATGCGACTTGGGGCTTCAAGAAAAAATATTTACTTAAAACTACTGGTTCGGCATTGAAACAATTGATATTATCCCTTCTCCCCAAAAACTTAGGAGAGGATTTGGAGCGGCTTGCCCAGTCCGCTGTTCTTGACCTTAGCCCGAGAAAGGCTATGTAAAAAAGCTCTTTTACCTCTGAAACAAGTGAAAAAAAGAAACGGAAACCCGCTCCCTCTGCCCCACGCTCACTCCACCCTCTCCAGCTCCTCTTCTAACAATTGCTTCTCGTGAATCCAGGCGTACAGCCCGCGCCGGGCGATCAGCTCCTCGTGGGCGCCCTGCTCGCTAATCTTCCCCTCTTCCAATACCACGATGAAATCGGAATTTTGCAGGGTAGAAACCCGGTGGGATACCAATATGACGGTGCGCCCGGGGAAGAATTCCTGCAAGTTTTTCAGGATGCGGTCCTCGGTCTGGGTGTCCAGGGCGGAAAAGGCGTCGTCGAGAATCAGGATATCCGGCTGGCGCAAAATCGCCCGGGCAATCGCCACCCGCTGCTTCTGGCCCCCGCTCAGGTTGATCCCTTTTTCCCCTAACAGGGAGTCATAACGATCCGGAAATTCGCTGATCTGCTCGTGCAAATCCGCCATTTTCGCCGCCCACTCGATCTCTTCCGGGGAAGCCTCCGGCCGGCCATAGGCGATGTTCTCTCGAATCGTCGCGGAAAACAGGAAGGTCTCCTGGGGAACGAAACCGATCCGCCGGCGAAGCTGTTGCAGCGAAAGCTCGTTAATATCGCGCCCGTCGATGCGCAGCGCCCCTTGCGGCAATTTGTGCAGGTAGGGAATCAGCTTCACCAGGGTGGATTTGCCGGAGCCGGTCGGCCCGATGATTCCCACGGTAGATTGGGGCGGAATATGAAGCTGAATATGCTGCAGCACCGGCTGGCCGGGGGAGTAGCCGAAGGTCAGGTTGTTGAATTCGATCTCTCCCCGGAAGCGCCCCGGTTTCAGCGCCCCCGGTTTTTCGACGATATCCGGCTGCGCTTCCAAAACCAGCTGCATCCGCTTTAGCGAAGCGGCGCCCTGCTGGAACAACCCGATCACCCAGCCCAGGGCGATAAACGGCCAGACCAGGATGCCGGTGTAGAGAATGAAAGCGGTGAATTCGCCTAAGGAAATGGTATTTTGCATCACCAGCCGGCCCCCGATCAGGATGACCAGGGCAATGGAGACGCCGATGGTGAGCACCAGGGAGGGATGGAATGCCGCGTCGATTTTGGCGTAACTGATGTTGCGGCGCATGTATTCTTCATTTTCCTTGCGGAACTGCTCGATCTCGTGCTTCTCCCGGGCAAACCATTTGATGATGGTGGTGCCGGAAATGTTCTCCTGCGCCCGGGTGCTGAGGGTCGCCAACTGCGCCTGGATTCTCTCGAACCGGCGGTAGATGGCCTGGCCGAGGTAGTGCACCAACAGGGCAATGATCGGGAAGGGCAGCAGGGCGAAAAGGGTCAGCCGCGGGCTGATGGAGAACATCATGGGAATCACGAAGAGAAAGGCCAGGATGGTGTTGGTAGAATAGGCAATCCCCGGGCCTAAAATGGAGCGCACCGCGTTCAAATCGTTGGTGGCGCGGGACATAATGTCGCCGGTGGGCAGGGTATGGTAAAACGCCGGGGTTAACGTCGCTAATTTACCGAAAAAGTCGTTGCGGATATCGTTTTCGATCTCCCGGGAAGCCACGATCATGCTCTTGCGCATCAGGAAGGAGAAAATCCCTTCGCAAATGGCCACCAGCACGATCAACCCGCCGTACAGCCCTAATTTTCCTAATGAGAAGGCTTCATTCAGGTAGTCGATGGCGTGCTGCACCACCTTGGGGTTGGCGATGCGGAAGGCGTTTGTCAGCACGATGAAGATCACCCCGCTGATATACTTCCATTTATAGCGGGTAACGTGCGGCCACAGATATTTGAGGGACTCTACTATGGTCTTCATAATCGTCGCGTCAATTTTAGCGCCGCCCAAAATAAGCAGAGAAACAGCCGGGGTGGTAACGATTTCTGTTTTCGGCAGGTTTCAAACTTCGCCGGAAAAAGGGATTGCTTTCAAATCGGCGGTCCATCCTTTAAATTGTCAACTTATGAAGGAAACGGCTTTTCCGAAAAAGAAGTGGGGGCAAAATTTTCTGCAAGATAAGAATATTGCCCGCAAAATCGTTGCCGCACTGGAGGCGACGCCGGCGACGACGGTGATCGAGATCGGCCCCGGGCCGGGGGCGCTCACGGAGCTGCTCCTGCAAACCGGCGCTCCCTGCCTGGGCGTCGAAATTGATTCCCGCCTGGCGGAAGGATTGCGGCAGCGCTTTTCCGGCTGCCCCAATTTCACCCTGGTAGAAGCGGATTTTTTAGAATGGGACCTGGCCGCGGCGCTGCGGGAGCGCCCCCAGGCCCCTGCCCGGGTGGTGGGAAACATTCCCTACAATATCACCTCCCCGATCCTGTTCAAATTGTTCGACCACGCCGACGATCTGGAAACCGCGGTGCTGATGGTACAAAAAGAAGTGGCGGAACGGTTGATTGCCCGCCCGGCCGGCAAGGAATACGGGCTGTTAGCCGTCAACGGGCAGTTGTTCGCGGAAATCAAGCTGCTTTTCCGGGTTCCGGCGGGGCGGTTTTTCCCCCGCCCGAAGGTTGACTCCGCAGTGATCAAATTAGACTTCAAAAAAGGGGTTCGGGCGCAGTTCCCGGATTTCCAACTGTTCAAAACCGTGCTGCGGCACTGCTTCCAGCACCGCCGCAAAATGCTGCGCAAATCATTATCCATGTTGTTCCCGGCGGCGTTCGTTGCTACATTGGATTTTGATTTGACACGGCGGCCAGAGCAGCTTTCCATCCCCCAATGGAAAACGTTAACGGAGCTGATTCACCTGCATCTATCCCGCCGCGAAGCGGTCACTTCGTGAAAGGGATGGTCATAGTCGGAAACTCCTTTGGGGATACCCACAACCCGCGAGGGATTCATGAGCGCTTCCATGTTAGACATCAACTACGATGAAGTGCTGGACAACATCCGGTACCTCCTGGAAAATAACCAGGTAGATTTCGTACGCAATATTTTAGCCGACCTCCATCCCGCGGATATTTCCGACCTGGTGGAGCGGCTGGATTCCGAATATCGCAGCGTGGTGTTATCGCTGCTGCTGCCGGAAACCGCCAGCGAGGTATTGGCGGAGGTGGAAGATGCTCTGAAGGAAGATATTCTGGAAGATATGGACTCTCGCAAGATCGCCGAGCTGGTCAGCGAAATGGATTCCGACGACGCCACCGACCTGGTCTCGGAGCTTTCCGATGACAAGGCCAGCGAGGTGCTGGCGCACGTGGAAGAGGAGTATTCCGAGGATATCCAGGAGCTGCTGCACTACCGGGAAGATTCCGCCGGCGGGATCATGGCCAAGGAGTTCGTGGCCGTCCATGAGGACGTGACCGTCGAGGAGGCTATTGATGAGCTGCGCAGCAAGCGCGAGGAAGTAGAGGATATTTACGTCTGCTACGTCATCGACCGGCAGGGAAAATTGGCGGGCTACGTGCACTTGAAAGAGCTGATCCTGGCCCGGCCCCGCACTCTCATCAAGGATATTATGGAAACGGATGTGATTGCCATAGACCGGGATATGGACCAGGAAGAGGTGGCGAAGCTGTTCCAGAAATACGACCTGGTCTCCGCCCCGGTGGTGAATAAAGAGGGGCTGATGATCGGGCGGATTACCATCGACGACGTGGTGGACGTAATCAACGAAGAGACCGATGAAGACCTGGCCCGCATTGCCGGGATCCGGGAAGAGGAAATTTTAGAAGAGAGCACTTTCCGGATTGCCCGGGCGCGGCTGCCCTGGCTGATCATCTCTTTTTTCGGCGAAATGGTCTCCGCGCTGATCATGTCCTCGTTTTCCGCCACCATCGATCAAATCCTCGCTTCCGCCTTTTTCATTCCCGTGGTGATGGCCATGGGGGGAAGCTCCGGCACCCAGTCCAGCATTATTGTGGTTCGCGGGCTGGCCACCGGGGAAATCAATCCCCGGGATATTCGCCGGCGGCTCTTCCGGGAAATGCGCACCGCCCTGGTCACCGGCTTCGTCATTGCCATTTTGATTTTTACGATTGTGAACTTCTGGCAAAATGACAGCAAATTCGGATTGGTACTGGCCGGCACACTGATCATTATCATCATCAACGCCTCGGTGTTCGGGGCGGTGATCCCGTTCTTTTTCAAAAGAATGCAGGTCGATCCGGCCCTGGCCACCGGCCCGTTCGTTGCCACCTTTAACGATGTGATCGGCTTGCTGATCTACTTTACCCTGCTCTCTTTTTCCCTCAGGTACGTTCTGCCGGGATGATACGCCATGGAACCGATCCTCAAAACTGAAGCGCTGGTTCTCTACGCCATGCGCTGGCAGGAATCCAGCAAAATCGTGCACCTCTACACCGCCGAGGCGGGGTATCTCAAAATCATCGCCAAAGGCGCTTTTCGCCCTAAAAGCCCTTTCCGGGGGGCGTTGGAGGCGCTCAGCCGCATCGAGGCGATCATCTCCACCCGGCAAAACCGGGGGCTGCAAATTCTCACTTCCGCATCGCTGTTGGATTCCTATTTGAACATCCGGGAAGATTTGCCCAAAACCGCCCTGGGCTTTGCCGCCCTGGAAGTGCTCAAAAAGCTGTTTGCCGCCCACGAGCCGGTGCAGCCCTTTTTTCACTATCTAACCGGGTGGCTGGCGGCGCTGAATTCGGAAACCCTCCGCGACCCCGGGGTTTATTTATGGCATTTTTTGTTGAAGGTGAGCCAGGTATTGGGATTCGAAGGAGCGCTCCACCACTGCCTGCATTGCGGGAAAGCGCCGGAAGCATTCCCGGTTCTGTTGGATTACCGGCAGGGCGGGCTTCTCTGCGGAAATTGCCGCCGCCAGCGGAGCGGGATGGGCCTGGAGCTCAACCCGGTGCAGTGGAAAACGCTGGCGGCGATCTCGCAAGCGGAAATCTCCGCCCTGGGGCAGATCGTGAAGCCGGAAGCGCAAACCCTCCCGCCGGAGCTGACCGAGGTCTTGTTAGGGCATCTGGCGCACCATACCGAAATCCCCCTGGAGCTAAAATCTTTGAAATGGTATGTGTGATTTTGGAAAAATCGCTTTAAATTATGCGCTTAAATTATGGGGGCGTAAAACGTAATGCGTGATGCGTAACGGAATACGGAATACTTATCACGAGTTACGCTTCACGTTTCACGCTTCTTAACTGAATGTAAACACGAGGTGAGAAACCATTGGCTCAGCAAACCAACGATCGCATGGATAGACTGGTATCGCTGTGCAAGCGGCGGGGATTTATTTTCCAGAGCAGCGAGGTGTACGGCGGGATCAATAGCTGCTACGACTACGGCCCCATGGGGGTGGAACTGAAAAAGAATATCAAAGAATTGTGGTGGAAATCCCTGGTGTACGAGCGCGACGACGTCGAAGGGGTGGACGCCAGCATCCTGATGCACCCCCGGGTGTGGGAAGCCTCCGGCCACGTGGAAGGGTTTACCGATCCGTTGGTGGACTGCAAAAAGTGCAAAATGCGCTTCCGCGCCGATCAAATCGAGGTTGGCCGGGGCTGCCCCAACTGCGGCGGGGAGCTGACCGAGCCGCGCATGTTCAATTTGATGTTCAAAACCTACATGGGACCGGTGGAAGACGCCGCCGGCATCGTGTACCTGCGCCCGGAAACCGCCCAGGGAATTTACGTGAACTTCCACAACATCCGGGAAGCTTCGCGCCAGAAGCTGCCCTTCGGGATCGCCCAGATCGGCAAGGCCTTCCGCAACGAGATCACTCCCGGCAATTTCATCTTCCGGATGCGGGAGTTCGAGCAGATGGAGATGCAATATTTCGTGAAGCCGGGCAGCGACGAGCAGTGGTTCGAGTTCTGGAAGGAAGAGCGCCTGAAATGGTATGAACGTTTAGGCATCCGCAAGGAGAACCTGGAATTCCACCAGCACAGCGAGAAAGAGCTGGCGCACTACGCCAAGGCGGCCTTCGATATCCAGTATAAATTCCCCTTCGGCTGGCAGGAGATCGAGGGCATCCACAACCGCACCGATTTCGACCTGGGCCGCCACCAGGAATATTCCAAGAAGAATCTCCAGTATTTCGACCAGGAAGCCAACGAACGCTACCTTCCCTACGTGATCGAAACCTCCACCGGGGTGGATCGCCTGATGCTTACCACCCTGGCCGACGCTTACGACGAAGACGAAGCCGCCGGGGAGACCCGGGTGTTGCTGCGCTTCGATCCCCGCATCGCGCCCATGAAGGCGGCGATTTTCCCCTTGGTGAAAAAGGACGGGATGCCGGAGATCGCCCACAACATCGTCAACGGGCTGCGCAAGCAGTTCCGGGTATTTTACGACGAAGCCGGGGCGGTGGGCCGGCGTTACCGCCGCCAGGATGAGATCGGAACGCCCTACTGCTTTACCGTTGATTCGCAAACCCTGCAAGACGGCAGCGTCACGGTGCGCAACCGCGACACCATGGCGCAGGAGCGCATCTCGCAGGACCAGATTATGGAGTATTTAGTAGAGCGGGTGGTTTAAAACCTCGCGGAGTGTTCAGGTGTTCCGGTGCGCAAGTGTTTTTTCCTCACGGACAGTTTGGGCAGCCTGACTGTTTGGCCGGCCCTGGCGCAGTTGCGCTACCAGCAGACTGCCCCGGCTATCCGGGGGCACGAGGTAGAAATGCCGGGTCCGGCCCTCGCCGCTTCAATGCAAACTCGGCGTTGATGCCCGAAACATTTTTCCGCTCGGCAGCCAAAAGACCGGTCAGATATTCGGCAAAATGACGCCGCTCCGGTTCATTGGCAAAGACCGGCCCAAATTGTTCTACCGCTTGTTGGACGATCGTCGGGAACTCAATGATTCCAGGCATGGCCTAACCTCCACCAAGATTTTCAGGCCTTTTCAGAAAAATCTGAACGCGAATGCCCCAATTTAGTGCACTTCCCACGCATTTTGCAAAAGTTTAGATCTAAAGTACTTACCCGTTCCGTTGCTGCTTCTTCATCACCTTTTTCTGCTTCTTGAATCACTAATTGAGAGATATACAGATCAAAATGGGATTGCGGGGGGAGAATTTGGCGGGTTAACGCCGCTCTTAACGCGTGAAACCAACAGCAGGCACGGACTTTAAATTACCGCCAGAATATCCCGGCCACGCAGAACTTAAACAAGTGCAAAGACTGGTTTCATCGCGTTGAACAGCTTGTTATGCGCCGCCCGCGCAACCAACCTAAAGTTGTTTTAAAATGGCCTTTCTCGATTATGCTCAAGGGGAAAAAAGATTCTTTGACGGCAGAATTACGCCTGTTTCTTGCGAGTAGCGATTCCAAATTTCAATCATTTCGTTACGGAGTTCCGGCATTTGCCCGGATAAGTCAACTGTTTCGCCCGGGTCGTTTGCCAGATTATAGAGCTGCCAATCCTCTGGACCATACGGTTTGACCAACCATAGTAATTTGAAATCGCCTTTCCGAACGGCACGCATCCCGAACAACTCCCAACTCACAGCGGTGTCGTCTTTATGAACCACTTTGGCCTTTCCATTGAGTACAGGCAACATGGACTTGCCGCGAAGTGGCTCAATCTCGCGCCCCTTGTAGGATTTGCCGGGATGTGGCGTCCGCGATACATCCAGGATTGTGGAGGCTATATCCATGACGTGCGAAAAAGCATCGCTCCGAGTGCCCGGTTTCTCGACACCCGGCCCGGCGATGATTAACGGCGAGCGAATCCCGCCTTCAGCGACAAACATTTTGAACATGCGAAAGGGCGTCATACTGACTTGGGCCCAGGCGGGTCCGGCCGCCATCCGTGAATACTGGCGACCAAGGTTTTCGAATCGGTTGTCAGAGTTTCTCTCGACCCAGGCTTTGTCGGTATTTGGGTATTGGTGCATATAGAGGCCGTTAGCCCCATTGTCCGAAAAGAAAATGACCAAGGTGTTCTCCCACTGGCCAGCCTTTTTGAGATGTTCGAATAACCTCTCCAACTGATGGTCAATGTTTGCGATCATGGCCGCATAAACCTCCATTCTTCGTGCTTCGAGCTTCTTCTGTTCGTCGGTCAGTTCCTCCCAGGCCGGGATAGTCGGGAGCCTTGGAAACGATTGCGCATCCGGTGCAATGAAGCCGAGGTGCTTCAACTGCTTGAGACGAGTTTGGCGGAGTTCGTCATATCCCGCGTCGTACTTTCCCTTGTACTTGTCAATCCAGTCATCCGGGGCGTGTAAAGGGTCGTGTGGTGCTGTAAAAGCGAGATAACCAAAGAATGGCTGATCGGCAGGACATTCATCGAGATACTCAATCAACTTGCTGGTATAGAACTCAGATGAGTAGAAGCCCTTGGGCACATGAACGCGAACCCCGTTCTCGCGATAGATTGGCGTGTAGTTGGCATACATCATCCATTCATCGTCGAAATGGCTAGCGCCACCATTGAGCATTGTGTAAGCTTTCTCGAAGCCGCGTCGGGAAGGGTCTTGTTCGAGTTCTTCACCGAGATGCCATTTCCCGGCCATCGCTGTGAAATAACCGGCATCATGCAAGAGCGTAGGGATGCTCACAACCCGCTGACTCAAATACCCTTCGTACCCCGGCTTGCCTTTCTGATTAGGCGTTATCGTTTCACCCATCGAACCTACCCCAGCAAGATGGTTATCCGTTCCGCTGAACATCATCGCGCGAGTGGGTGAGCACGATGCCGAAGTATGAAAATCTGTAAACAGTATGCCGGACTTGGCCAGGGCGTCCAAGTTCGGCGTTTCAATCTCTCCTCCAAAGGGGGCAATATCAGAGTACCCCATATCATCAACTACAATGAGAAGAATGTTCGGCCTGGTTTCAGCAGCGCCAAAGGAACTGGCAGCTAAAAGAATCAGCACAAAAAAATTGCGGAGTGATACTAGTTTAAAAGCAGGATGCATCATATTTTCCCCCTTATTAAGATTCTGCGAAACGTAAGTTAGCACTTATCGATGCTTCACAATTTTTGAGAGTGGTTTTGCGCATAACATTATAATTAGCTGCCAATTCCCTTTTTTGCGTCTCTATATCAAGTAGATGTCTTTTTCTGTTAATGCGGGTGGTGATACCGATCTATGATAAAGATACTTTTGTTTCATCTGTTGTCGAAATCTAATGAGGGAAAAGAACTTTTTCAAGAAGATAGATTTTTCGTAAAAGCGGCGGGCGAAAAATTATCCTTGCAAACATGGGAAAACCGTGTTACCGTAAAACCGGCTTAATAGAACCGGCCAGCCGGTTCCGCAAACGCCCCCCTGCAACAAAAACGCCGGAAAATGGTAGTAAAAGGGGTTTTGAAGGGAAACGCTATGCTGCGAACCGGAGAGTGGGAGAAACGGAGAATGGGAGATGCAAGTCTCCGTTTCTCCGGCTCCCCCGCTCTCCGTTTCACCTTTTCAAATTCTCAAATGTCAGGTGATAGTACACCTTATACCCCTATACCTTAAGCTCTTGAGGAGAATTCATGCGCTGCCCCAATTACCTGTTCCTGCTGATCGCCATGTTCGCATTGGGCGCACTGCCCCGCCTGTTTGCCCAGGTTCCGGAAGTAACCGTTACCGCGGAAGATTCTGCGAAAAAAGCGGAATCGAAAGAGGACGCGGAAAAGAAGAAAAAACCCAAAGGCAAAACCTTTGCAGAGGTGATCGAGGATTGCGAGACCATCGCGGGGCTGTTTACCCTCTACCGCAATGAAAAAGAGGGCAAGGTTTACTTAGAGATCACGCCGGCCCAGTTCGAGACCGTCTATCTCTGCAACGTGACCCGGGAATCCGGCGACGGCGCCCTCTACGATGCCGGTGCGCAGCTGCAGGAGTTCCCCTTCTTCTTCAAACGGGTGGGCAACAACGTGCAGTTCATCGAAAAAAACCTGCGCTTCCGGGCCGATAAAGACGCCGCCATCGCCAGAGCTTTGCAACGCGACGTTTCTTACTCCATCCAGGGGAACGCGAAAATCCTCAGCGAGCCGCACCCGGAGCGCGGCAGCGTTCTGATCGAAGCGGAAGAGCTGTTCTTGCAGGACGTGGGCATGGTGGGGCAGGCGAACGGGGATTCCAAAACATCCTACTCTTTCGACAAGAGCAACAGCTACTTTTCGATGCTGAAATCCTTCCCCCAGAACACCGAAATCGAGGCGACCCTGCACTTCAAGAGCAGCAAGCCCCAGCCGGTGTTCACCCTGGCGGATTCCCGCAGCATGGTGCACCGCTACCATTTCAGCCTCTCCATTCTGCCGGAAAGCGACTACCGCCCCCGCCCCGCGGATGACCGGGTGGGGCATTTCTACACCATGCACCAGGATTACAACTCCCTGCTGCGCGACGATCCTTACGAGCGCTACATCAACCGCTGGCTCTTGCAGAAATCGGAGCCGAAGCTGAAGCTTTCCAAACCCCGGCAGCCGATCGTGTTCTGGCTGGAAAATACCATCCCGGCGGAGTACCGCGAGGCGGTTCGGCAGGGAGTGCTGCTGTGGAACGCCGCGTTCGAGCGGGTGGGCTTCAAAGAGGCCCTGGAAGTGCGGCAAATGCCCGACGATGCGGATTGGGACCCCGCGGACGCCCGCTACAACACCATCCGCTGGATTGTGCAGCCCGGCGCGGCCTACGCCGTGGGACCCTCGCGCGCCAATCCCTACACCGGGCAGATTTACGACGCCGATATTCGCATCAGCGCGGATTACCTGCGCTTCTATTTCCAGGAATTCGAACAGTTTGTTACCCCCACAGCCTGGATGAGCGCCGATTTCAGCCTCTTTTTCCCGGGGCCGGAATTGCCGGAAGCCCGCGCCGGGAGGGATTTCCCGTTTTTCTGCGACTTCGCCCGGGGATTTTCCCACCAATTGGCCTTCGGGCGCAGCCTGCTGAGCGCGCGCAGCGCCGGCAAGTTGGACAGCGCGGCGCTGCAAAAATTCGTCTATGACGCTACCCTCAGCCTGGTCGCCCACGAGGTCGGCCATACCCTGGGGCTGCGCCACAACTTCAAGGCCAGCGCCATACATAGCCTGGCGCAGCTCCACGACCGCGGGTTTACCCAAAAGAACGGGCTGACCGGCTCGCTGATGGATTATCACCCGGTCAACCTCTCCGCAGCCGGGCAAAGACAGGGGGATTATTTTCAAACCACCCTGGGGCCTTACGATTACTGGGCCATCGAATACGCCTACACCCCTTACGACCCGGATTCCAAAATCAGCGAAAAGGAGATGTTGGAGCGGATCGCCCGCCGGGCAACGGAGCCGGAGCTGCGCTACGGCTCCGATGAGGACGCTTTCGGCCTCTCGCCCCGCTCCATCGACCCCACCTGCAACCTCTGGGACATGGGCAGCGATCCCCTGGCCTATTACCTCCTGCGCCTGGATCTGGCGCAGGAGTTGTGGCAAAATCTGGCCAAAGAATTCGACCGGGAAGGGGAGCGCTACAACAAGCTGCGCCAGGCTTTCAATCAAGGGTTGATAGAATACGCCCTGGCCGGGCAGACCGCCGGCAAATACCTCGGGGGGATTTACAATTACCGCGACCACATCGGCGACCCCGGGGGAAGGCCGCCCTTCGAAATCGTGAAAGCGGAGAAACAGCGCGAGGCGCTGCAATTCCTGGTAGAGAAATTCTTCTCCCCCAATTCATTTGAATTCGATCCGGACCTCTTGAACCGCCTGGCCACGGACCGCTACTGGGATTTCGAGGGCACGGTTTTCCGCATCTCCCGGCTGGACTACCCCATTCACGGGATCGTGCAGCTGCTCCAGGCCGCCGCGCTCTTCCGGCTCTACGATCCCCTGGTGCTGACCCGCATCCAGGACAATGAAATTCGCTTTCCGCGCGGCGAAACCCCCTTCACCATGGCGGAAATGTTCGCGGGGCTGCGCGAGGCGATCTGGCAGGAAATTCCCGCGGGCGAGAACATTCGCAGCTTCCGCCGGGAGCTGCAGCGCATTCATTTGTACATTCTGGCCGAAATTGTAGTTAAATTCCCCGCCGGCGTTCCCCAGGACGCGGTCACATTGGCGCGGGCGGATTTGGTTAAAATAAAAGCGGAAATCGAGCGCCGCCGGGGCAGCGCCAACGCGGACGCCTACACCGAAGCGCACTTGCAGGAGAGCGCCGCTAAAATCGAAGCGGCGTTGAACGCGCGGATGGAAAGGCGGTAGGCAATGCAAAGTGAAAAGTGCAAAGTGAAAAGTTAGAAGTTAGAAGTTGCAAGTGAGAAGTGGCAAGTGAGAAGTGGCAGGTGAGAAGTGGCAGGTCACTAAGCCTGCCCTGATTTGAGGTGGGGAAATACAAATGACCCAAAATGACAGCGAAGCGAAATGGCCATAAATGACGCGCACAGCGCCAATGACGCGCGAAGCGCAATTGACACTTAGATAAGGAGTTTTCATGAATCGAGCCAAAATTTTATGGGTGGATGACGAGGTGGAATTTTTACAGCCGCACATTCTCTTCCTGCGGGAAAAGGGATACGACGTGGACACCGCCACCAACGCGGAAGACGGGCTGGACTTGATCCGCAAACAGAATTTCGACCTGGTGCTGCTGGATGAGATGATGCCCGGCAAAGACGGCCTGAACGCCTTAGTGGACATCAAAAAGATCAATCCCGGCCTGCCGGTTATTATGATCACCAAAAACGAAGAAGAGAGCCTGATGGAAGACGCCATCGGGGCGCAGATCAACGACTACCTGACCAAACCGGTCAATCCCAGCCAGATTCTCAGCGCGGCGAAGAAAATTTTAGAATCCAAAGGCATCTCCCAGAAAAAATTCACCCGCGACTACACCCAGGAACTGAACAAGATCACCTTGCAACTGATGTCTCCCCTGGAGCCGGCGGAGTGGATCGATATTTATCTGCGGCTCTCCACCTGGGACGTGGAATTGGACGCGGTGGGCGATAAAGAGCTGCGGGAAATCATCCACAACCAGCGCCGGGAGTGCAACGTGGAATTCGGCAAATACATCGAGCGGAAGTACCTCGAGTGGGTCAACGCCGATAAGGATGAGCGCCCCACCCTGTCGGTGGACATTGTGGAAAAATACCTCTATCCCGATCTCAAGGAGGGGAAGAAAGTGGCCTTTTTCGTGATCGACTGTATGCGTTTAGACCAGTGGCTGGCGCTGGAAAAATATTTTTATCCCTACTACACTATTCAGAAGGATTATTACTTCAGCATTTTGCCCACCGCCACTCCCTTCGCCCGCAACGCCATTTTCAGCGGCCTGTTCCCCAGCGAGTTGGAGAAACGCTACCCGGAAATGTGGGAGCAGGGCGAAGACGACGATTACAGCCGCAACCGCCACGAAAACGAACTGCTCTACGATCACTTGCGCCTGTTAGGGTTGAAGCTGCGCAGCGAGCCGCGCTACAACAAGATCATCACCGTGGAGGAGGGGCGTAATTTAGAGAAGAACCTGGCCTCGCAATTAGACGCGCCGCTTCTGAGCGTGGTGGTCAACTTTGTGGATATTCTGGCGCACAGCCGCTCGGACCTGCCCATTCTCAAGGAAATCGCCCCGGATGAATCCTCCTACCGCTCCCTCACCCGCTCCTGGTTCGAGCACTCCTCGCTTTACACTATTTTCCAGAAGTTAGCGGAAAAGGACATCACCATCTACGTCACCAGCGACCACGGGAGCATCCGCTGCCTGCGCGGCACCAAAGTGTTAGGCGACCGGGAAACCTCCACCAACCTGCGCTACAAGTACGGGCGCAACCTCAAGGCGGACGCCAAGCACGCCTTTTTCATCGACAATCCCATGGAAGGGAAACTACCCCGGCGCAATTTCAACATCAACTACATCGTCGCGAAGGAGGATTTTTACTTCGTGTACCCCACCAATTATCATAAATATCTCTCCCACTACCGCGACAGCTTCCAGCACGGGGGCATTTCCTTAGAAGAAATGATCCTGCCGGTGATCAAGCTGCAGCCGAAATAGGGGGAGGGCGTGAAACGTAATGCGTATTCCGTTTTTTACGCAATACGCAATACCCTTCGACAAGCTCAGGGTAAACTCTTTTCCGTGTTACGTTTTACGCATCACGTTTTGCAAATAACAGAACCATCGATGCTCGCACAACTACGCCCATGGCTGAACCGAGAAAACTGCTCCACCGCGCCCGGGTGAATTCTCCCGCTGAAACCGTCGCCCTGGCCCGTGAATTTGCCCGCTCCCTGGAACCCGGCGACGTGGTCGCTTTTTACGGCAACTTAGGCAGCGGGAAGACGTTTTTCATCCAGCAAATTTGCGCTTTTCTGGAAACCGCGGAAAATCCCACCAGCCCCACTTTTACCCTCATCAACCAGTACCACACGCCCGGGGATCTCTACATCTACCACTTCGATTTCTACCGTTTGGAGCACGAGGCGGAACTGGTCAACCTGGGCTTAGAGGACTATTTTTACAATGAGCATCTCTGCTTGATCGAATGGGCGGATAAAATCCCCGCCCACCTGCCGGAGCGGCGCTATGATATTTTCCTGGATTTTGTGGAGGGCGAGCCGGAGGCGCGGGAGATCCGGGTGTATCGGGTGGGGGGGAATTTGTAAATATTCTTCACAGGAAGCAAAGCGCCTCCGGCTCGCAAGCGTGAAAAAACGCTCCCGCGGTAAATGGTATGTTTTTTGAAAGAACCGCGCCCAAAACCGACGAGGAGTGTTTCGGATGCGAATCAGGCTCATCGCTGCTGCGATTATTGTCGCCGCCTTTATCGGCGGCTTCACCACCCCCTCCGGCTTCAAATCGACCGAAGCAGGCTGCGCCGGCTCCGGCTGCCACGCCTTGCTGCCGGGGTTTTTCGAGCTAAAAACGCAGGATAACCTGAAAATCCGGGTTGTGCCGGACCCCGGCATGAAGAAATCTTCCCTGGGCGCGGAGCTGCGCGACGAGCAAGGCCGGATCGTGGACTTGCAGGAAACCGGCGCCCCCTCGGAAATGGTTCTATACGCCCCGCGCCCGGGAAAATATCAAATCCTGGTCGGTTACCGGCTCAAGAACCTTTTCTGGGACTCCCTGTGGGTCGATCTGGCCCCCTCTACCGTCAATATCCCCATTACCAGGTACGGCGCTTCAACCTTTCAACTATTTCCCCTCCATCCCCAAACCGTGAAGGACGGTTCCCTGGTTCGCTTCATCCTGCCCAATCACGCCGACGCCGAACTCCTGCTCTACTCCACGACCGGGAAGGCGGTAAAAACCATCTTCCGGGGAAAACTGAGCGAAGGCATTCACGAAATCTACTGGGAAACCCGGGATGACCGCCGCCGCCCCCTGCCGCCCGGCAAATACCTCTGCCAGCTGCGAAGCGGGCGGCAGATGGTAGTGCAGCCGGTTTTCATCCGGCGGTAAGGGGATAGGGAAAAGGAAAAAGGAGAAAGGAGAAAGGATTAAGGAGGTGACTCCTGGGGAGCGGGAGTGACAAATTTCAGTTGCATAGTTCCCCTTCAACCCGTAAACTCCGCTGCAAAGACCTCAAAGGTTCCGGAAACCTTTGAGGTCTTTATTTATTTCCACAGAAACCGGCGCCGGCAATGCAAAACATCGAGATCAAATATACGCTTCCCGATCCCCAACGGCTGCGCCAGCGGTTGAAGGCGCTCCCGGAGGTTCGCTTCCAATTCCGGCGGCGGCAGAGGGATATTTATTTCCAAACCCCGCAGGGACGCCTGAAAATCCGGGTGCAGGAGGGCGAGCAGCCCTGTTTGATCGAATATCACCGCCCGGATCGCAGCGAGCCGCGCGTCAGCGATTACACCCTCACCCCGCTAACGGATTACCGGCAGACCCTGGAAGCGCTGCAAGCGCAGCGGGGAATCTTGGCCGAGGTGGAAAAATGGCGGGAGCTGCACCTCTACCGCAACGTGCGGATTCACATCGACGAGGTCAAAAAACTGGGCTGGTTCGTGGAATTCGAGTCGGTAATTTCCCCGGAGACCGGCCCCGCGGAGGCGCAAGCCAACCTGGAAACGCTATTGGCTTTTCTGGCCGGGTATTTGGGGGAAGCCCGGCCGAGCGGGTACCTGGAATTGCTCCTGCAGCAAGAAGTAGGCGCTCCGGGGGCGAAAAAACGCATCGTGTTGGGCACTCACAATCCCCACAAGCTTTTAGAAATATCCCAAATCCTGCGCGGGCTGCCGGTAGAAATTCTCACCCTGAACGATTTTCCCGGCCTGCCCGAAGCGGAGGAAACCGGGCAAACCTTTGCGGAAAACGCCCTGCTGAAAGCCCGGGCGGCGTTCGCCTACACCGGCCTGTTCGCCCTGGCGGATGATTCCGGCCTGGAGGTGGACGCCCTGGCCGGCGCGCCGGGAATCTATTCCGCCCGCTACGCCGGGGCCGAAAAAGATTACGCCGCCAACAATCGCAAATTGTTAGAAGCGCTGAAAAACGTGCCGGATGAGCGCCGGGGGGCGCAATTTCGCTGCGCGGCGGCCCTCGCCGGGCCGGGCGTGGAAGAAACCGCGGAGGGGATCGTGCGCGGGCGCATCATCCACGAGCCGCGCGGCGGCAAAGGGTTCGGCTACGATCCCCTGTTCGCGCCGGAAGGCTACGCCCACACCTTCGGCGAGTTGGGGGAGGAGATCAAAAACCGCATCAGCCACCGCGCCCGGGCCTTCCGCAAAGCGCGGGAAATTTTGGAAAAAATTTTATAGTGCAAAATGAATTTTGCACTCCTTATTGCAAAACCGAGGTAACCCCATGCCCCGATTCCCGCACTTATCGTCTCGACTGGAGCGTTTGACCGGCTCGGTATTCGAAAAATTTCTCCCCAAAATGCGGCAGAAAGGCAGCGACCTGGTGCGCCTGCACATCGGGGATTCCTATTTACCACCCACTTACCCCCTGCCGCTGGAGGATGAATTTCTGCAAGAACACCCGTTTTTCAACCGCTACTGCAATACCCTGGGGGTGGAGGAGCTTCGCGTTGCCCTGGCGGAAAAGCTTGGCCGGGACAATCGCCTGCCGGCAGGCCCCGAGCATATTATGCCCACCGCGGGGGCCTGCAACGCTTTGAACGTCAGCGCCGCGGGATTGTTAGAGCCGGGCGAAGAGGCGCTGGTGCTCACCCCGGCCTGGCCCTTCTTTTTCGGCATGGTGAAGGCGGCGGACGGCCTCCCCGTGGAAGTTCCCTTTTACACCCGTTTGTATGAAGATCCCCAACTGGATATTGTCAGCTACCTGGAAAAATTTATTACTCCCAAAACCGCGGCGCTCTATCTCAACACCCCTAACAATCCCAGCGGCAAGGTGCTGAACCGGGCGCAGTTGCAGCAAGTCTGCGATTTCGTGCGCGAACACCGCCTCTGGCTGATCTCCGACGAAGCCTACGACGGCATGGTCTTCGACGGGCGCGAGCACCTCTCCGCCGCCGCCTTCCCGGAAATGTTTCCCCAAACCCTGTCGGTCTTCACCTTCTCGAAGGTCTATATGTTCGCGGGGCTGCGCCTCGGTTACCTGGTCGCCGAGCAATCGGTACTCAAAAACCTCAATAAACTGATGGTACACCAGCTCTACAGCCCCTCCACCCTGGCGCAGTACCTGATGATCGAGCCGGTAAAAACCCGCCGGGAGTGGGGCACTGCGTTTGTGGAGCACTGCCGGGAGCTGCGCGACCTGGTTACTCAAAATCTTCGCGTTCCCCACCACGTTCCGGAAGGAACCTACTTCACTTTTTTTCCCATCCGGGATTGCCTGAACGGCCGCGGTTACTGGGAAGTGATCGACCGGTGCTTAGACGCCGGGGTTTCCGTGGCCCCCGGGAATGATTTCGGAAAGGATTATGGGGATTATATCCGGATTTGCTTTGCCGGGGAATCCCCGGAGCGCCTGAAAATCGCCCTGGAACGGTTGAACCGGGTGTTGGCGGAAAATTCCCCGAAATAATGGTTGCATTTTTTCTCGCGCAAAGTATATTTACAGCCTGTCCGAATTATACTGCATCATCTTCTAACCGGCTTTCCGAATTTCGGATAACCTGCATTCACCTCAACCAGCTTCAAGGAGTTTTCTATGAAACCAGGAAGATTATTATTATTTGCAATATCGGTTTGGATTGTCTGGTGCGGGAATCCCGCGCTGTTAGCCCAGGGGTCTCCCAACGTGCCGCTGCTGGCGCACGTGAACCAGTACCCCGCGGTGGGCTATAACGACTGCTGGGGCTACACCGCCCCGGACGGGCGGGAATACGCCCTGTTAGGGGTGCAAAACGGCACCAGCATCATCGACATTACCGACGCCCCGAATAACGTAACCGAAATCGCCTTCATTCCCAGCGCCAACAGCCTGTGGAAGGACATCAAAACCTACCAGCACTACGCCTACGCGGTGAATGAAAGCGGGGGCGGGCTGCAAATCATCGATCTCTCCGATCTCCCCAACACCGCCACCCTGGCGGGCACTTATACCGGCTTCAGCACCTCGCATAACATTTATATAGATGTTCCCGGCGCCCTGCTGTTTGCCGAAGGCAGTTTCTCCGATCCGGTGCGGATCATCAGCCTGGCCGATCCCTTGAACCCGGTGCAGCTTTCGACTTTCGGGATCGAATGCCACGATATGTACGCCCAGGACAATGTCGTCTATGTCGCCGAGGGAAGCAGCGGTTCCATCGGCATTTACAGTTATAGCAATCCCGCTTCCCCCAGTTTGATTACCCGGCTGCCCGTGCCTGTATCGGGTTACGTGCACAACACCTGGACCTCCGCGGACGGCAACTACCTGATGAGCACTGAGGAGACTAACGGCAAAACCATCAAATTATGGGATATTTCCAACCTGGGGAATATCACCCTCACGGATCAGATTCTGGGCCCCAGCGGATTGCCCCACAATACCCACGTGAAAGGGAACTTCGCTTACGTCTCCCATTATGCCGACGGGCTGCGGATTTACGATCTTTCCGATCCCTACGATATTTTCGAGGCCGGATATTATGACACTTATGCGCCGCCCAGCAGCGGTTTCGACGGCGCCTGGGGCGCTTTTCCGTTTTTCGCCTCCGGCAAGGTGCTGATTTCCGATATTCAGAGCGGTCTGTACGTGGTATTCTTCGCTGGCGCGGCGGAGGGGGACCCCCTCGACCCCAATCCCCCGGGAAATATCAGCGCCTACAGCGATTATACCACTCCCGCCTCCATCGCCCTGAACTGGGACGACCCCGCCACCCTGTTCAACGGCGCGCCGCTTTCGCCGTCGGAATTCACCGTTGAAATCCTGCGCGCCGGCGCGCCGGTCGCCTCGGTTCCCGGGGGGGCGCAGCAATACACCGACGGGGGATTGAACGACGGCCAGCTTTACGAATACACCCTCTACGCCAAACTGATCGCCAACGACAGCACCAGCCAGGCCAAAACCGTCTCCTGGCACGCCGGGGGATCGCCGTTTCCCTCCGCCCCGGAGAACTTAGTCTGCGCTGCTACTGCTTCTTCCGCCATTCTGGCCTGGGATGATCCCACCACCCAGGCGGACGGCACGCCCTTAGACGACCTCGACCATATCAACGTTTACCGCAACGGGAACCTGGTGGGCAGCGCGGGGCCGGGGGTGCAGACCTACACCGATACCCCGCCCCCGGGATTCGTTTATACCTACACCGTCACCGCGGTGGATAATGAAGCGCCGCCCAACGAAAGCGCCCCCAGCAACGCGGCGAGCAGCTTTGTCGGTTCTACCCCCTCCTTCCTGGTGTGGGTGGGGCCGGGCGCCCTGGGGGCCAGCGCCGCCAGCGGGGACAGCATTCTGGAAGCGTTGGCGGCCAACGGGGTGAGCGGTTTTTTGAGCAACGATTTATTCGAATTCGGCGCAGATTTGAGCGTTTACGCGGGCATTTTTGTGGTGCTGGGGATTTTCCCCGATAACCACGTCATCGCCGCCGCCGACCCGGAAGGCGCAGCGTTGCAAGCGTACCTGCAGAACGGCGGGCGGCTGTATTTAGAGGGCGGGGATTGCTTCAATTACGATCCCGAAGTGGGCGGGTACGCCATCCGCCCCTGGTTCGGGCTGAATGACGGCAACGACGGCAGCGGCGACGTTTCCGGGATCAGCGGGTTGAATCAGCTCTCCCCGTTTTCCTTTGCGTATAACGGCGATAACAACTGGATGGATGAGCTGGCTCCCGCCGGCTCCACGCCGGTCTGGAAAAACAGCCAGAATAACGATATCAGCGGGGTGCTCCACAGCGGATTCGGCAGCGGGAAGACGCTGGGAGTGGTGCCCTCTTTCGGGGGGCTGGTGGATAATCCCGCCCCGCTGCGCCCGCTTGCCGGGACTTCGATCCGGCTTGAAAAGGCGGCAGAAAAAGTGGATCCTGCGCCGGAAAGGACAGAAAGCGGGGGCGCGAAACCATCCCGCGCCGAGCTTCGGGCGCGCCTGGCGCTGCAGCGGGGTGAAGCCGCGGGGTGTAAACCGGCTGAGTTGGAGCGCCGGCCCTTTGTCAAAAAAGCGGCTTATTACCCGGAACGCTATGCCGCTCGATCTTCGGGAAAACCACTCTACAAGCATACTTCCCACGGCCTGGAAATATTGGCCAACACCAAAGCCGACCTGATGCTCGCTTACCTGGATCTGCTGGGTTACGAGCCTGCGCCGCAGATCACAACCGCGCCCGGCTTCCTCGATTTCGACACCGTGGCGGTCAACCAGCAATCCTCCAAAACCCTGCAAGTGTTCAACCAGGGCGCGGGGACGCTGGAGGTCAGCGCCATCATCTCCCCCCATCCCTATTTCAGCGCCAGCCCGGGGCAGTTCGCGGTTCCCGCGGGCAGCAGCCAGGCCGTGACGGTTACCTTTGCCCCGGCTTCCCCGGGGTTTTACAGCGGGGTATTGAAGATCGCCAGCAACGACCCGGCGCAGGATACCCTGGAAGTAGCCGTGGAGGGCTACGCCGACCAGGGGGTGGGCATCGGCGAGGAACCCCGAACGCCCGCGGAATTCGCCCTGGAGCAGAATTATCCCAATCCCTTCAACCCGGAGACGGCGATCAGCTTTCAACTGCCGGCCGCCCGCGAGGTGGAATTGGCGATTTATAATATGTTAGGGCAGAAGGTGCGCACCCTGGCCAGCGGCTCGATGTCGCCGGGATATTACCGCGCGGTGTGGGATGGCCGGAACGAGTCCGGGGAAACTGTGGGCAGCGGGGTTTACATCTGCATTTTCGAGGCCGGCGATTTCCGGCAGGTGCGGAAGATGGTTCTCCTGAAATGAGTTTTTATAGAATCCCGTCAGGATTTTGGCCAATTGGTTTGCTGCTTTGTCCCGGGGCATCCCATAAACGGGAAACCCCGGGAACCGTTCTCTATATGGAACTCTTTGCGGAATTCGACTGTTCTGAGCGCAAAAACCAAAAACTGAATTAGGAGTTGCTTTCCGGCGCTCCGTTGTTTAATCTTTGCGCCGGAAGTTTGAGCTCTGCGAGCAGCGGAGCTTCGTTTTATATATCAACCTATACAGGAGGAATACGATGAAGAAGTTATCATATCAGTGGTTCGGCAAATTGATCGCCACGGCGGCGCTGGCGGCGCTGATCGCCCCGTCCCTGCCGGCGCAGGATCTTCCCCGTCCCAGCCCCAACGCCAGCGTGTACCAGAAAGTCGGCCTGACCGATGTAACGATTACTTACTCCCGCCCGGGGGTGAAGGGCCGGCAAATCTGGGGCGGGCTGGTGCCTTACAATAAGGTCTGGCGCACCGGCGCGAACGAGGCCACCAAAATCACTTTCAGCGACGACGTGAAGATTAACGGCCAGCCGCTCCCGGCGGGAACTTACAGCCTGGCGACTATTCCGGGCGAAGGCGAATGGACGATCATTTTCAGCAAGCAGACCGACATGTGGGGCTCTTTCGGCTACAAGCCGGAAGAAGACGCCCTGCGCATCCAGGCGAAGCCCCAGGCGGCGGAATTCATGGAGCGGATGCAGTTCTATTTTACCGATTTGCAGGACAATTCCGCGCTGGTGGCGTTGCGCTGGGAAAAGCTTCTGGTGCCTTTTATGCTGGAAGTGGACGTACACACCAGGGCCATGGCCAATATCGAGAAAGCCATGGCGGAGCTGAAACCGGATGATTTTATGACCCCCTACCGCTGCGCCAGCTACTGCCTGGGCGCCAATACCAATTTGGAAAAGGGGTTGGAGTGGATCAATCTCGCCACTTCCCGGAAAGAAACCTTCTTCAACATGAGCGCCAAGGCGCAAATTTTAGCCAAATTAGGCAAGACCAAAGAAGCGATTGAAGCGGGGGAAAAATCCCTGGCCCTCGCCAAAGCCAGCGAAGACCAGCCTAACATGTCGGAATTGGAAAAAATGATGGCGGAGTGGAAAAAGGCGCTGTAATAGCGCTCTGGTGTTATGGTGTTCGAGTGTTCATGTGTTCAAGTGCTGAGGTAAGAAGGGGGAGGAGAATCAGGATTTGGCATTCCCCTTTATCTTCTTTCAAAAGGGAGCTTGTATGAACACTAAAACACTAAAACACTTTTTTACTGCTTTTCCAACGCTTTTTTGAATACGTCCAACACGCGCTGGCGGGCAAATTTATGTTCTACAATGGGTGCCGGGTAAGCTGGTGAATTCAGCTCCGGCGCCCATTTTTTTAGGTATTTCGATTGCGGATCGAATTTCTCCGCCTGGGTGGCGGGGTTGAAGATGCGAAAGTAGGGCGCGGCGTCGCAGCCGCAGCCGGCCGCCCACTGCCAGTTGCCGTTGTTGGAGGCGAGTTCGTAATCTAACAGCTTCTTCGCAAAATAGCGTTCCCCCCGACGCCAGTCGATCAGCAAATGTTTGCTAAGGAAGCTGGCGGCGACCATGCGCACGCGGTTGTGCATGAAACCGGTCTCGTTCAGCTCCCGCATGCCCGCGTCCACCAGCGGGTAGCCGGTTTTGCCTTCCCGCCAGGCGGCGAACTCTTTTTCATCATTACGCCAGGGAATGGCGGCGTACTTTTCCTTGAAGGGCTGATCGACCACCTGGGGAAAGTGCCACAAAATCATCATAAAAAACTCCCGCCAGATCAATTCGTCCAGCCAGGTATCGTTGAGTTCCAGGGCGCGGCGCGCCAGTTGGCGCACGCTGACGGTTCCAAAGCGCAGGTGCACCCCTAAGCGGGTGGTGCCTTGCACGGCGGGGAAATTGCGCTGCCGGTGGTAATCGCGCACGATTTCCTCGCGCAGCGCTTTGGCCGGGAACGCCGCGCCGGTCGCCTCGAAACCGATTTGGCTCAACCCGGGGATTTCCAGGGCGCCCGTTTTCCAAAAATTCTGCTGCAAGCCCTCCGAAGGAAAAGATTTTACCGCTTCCCCGGTGAGCAATTCCCGCCAGCGGTTGCGGTAGGGGGTATAAACCGTGTAGGGATTCCCCTGGTTGCTCAGCACCTCGTTCTTCTCGAAAATCACCTGGTCCTTGAAGGTATGGAAAGGAATTCCCCGCTCTTTCAACAACTCTGAGATTTCCCGGTCGCGGCGGATGGCGTAGGGTTCGTAGTCGTGGTTGGCGCAGGCCGCGGCGACGTCGAACTCCTCGATCAACTGCTTCCACACCTCCGCCGGTTTGCCGTAGCGCACCAGCAGGCTACTGCCGGCCTGCTGCAATTCGGATTGCATCTCGTTCAGCGCGTGGTGAATGAATTCCACCCGGCGATCTTTTTTGTCCTCCAATTCATCGAGAATCTCGCGGTCGAAGATAAACAGCGGCAGCACCGGGCGGCCGCTTTGCAAAGCATGGTACAACCCGGCGTTATCTTCCAGCCGCAGGTCGCGGCGGAACCAGAAAACGGTGATTTGGGGTCTCATTCTTTTTAACGCTCGCTTCAATGGTGAATAGAAGAGTAGGCAGTAGCAGGTGGCAGGAGCAGGGACAATAACCGAAGTTTTGGGTAAGATTTGCCTACTGCCTACTGCCTACTGCCTACTGCCCCTGCCCCTACCCCTGCTCCTGCCACCTGCCTACTGCCACCTGCCTACCGCCCCGCAGCCTGCACGATGCGCCTGGCCATGTTGCGGAAAATCAGCAAGTGCATGGGCATCATGGCGTACCAGTAAGCGACTCCGAGCCAGTTGTCGGGTTTGAACGAGGCGGTCTGCCGGAAAGTGGTCTTTCCGGCCCCGTTTTCCTCTACTTTGAACTCCAGCCAGGCCACCCCGGGCACTTTCATTTCCGCCCGCAATTTTAAGGATTTGCCGGGTCGAATTTCTTCCACCCGCCAGAAATCCAGCGCGTCGCCCACCCGCAGCTCCACGGGGTGCCGCCGCCCGCGGCGCATCCCCACCCCGCCGATGAGGCGGTCGATGATCCCGCGGAATTTCCAGGCCCAGTCGGCGTAATACCAGCCGGTATTGCCCCCGATGCGCTGGAAGCGTTGAAATACCTGCCCCGGGGGCGCGTCGGTGAAGATAACCTGTTCATCTTTCAATAATCGAGAGGAAGCGCCGGCGGTCTCTGCCGGTTCGTAGGGGGAGGCTTCGGTCCAGCGGGATTCCACGTGCGCCTCTTTTTCGCTGGCGAGCGCCCGCGCCACCGCCTCTTTGAAGGGGGTAAGGGGAATGGGCAGAATTTCCCGGATGCGCCGGTCCCGGCAAATGGTATCGTTGCGCAGCCCCTCCACTAAGGGGAAGGCGATGCTCATCGGCACGGTGGTGACCAGGTTCAGCCAGTAGGCGGAGAGGCGCGGGGTCAAAACCGGAACGTGGAGGATGTAGAGCTTCTTTCCTAACACCTCCGCGACTAAGCGCATCATCTCTGCGTAGGTGAGAATTTCCTCCCCGCCGATGTCGTAGATGTTTCCGGCGGTGCGCGGCTCTTCCAGCGCCCCGGCCAGGTAGTTGAGCACGTCGCGGATGGCGATGGGCTGGCAGCGGGAATTGACCCAGCGGGGGGTAATCATCAGGGGCAGCTTTTTCACCAGGTCGCGAATGATCTCGAATGAGGCACTCCCGGAGCCGATGATGATGGAAGCGCGCAATTCGGTGACCGGAATCCCGTTTTCTCCCAACATCGCGCCCACTTCCTGGCGGCTTCTTAAATGCTCGGAAAGGGTTTCCCCCTGATTGCCCAGCCCGCCCAGGTAGATGATCCGCCGCACCCCGGCGGTTTTAGCGGCCTGCGCGAAATTGCCGGCGGAGAGGGCGTCGCGCTCCGAAAAATCCCCCGAATTTCCCATGGCGTGCACCAGGTAATAGGCGGTATCGACCCCTTGCAGGGCCGGGAGCAGGGTTTCCGGTTTCAATACGTCGCCGGAAACGATTTCTACGCCCTCCCAGGCGCGGCTTTTGAGCTTTTCGGGATTGCGCGCCAGGCAGCGCACCGCATACCCTTTTTGCAGCAGCCGGGGAACCAGCCGACTGCCCACGTAACCGGAGGCGCCGGCGACCAGGATTTTTTTCATGGGGGATTATTTCCTGTCGGTGTTTTTGTATTCCGTATTGAGTAATGCGTAAAACGTAATGCGTAAGGGGCATGAGAGCTACGTATTGCGTATTCCGTTTTTGTTACGCATTACGGATTACGAAAAATTTCCGTCATTTTCGCCTCCCGGAATTGAAAAATCGCCTCCACGTTGCGTTTTACAAACAGCCGGTGGGCGAGGGGGGCCAAAACGCCGCCGGGAAGCCGGTATTCCACCCGGTCGCGCATCAGCGTTCCACCGTTCATTTCCTCGAAAGTGTGGGTGTGAACCCATTTGCGATAGGGGCCTTGCAGTTGTGAATCCACGAAGCGGAAGGGCGGCTCCCACAGGCTGATCTCGGTTTTCCACGGCAACGGGATGCCGTACAGCTTCAGCCGGTAGTCGATCAACGCGCCCTGCTTCATCTCTACGGGCAGGGGGGTAAGGATTTGGAAATCCAGCCAGGGCGGGGTGAGCTGCTGGAGATTTTCCGCCTCTTTGAAGAAATCGAAGACCTCCTCAAGGGGGCGAGGCAGCCGGGTTTCGGTTTCCAGGATATAGTCTTGGCGCATATTTGCTGCTCCATCTTTTTACATCAACGAACCCTAATATAATATAAAAACGCTCAAAACGCTCGTTATTTTTTAAAAATATGGAGTGGGAGGAATGTCGCGTATTGCGTATTTCGTAATGCGTAAAACGTGATGCGTAATAAAAACGCAATACGGAATACGAACTGCTCACCCTTACGCATTACGCTTTACTCCCCCCAGCACGTATTTTTTCAGCAGGGCGAATTCCTGCTCGAAATTGGGGGTGAAGACGTTCTTGCCTAACTTCTCTTCGATCTCCTGCACCTGCCAGAAGCGCCCTGCGGAGATTTCCGCGCGATTGATGAAGAAGGGGCCTTCCTCCCGGAGCAGAAACGCATGCACCAGCTCGCTTTCGTGGGGATTTCTCATCACGTAGCGAAAAAGGGGTTGAAATTTGACCATGGAGATACCCAGCTCCTCCTCCGCTTCCCGGCGCAGGGCCTGTTCGATGCTTTCCCCGCTGCTCACGTGCCCGCCGATGGCGGTATCCCAATAGCCGGGGTATAAATCTTTGCTTTGGGCGCGTTTTTGCAGGAACAATTCTCCTTTGGAATTGAGGATGTGCACGTGCACCACCGGGTGGAGCAGGTCGGGATTGCCGTGCACCGTGCGGCGCGGGGCTCTGCCGATGACCTTGCCCTTCGGCGTTACCAGGTCGAACCACTCCTCATTTTGAAGCTGCTGAGCCATTTTCCCGCGTTGCAGGCGGGCGCGAATGAATTCCGCCAGCATCATCCCGCCCAGGAGGATATAAAGCAGCCCGCCGCTGATGAAGCCCCAGGCTTCGGTGCTGAGGTAGTATGCGGAGTAGAAAATCAGGAGGGTGTGGGCGGCGAGCAGGTAGAACATTCGCCGCATCATCCGGCGCATTTGGGAAAGCTGATCTTCGGAAAATTCGATTCCTTTGAAGTAGCGGCCGGTCATGCGGATGAGGATGGGATTGTTCGAGAACCCGCTGAGGCCCAGGAGCGCGACCAGGATCAGTTCGATCAATCCCGGTTTCAGCTTGAAAAAAATATCATTGTGCAGCGCCAGGGAGACCAGGCCCAGGGCCACGATCAACCCGGTATCGAAGAGAATGAAACGGTCGAGGCGCTTTTCCTTCAAATAAACGAAGATCGTTTCCCCCAGCCCGAAAATAATGGCCACGATCAGGCCGGCGGTCAATCCGAAAAATGCATCCACCACGATGAACACCAGCAGGGGTAAAAAACCGATGGCAAGGTTTTTCAGGAGAGTTTTGCGGTCGAGCATAATGGTAACGGTTGGTTCTCGTCGGACGCGAAGCGGGAGGGACAGGAGCGGGGGCAGGTGGCAGGAGCAGGGGCAGTAGGCAAATAGGCGATAGCGAATTCTACTTGCGAAGCTTCCGTTCTCACAGTTGCGCACGCACTACCTGCCCCCTGCTGTCCTTGCGCTTTGCACTATACGCCTTGCGTGTTGCTTTCGGCGTCCTGCTCCAGCATTTCTTCCACCCGGAAAATAAACTGCTCCAGGCTGCGGGTGTCGGGATGGTCTTCCGGCAGTTGCAGGCGGTAAATATCGTGGGCTTTGCGGAAATAAACCTGCGCTTCCGGGAAATTTCCCCGGTCGTGATACACTTTCCCGATATTACTGTAAATGGTCCCGATGAGCAAATCCTGCGGGCCAATGGATTTGGCGCGAATATCCATCGCCCAGAAGAAATATTTCAAAGCCCAGTCGTAATGGCTGCCGTAATAATGCGCCACCCCGACGTGGTTGAGCATAATGGCGATGTACGGATGCTCGGCGCCCAGCGCCCGCTCGCTGATTTCCAGGGTACGGTAGATGTAGCGGCGGGCCATTTCGTATTTTTTCTGGTGAAAATAGGTCATCCCGATATTTTGCAGCACCATGGCCAGGTAGGGATGCTCGATGTCGAACTGCTTTTCCACCAGGTGCAGGGCGCGGCGGTAGTGATCCAGGGCATCTTCGTAATTCCCCTGTTCCCGGAACACCATGGCCAGCTTCAAAATGATGGGAATGAGAGTGGGATGGCGCATTCCCAGGCGCTTTTCGGCCATGCGCAGAGCCTGCCGGCAGCTTAAAAAGGCTTCCTGCATATCGCCTAGGTAAAAAGATATCTCCCCGATGTTGCTGAGCATGATCGCTTTATTGGGATGGTTGTCTCCCCGCAAGGTGCGCTCCCCGATTTTCAGGGCGCGCTGGAGGTAATCGAGCGCCTCGCCATAGTTGCTCAAAGCCGCATAGACCATCCCGATGTTGTTCAAAACCGGGGGATAGAGATCCTCATCGCCGGCTATTTCCATGAAATCCAACTGCTTCCGGAAGTAGTTGAAGGCGCTGCGATAATTACCTAGCTTATAATACAGGCATCCGATCTTTCCCAGCAAATTGAACTCGTTTAACAATCCCTCCCGGGCGGCGGAATCGTATTCGAACTTGAGCGCCTCGTAAAGCGCCAGCAAGGTTTGCTTCTGAAGGTAGGATTCGGAGTTGTTCGACCCCATAAAATGATCGCACAAAAAAGCGGCGGTCTGGAAACGGTCCTCGTCGCGCTCCTCGAAGAGGTACAAACCGTTGCGCCACTCCCAGATATCCGGGGCCTCTTCTTTCAGCGCTTCGAATTGGTGGATGGGAAGGATGAGCACTATCGGGATATCCAGCCGGCGCAGGTCGAAAAGTTTTAAATTCAATGCCGGCAGGAAATGTGGGTCATACTCTTTTTCGGAAGGGGAAATGTGCTTTTCCAGGCCGGTAACGGCGATGATTTTTCCCGCGGGAACCCGGGAAACCTGCTCCAGCAGCAGCGCTACCGCGTCGGTTGCTTTGGCAAGATCAACGGTCTCCAGCCGTTCGGCCAGGGCTTCGCCTAATTCTTTAAGTTTCTTTTTGATAACCGCTTTGGCGTCGCAGATCACCAGGTGCAGGGAAAAGCCTTGCGAGGGCTGCAACCCGGCCAACAGGCGGGGCATCTCGCCGGACATCTTCCGGGAAATTTTTTTTGCTTTTCCGCTTTGCGCCATGTCGTGTTACCCTCCGGGAACTCAAAAAACTGCCGCCCTTTTATTGACTATAGTCGAACTAAAGCCGGAATAATGTAATCAAATTCTTCGATATATTTGAAAAACATTTTAATTTTTTCGCGCCGGAGGGGATGGGGAAGGCCGGGGCGGGGTAATCCTGTGTGCAGGCTGCCGGGAAGCCACGGCTCCTATAATTGCTAATTGCCAATTATATCCTGCAGCCACTTCAGGGTTTCCATTACCTCCGGGTAGGAGCGGATTTCCATGATGAACGGAACCCCCTGCACGGCGGGGTGAGAGAGAATGGGCAGGTAGTCGATGCTGCCGTGGTGCAGGCCGAGGTGGTCGTCCTGCACCCCCCAATTGTTGTGGGCATGGATTTCGAATAAATACGGGCGGATTTTTTCCAGGTAGTCGATCAAATCCAAACGGTTCAAAAACGCGTGGGCAAAATCCAGCAACGCGCCTAAGTTGGGGTGGTTTATCCGGTTCAGAATTTTCAGATGATTTTCCGGCTCATAGATGGCCTCCCAGAAACCTTCCGGGGGGGAATTTTCCAGGGCAATTTTGACTCCCCGGGTTTGCCCGTAGCCGGCTAACTCCGTTAGCGACTCCACCAGGTGCTTCTCCGCCAATTCGATGAAGCTTTCCTTCAGGGCGCTTTTAATGAATTCGGGATAGAGGCTCCCCCCGTGAACGACGATGACCTCCGCGCCTAAAAAAGCGGCCGCATCGATGTATTGTTTGTAACAGGCCACATTGGCCTCTTTCAGCCAGGGGTTCAACGTCGCCAGGTTGACGTCGTACATAGTGGTATGGAGAGTGCTCTTCAAACCGGCTTTTTCCAGAATTTCCCGGTAATAGCGCAGGTTCTTTGCCGGGGTGACGTCCGGGAACAGAAAGGGATGCTCTCCCCGGAATTCTACGTAGCGGATCATGGGAAATTGCCGGGCGACTTCCGCCACCACCGCGAATTCCTCAGGCTGGTTAAAAAAAACCGTTGCTCCGAATTTTATGGCCATATTCTGACTCCTTATTCACTTTCTTCAAAGTCCGCAAAGTTAACCGCTCTGCAATATTGTTACAAGGGGAATCTGAAGTGGGCCGGCAGTTTGATTACTGAACTGATGTTACTTCGACAATGTCACATTTCAGGTTTTACCGCAGAGAACGCGGAGTTCGCAGAGAGATATTTATAAAAAAAACTATATTTCTCAGCGTTCTTTGCGGCCTCTGCGGTTAAATGTGACATTGTCAAGTTACGCAGGTTGAAAAAATTAACCACAGAGACACAGGGGGCACAGGGAAAATCAAACATCCAGTAAATCTTAGACCGCAAAATTTGAAGAAGATGGCCAAAACTCTGTTATCTCTGTGTCTCTGTGGTAAAATGCGTAACATGAATTTTCTTTTGTGCGCTTAGCCGGGCGGCGTTAACTTAGAGCGTATTTGAAAAATCTCTTGCAGCCGTGTACTGCTAAAAAATAGAACGCGGATGACGCGGATGACACGGATATTCGCAGAAAAATCAAAGAATATTGCTAAAAAAATCTGTGTAAATCTGTGTCATCCGTGTTATCTGTGTGCCATTGGAGCGATTTTGGGTCACTGAACTGAATTTTAAAATACGTTCTTAGCCAACGCGAAATGCAAAATCGAGGTGTGGGTCTGCGATGGATACGATTCGAAAATTAGGCTGGAATTCCGATCTGGAAGCCCGCTTCCAACCCTACCGGGAAGCCGGCTTCGAAGCCGGGCGGGTGGCGGTGGAGAACCGGGATAACTACGTGTTGCTGACCGGCAGCGGTGAATACTTTGCCGAGGCGACCGGCAAGTTGTTGTACCAGGCGCAAAGCGCCTCCGATTTGCCCAAAGTGGGAGACTGGGCGGCGATTACGCTTTTTGAAGACGAGGGAAAGGCGATCATCCACGCGGTGCTGCCGCGGCGCACCAAATTTTCCCGCAAGGCCGCCGGCCCCAAAACCGGAGAGCAGGTTATCGCCGCGAATTTAGATACCGTTTTCATCATGCAGGGGCTGGATCATAATTTCAACCTGCGGCGGCTGGAGCGTTACTTAGTGATGGTTTACGAGGGCGGCATCGAGCCGGCGATTGTATTGAACAAGGCGGATATTTGCCCCGATTTGGAGGAAAAGGTCGCCTTGGTGAAAAGGGTTGCCCCAAACGTTCCCATCATTCCGCTCAGCGCCAAAACCGGCCAGGGTTTGCAGCAATTGGAGGAATTTCTCCGGGAAGGGCTTACCTATGCGCTGGTGGGATCCTCCGGGGTGGGCAAATCCACCCTGATCAACGCCCTGATCGGTGAAGAGGTTCTAAAAACCCGGGAGGTGCGGATAAGCGATTCCCGGGGCCGCCATACCACCACCCGCCGGGAGCTAATGGTGCTGCCCTCCGGCGCGCTGCTGATCGACACCCCGGGGATGCGGGAGTTTCAGCTCTGGAATTCTGAGGAAGGGATGGATGAGACCTATGCGGAAATCAAAACCCTGTCCGAAGGGTGCTTTTTTGCCGACTGCACCCACACCGCTGAAAGAGGCTGCGCCGTGTTACAGGCCCTGGAAGAGGGGCGGCTTGCCCGCGACCGCTACGAAAGTTATCTGAAGCTGAACAAAGAACTGGCCTACCTGGAGCAAAAAGTGGATAAACAGGCGCACCTGGAAAAGAAACGGAAGGATAAAGAGCTGCACCGGGCCATCAAGGCCTGGAAGAAGTTACGCAAAGGGGGGAAATGAGGGGAGCGGCGGTTGTCAGCGCCGGCGTTCAGGCGTTGTCGCGGTCTTTGGGGCGCACTTCTTTGTAATCGATATCTTCCACCTGGCCGGGATCGTACGGGGGAGGTACTTTTTCCGGCGCGTCTCCTTTCACCCGGGGAGGCTGTTTGGGCAGGGCGGGGAACAGGTTCCGGGCCAGCCGGTACAGCAAATAGATCAAGGCAAACAATAAAAGCAATCTGATAAAGCCCATACTCTAATCCTTCGTTAAAAATCGAAGCTCACGTGTTTTCGCCCCGCGGTGTGCTTGCTGATCTCGGTGAAAATCTGCTGCAAATGCCCCTCGTTTCTGACGAAATCCAGATTTTCCGCGTTGATGATCAGCAGCGGGGTTTCTTCGTAGTTCCAGAAAAACTCATCATAGAGGCGGTTGAGCGCTTCGATGTAATCGCGCTCGATATGTCTTTCATAGGCGCGGGCGCGCTCGGTGATGTTTTTCATCAGCCGGTCGGTGCTGGAGCGCAGGTAGATCGCCAGATCCGGCCGGGCGACCCGTTTTTCCAGGATCTTTGCCAGCATGTTGTAGAGGCTGAACTCTTTCTCGTTCAGGTTCAGGGTGGCGAAAATACGGTCTTTGTAGAACATGTAATCGGCGATGACCCGCTCCTGGAAGAGATCGTACTGCACAATTTTTTCCTGCTGGCGGTAGCGGCTGAGCAAAAAGAACATCTGGGTCTGGAAGGCGAAGTGCTTGGGATCGCGGTAAAAATCCGCCAAAAAGGGATTTTCCTCGAATTCCTCCAAAAACACCTTTCCCCCGATGGTTTCCTGGAGCTTCATCGCCAGGGTGGTTTTTCCTACCCCGATGACGCCTTCGATGGCGACGTAGCGGAGATGGTCGAAATTGAGTTCCATGGCGCCCCCATATCACTGCGGATTTTATACTCAATAAGCCTTAAAACTTCACAGATAGAATGTCATTCCCACGAAAGCGGGAATCCAGTATTTTCAAGGGACTATGGATGCCCGCTTTCGCGGGCATGACAGTGTAAAATTAAGCCTTTCGAGGATACTTTTCAATCCGAATTCCTTAATATCCGTTAATCGCCCATTCGGTTTTATACAGCATCAAGCGCGTTTGATCCGGGCAGTCCTGCAGAATCTGGCGAAGCGGCCGGCCGCTGTCCGGGGCGATAAAATCCGGTTCCAGGTCCGCCAGGGGCTGCAGCACGAAGCGGCGGTTGCGGTAGTCGTAATGGGGAATGTGCAGATTTTCATCCTGCACCACCATATCCCCGTAAAAAATAATGTCTAAATCGATCTCCCGGGGACCCCAGCGCTGCCGTTTCCGGCGTCCTAACCGCTGTTCGATGGCCTTCAGCGCCGGGAGAAGTTCCCGGGGCGGAACGTCGGTCTCCAAAATCACCGCCGAATTTAAAAACGCCGGCTGCTCCGTTAGTCCGTAGGGATCGCTTTCATATAGCCGGCCAATTTTTAGAATCTTTCCCAGGTTCCCTAATTGGCGAACCGCCTGCTGCATATAATATTCCCGCGGTTCTAAGTTCGATCCCAGGGCAATGTACGCCGCGGTCATGGCTTCCGGCTGCGAAATATTTCCACTTCCACGTTATCCAAAAAACCGTTCATGGAGACCTGGGGCTTGCGCACCCGGATGCGGATCGAGAGAACCGGGAACAGTTCTAAAATGCCCTGGGCGATCCGTTCCGCCAGGGTTTCCAGTAAGGTAAATTTGTAACTGTTGAAAATTTGGCTCACTTTTTCATATACCTGGCGGTAATTCAGGGCATCTTCCAACCGGTCGGTTTGCACCGCTTTGGAAAAATCGCATTCCAGCTCCACGTCCACCTCGAATTTCTGGCCTAATTCCCGTTCCGCTTTATAGTAGCCGTGGTGGGCATAAAAAATCATGTTGTTCAGGCGAATGATATCCATTGAAAATTCTCGATTGATGATTGAAAATTGCCCTCTTAACAGGATGTTTGAAAAATCTCCGGCAACGGTCTAAATTTAAAAATTGGAACGCGGATGAAGCGGATGATACGGATTTGCGCAGATTCTTTTGGCAAAATCATGGATTCTTATAAGAAATCAGGCCGATTCATCAGTGAAAATCCGTCTCATCCGTGTCATCCGCGTTCCATTTTTTAGTCGTAAAAGGTTGCCAGAGATTTTTCGAACACACTCTAATGCTGTTTCGGAACCGGGTAATTTCCGTCGAAGCAGGCGTAGCAAAAGCCGCCGGGGGCTTTTACACATTCGCGCAAATCTTCGATCTTCAAATATTTCAATGAATCCGCCCCGGTATAATCGCGGATTTCATCCTCGCTCATATTGTTGGCAATCAACTCGCTGCGGGTGGGGGTATCGATGCCGTAATAACAGGAATTTCGCACCGGGGGGGAGCCGATCCGCAGGTGCACCTCCGTTGCTCCCGCGCCCTTTACCATGCGCACCAGTTTGCGGATGGTGGTTCCGCGCACGATGGAGTCATCCACCAGCACCACTTTTTTACCGGTGAAAAAATCCTTCAGGGGGTTGAATTTCTGGCGCACCGATTCATCCCGGGTGTATTGGTCCGGGCGGATAAAGGTGCGTCCCACGTAGTGATTACGGATCAGCCCCATCTCAAAGGGAATGCCCTTGGCGCTGGCGTAGCCCATACCGATAAAGTTGGCGGAATCCGGCACCGGCGCCACCGCGTCGGCCTTGAAATCGTCATAAGAAGCGAGCTTTGCGCCGATTTTGCGGCGAACCCCGTACACGTATTCATCGAACTGGTAGCTGTCCGGGCGGGCAAAATAGATCAATTCAAAAATACAATGGAAGGTCTTGCGCTCTCCGTTGGGAAAGAGAGAACGCTGGTAATTTTTCAGCGAAACCTCGTTGTGCGCGGTGAAAACGATGATTTCTCCCGGCTCCACTTCCCGCAGATCCTTTGCCCGCAGGATATCCAGGGCGCAGGATTCCGAGGCCACGGCGACGTCTCCATTCACGTACCCGATCATCATCGGGCGGAAACCCTGCACGTCGCGGAAAGCGTAGAGCGTATCCCCGGTCAGGAATACCGCGGAATAGGCCCCTTTGACGCGCTTCATCAATAATTTGATGGCGTCGGCGACTTCCATTCCCTCGCGCTCGTGATAGTACACAATAAAGCGCCCTAACAGCTCGCCGTCATTCTGGGAGGTGAAATGCACACCTTTTACCCGCAGGTCATCGGCCACTTCGTCGTAGTTTACCACGTCGCCGTTGCTGGCGATGGCGTAGATGGGGCCGCTGAGGGTCTCGATGACGTAGGGCTGGGTATTCTGGGGAACCGCGGAGCCGCGGGTGGGATAGCGAACGTGCCCGATGGCGGAAATTCCCGCCATTTGTTCCAGCAACTGATTGGGAAACGCTTCCTTCACGTAGCCCATGGATTTATGGAGATACAAAATTTTGCCGTTGGAAGAGACGATGCCGCAGCTTTCCTGCCCGCGGTGCTGCTGGGCGTAGAGCGCCAGCATCACCTGCCCGGCGGCGTTGCCTCCCTGGCGCGAAAAATATCCGGCGATTCCACACATATTTTGGCTCAGATCCTTACTCTTTACGTTTTACGGATTGTGGATTAGAGAAATTCCGCATCAGATCAGGTTTCCTTAACCCGTAATGCGTAAAACGTAATGCGTAATCAGGCGGAATAAGATACAACCCCGCGCCCGCAAAAACGGCGAATAAAATAACATGGAATAGGGGAGGATACAAGTTGTTTGGTAGATGGGATTTGTAATGCGTAATAAAAACGGAATACGCAATACGAATTACGAGTTACGTTTCACGCTTCACGGTTGCCCGTCGAGTTCCAGAACCACCCATACCGGCACGTGGTCGGAGGCTAAGCTGCCGCGGTGCAGGTATTGCGGCCGGCTGCGGCTGAAGCGCACTTCCGAGCGCTCTCCGCGGATGGCCGCGGCGTGGTTGAATACGCCCGCCGCCGCTAAAAAGGGTTTCAAATTCATGGAGAGGAGAATCTGATCGAACAGGATGGCCTTGATTTTTACGTCGGTCTCGAAGTTGTAGGAATCATTCCCCCGCCATTTATTATTTTCCGCCCGGGCGCCCGGCACCGTTAGCGCAAAGGTATCGGAAGCAATTCCGGGGTAAATTTCGTGATACCCGTAGGAGCAGTAATCCCGTTCCAGCAAATCTTCAGTGGGATTAAAGAGAAAGCTATCTTCCGCGCTGTCGATTCCGCCGGGAGCGCCGGGGTCGCCGTATTCCAGGATGTTCAGGGAGCGATCGTCGGGATTGTCGTTGAAATCGCCCAACAGAACCACGTTTTTTCCCGCCAGGGCGGTGCGGATGTAATTGAACATCAACTTTGCGGCGCCTTCGCGCTGGCCGTCGGTGGCGCGGCGCCCGCCCCCGCGGGATTTGGCGTGGTGCACCAGGAACACAAATTCCCGCCCGTAACCGGATACCTGCACTTGCAGCAGGTCGCGGGCGCGGGGAAACTCCAGGTCATAATATTTGCCGGGAAAGACGTAGCGCAGCGAATCGATGCGGAAGGGGGGGCGCGCCGCCAGGGCCGTTTCCTGGATTTCGCCGGCGTCGTCGATCATGGCGATTTGATAGGTCTCGCCGAGGATATCACGCAGCGCCGCGGGATTTTTTATCTCCTGAAAGGCGAGGATGTCCGCATCCAGCCTTTGCAGCACTTCCTGAAGGTTGGCGCGCCGCTCCCGGGTGAGGGCTTCGTCGAGAAAAAAGATGTTGTAGGTGGCAATTTTGACGGTCTGGGCGGGCAGTTGTGCCGTTCCTGTAAAGATTATTCCCATTATAAAAAAAATCTGGCGCATAAGATGAAGCCACGTTTAAAGGGTTTCTAAAAGGGACCATTGCGAATCAATTTGGCATCGCCGCTTGCTTAAACTGCCGTGGCAAATTTTTCGGCGCGCTCATCCAATAGTTGCAGCAAGTTTTGAATGGCTTCCACTTCTCGTTCCTCAAAATAGACCTCGCCGCATTGAGTGCAAACCCATGCAGGAATCTCGTCAAACGTCACATGGTAGCCTTTACGGCCAATTTGGAAAGGAGCGGTTTTACGCTCCATTTTGCCTTGACAGTGCATGCACATCATGGTGATTTCCTCTTTTTAAAATCTATGTCCCATTGCGCCGGATCGGGGAGATATGCTGTAATTACTGCCAGGTAGTCACTCTTAGGCGCACAAACTACATGCAGAGGGCGATTCGAATCTCCAAAACCCATTAGCAGACAACTATGCCCTCGCGCGTCAGTAGGATAATCTTCAATTACTTCACCGGTTTCGATCACCTCGCGAACTTCTTGAAATGTAATCATCCGATCCGGCCTTGACATTTGCCGAATGGCATGGGGAAGATACAATATGCGTTTTTGTACAGCTTCACGCACCTTATCCAAAATATTCATAAGGACCACAATTTAGGTGAAATAGAAGCCGATTAAAAAGACAAATTCCGTTTTACAGCGACCCTTCAATTGTTTTCTTACTCCGGCCGCCAGCGGTAGCGCTGCAAATCGACCGTCTCATCGCGGAAGACGATTCCTTCCGCCTCTAACAAGGTTTTTTGCAGATCGTACTGCCCGTTTTCCCGGGGCAAAGAAATCCGCCCGCGGGCGTTGATGACCCGCTGCCAGGGAATGTCGATCTCCTCCGGCGCGGCGTGGAGCGCGTATCCGGCCATGCGGGCCTGCCCGCCCAATCCCGCCATGCGGGCAACCTGGCCGTAGGTGGCTACTTTGCCGGGGGGAATGCGGCGCACCACCTCCCAGATTTTTCGATAATTTTCGGATACGGGCAATTCTCTGCTTACTCCAGGGGATGAACATTCGTCAGCGTTTTTGACCGAGGCGGAAAATACGAAGAATTTGCCAATAACTCAAGCGCCGGGGATATTGGGCAGGAATTTTCGCGAAAAGGGGGGGATAAGGCGAGGGAAAACGAAAACCGCTTCGCGGCGGTTACAGGCGCAACAGAAACGGTTTTGATGAAAACGGCTACGAAAATTTCTTTTCAAACAGCCAGCGCGGTATCTTTACTTCGATAGAGTTCTCTTTTCGTTTGATTTTTACAGTGCCCTTGGCTAACCAGGCGTTTTGGCGATTCCATTCGATCAATATGCCGGTATCCGTTTCATAGATGATTTCCGGAACTTCGATCACCACTCTTTTTCTGAAAAATTGTAGCCATTCCCAATCGAACCAGCCGGCCATTTACACCTCCGGGGAAATATTTTTCTTTAGATGCGGCTTCCCGGCGAGAAAGCGTTTTCAAATAATAGATTCCCATAATAAGGAATATATCCAACCGCCTTTCCGGAGCCGTTGACCGAACGCATGGAATATCGAAAAGGGATTAAAACGTACCGGTCGCATCAAGAAAGACCGTTAAAAAAGGAAAAGAATCAGCTATTGGCGGTCAATTCTTTTCCCCACAAAACGCACGGTCAAGAACAGGACCGCGAAACCGACCGGGAGCAGTACCCAGTTGCTGACGCCGAAGCCGATGGGGATGTAGCCGATCACCGAGGCGGCCATTCCGCAGGTGAGCGCATAGGGAAGCTGGGTGCGCACGTGGTCGATATGGTCGGCGCTGGAAGCCATGGAGGACATGATGGTGGTATCGGAGATGGGGGAACAGTGGTCGCCGAAGGTGGCCCCGGCCAGCACCGCCCCGATGGTGCTCAACAGAATCCCGGTTTCGTGCATCCCGGTAATATCGGGATCGGAAAGCGCGAACTGGTGCGCCAGGGGAATGGCGATGGGCATCAGAATCGCCATGGTGCCCCAGGAGGTGCCGGTGGCGAAGGAGATCAGCGCCGCGCTGATGAAGATCAACATCGGCAGCCAGTGCGCGGAGAGGAAATGGCTGGTGAGATAGACCACGTAATCGGCGATGAACAAATCCCGGCAAATATCCCCGATGCCCCAGGCCAGGGTCAAAATTACCACCGCCATCATCATGGAGCGCAGGCCGTTCACCCAGGCCTCCAGGGCCTGGTGGAGGTTGAGCAGCCGCTGCCATAACGCCAGACCGATCGCGGTAACGCAGCCCATGAAGGAGGCCCACATCAGAACCGCAAAGGAGTCCGAGGCGCCCACAATCGCGCTGATTTTGCGCACCAGGGAAATATCGGCCAGGGTTTTCCCGTTCGCCGCCGCTTCTTCGCTTAATTTTGCCCACCCGGCCTCCCAGCCGGTGTAAAACAGGCCCGCGCTCACCACCGCAATCACCACCAGCACTGGCGCCATGGCGTTATACCAGCGTTTGGGAACGGTTTCATCCGCCAGCATCTCCGCGGAAGCGAGGGTCGCCAGCGGGGTGGCGCCGGCCCGCAAGACCTGCCCGGTAGAATAAGCGCGGTACTCCGCCCGCTGCATGGGCCCGAAATCGCGCAGCAGCCAGGCCACCATCAAGCCGAAAAACAGGGTGTAGAGGGGGTAAAAATTGAAGGGAATGCTTTGCAAAAAGGTGATGTACGCGTTCCGGTCCATGCCTAAGGCGGTAAAGGACTGGCTGATCAGGCTGATTTCGTAGCCGATCCAGGTAGAGATGATCGCGATATTGGCCACCGGCGCGGCCGTGGAATCCACGATGTAGGATAATTTTTCCCGGGAGATGCGCAGCTTGTCGGTGAGCGGGCGCATGGTGTTGCCGACGATGAGGGTATTGGCGTAATCGTCGAAGAAAATCAGCACGCCCATAACCCAGGCGGATAATTGCCCCCCGCGGGAGCTCCGGGCATAGCGGGAGAGCCGCTCCACGATCCCCTGGGTGCCCCCGGAGCGGGTTACCACCCCCACCATCCCGCCCAACAGCAGGCTGAAAATGAGGATATAAACGTGCTCGGCCGTCGCCACCGCGTTCACGATGTATTGATCCAGGGTATGAAGAAATCCCAACAACGGATTGTAGCCGAACACGAAAGCAGCCCCCAGCCAGATGCCGCAAAACAGCGCCACCACCACCTGGCGGGTTATCAACGCCAGGGCGATAGCCAGCAAGGGGGGGAGAATGCTGAGAATTGCCGGAAGGGCGCGAATTTCCACTTCCCGGCTGCGCTCGCCCAGGAAAACCGTCAAGGTGTGGGTTCCGCTGTGCGGCAGGCGCAGGCCGGAAATTGCCAGCGGGGCGGGATTGGCGGCGTCGAGGGTGAAGGCGGTATCCGCCAGCGCCCTGCCGGACTCCCGGGCGATAACTTTGCAGGGAACCACTGCCACGCCTTCCGCCAGGTAATAGGGGATGCCAGGCGCGATTTTCAGGGTGAAGTCGATACCGCTCAGCGCCACTTTGGGAGATTCTACGGCGAAGGGAGCGGTTTCCCCGGCGAAAAGGGAGAGAGAGAGCAGCAGCAGCGCGGAAAATTTGCGGAGAAGAACCGGGAGCATGAGAAGATCCTTTGAGTGTGAATGGAGTGCAAAGCTTCAGCTTTGCACTGGTTGGGGTGAAACGAACGGGTAACAAGCCCGCCTTTGCTGTCAGTGCAAAGCTGAAGCTTTGCACTCCTGCTGCTTACTTTTCCTGTTTCAGCAAATCCGCGGCAACTGCTCCCCGCTGAACATGTCCACGATGCGGCGGGCCCCGATCTTGCCGGTCATGGTCACCAGGCCGGGGGATTCATCGCGCGCCTGGCCGATCAGCGCCGCGTTTTTATCCGCAGCGTGGGAGTTGAGGATTTTCAAAGCTTTTTCGGCGTGCTGCGCTTTCACGATGGCGATGAAGCGCCCCTCGTTGGCGACGTAGAGGGGATCGAATCCCAGAATCTCGCAAGCGCCCTGCACGTCCTCCCGCACCGGAATGGCGGACTCTTGAAGGTGCAGGTTCAATCCGCTGCTTTCGGCGATTTCCACTAAGGCGCTGGCCAGGCCGCCGCGGGTGAGGTCGCGCAGGCAGTGCACTTCCACCCCGGCATTCAGCAGCGCCAGCGCCGCTTCCGCTACCGGGGCGGAGTCGCTCTCGATGGCGGTTTCGAATTCCAGCCCCTCGCGCACGGCCATGATGGCGATCCCGTGCCGCCCGAGGTCCCCGCTGAGCAGGATCGCGTCACCTTTTTTCACTTGTTGAGGAGAAATTTCCCCGGCATGTTCGATGATCCCCACCCCGGCGGTGTTGATGAAAATCCCGTCGCCTTTACCGCGGTCAACTACTTTAGTGTCCCCGGTAACGATTTGCACTCCGCAATTTTCCGCGGCCCGCTGCATGGACTGCACGATCTGCCAGAGCGTTTCCATGGCAAGGCCCTCTTCAATGATAAACCCGGCGCTGAGGTAGAGCGGGCGCGCTCCGCACATGGCCAGGTCGTTCACGGTGCCGTGAATTGCCAGGGAGCCGATGTCGCCGCCGGGAAAGAACAGCGGTTTGATCACGTAGGAATCGGTGCTGAAGGCTAAGCGTCCGTTGCCGGGAGAAAAAACCGCCCCGTCGTGCTGGATCTGTAATTGCGGATTATTGAAGGCGGAGACGAACATCTTTTGGATCAACTGGTGCATCAGCTTGCCCCCGCCGCCGTGGGCGAGCTGCACCTGGGGGTACTCGCTGATGGGGATGGGGCAGGCAAGGCCGGCGGCCAGATCGGTTTTAGGAGAGGGATTCATGGTTGGCGGAGATTTTAAGATTTATGATAGACGTGATTTTCGATTCTTCGGGATTTCGCGTATCACTCTCGTTCGTTACTCATCTTCAATGAAAACGGCTGGCGAAATTTTAAACCGTTTACTGAGCGCCTTAACCTGTCTAAGGGTAAGCTTCCTTTTGCCGCTTAATATCTCGGATACAACACCTTGACTTCCCAATTCTTTTAAATCGCGTTGTTTTAGATTGTGCTCTTCCATTAAATATTTTAAACAGCCAATCGCATCTCCCACCGGTTCAGGATAATGCCGGTCTTCGTAATCTTCGATTCGTGCCCCGATCGTTTCCATCAATGATGCTAACGGATGATCTTCATCTTCACCGACCATATCGATCAGTCTATCCAATACTTTTACAGCGTATTCATATTCTTCTTCAGTGTGTATGACCGATACAACTTTTGAGACAATCGGCCATATTTTAGCAATTTTTTCTATTTCTGCATTCAATACTTCTTCGTTCAATACTTCCATCATGATTCCTTCCAATTACCCTTATCATACTCTTTATGAGTTAACACATCCCTGATATAAATGATCTTGCGATTGTAATGAATGGCGGCGATCAATCTGTATTTATTGCCGCCAATATTGAAAACCGTTAACCTGTCCACTTTATCCGCGCCTGGAAAAATTTGCCGCAACTCCGAGAATGACTCGAAGTTGTGCCGTTTCATCGCGCGATACCAACGCTTTAAAGGCTCATCCGCTTCCGGGTGCTGTTCCGCAAATTCCAATAAGCGTCGTCGTGTAATAATGCGCATGGGAAAATATATCTCACGTGGAGATACTTATCAAGCGATATTTTAGCGAAATTTTATCTGTCGGTATAATGGACAATTAAGCCTTGCAAATTACCGGGAAGCTTCGCTACCTTCTCACCTTATGCACGGTGTAAGCTGGTTTTTGCTCCTGATTATGCTGTTCCAGCCGCTGGGCTACCTGGCGATTTTTAAAATCCAGCAGTACCAGGTGCGCCGGGAAATAAAACAGCGTATCAAAGCCGGGGTGCCGGAACACGAGCTGGTGCTGCTGAAAATACCCCGGGCTTTGGAAGAGCAGCCTAACTCCTCTTTTCAGCGGATCCACAGCCGGGAATTCCGTTACCACGGCATGATGTACGATATTGTTCGCCAGGAATCGCATGGCGACGCCACCTGGTATTACTGCATTCTGGACGTCAAGGAAAGTGGACTTTTTGCCAACTTAGATGAACTGGTGAAACGGGAGACTACGAAAAATTCCCGGCACAAACAGCAGACTGAAAGGTTTTACCAGTTGCTCAACGTCCTGTTTATTGTCCAGCGCGTCCCTCCGCAACCGCCCGGTTCTGAGAGGGAAAGAGAGCTGGCGAATTACCGCTTCAGGTTACAAACCTGGACCAGCACGCCTCCCACCCCTCCGCCGAAAGTTCAAGTCTCCGCCATATTGCCATAAACCCGGTTTGCCATTTGGCAGCGCCCCGTTCGCGCGGGTACGCGCAGGGGGAAAGGAACGCCCTGAACGTTTCCGAGAGGTGATGCCGCTGACTCCGTCCAGCGGGGCAGGGAGTGTCTTACTTCATGCTTTCGCTGCTCATCCCGGCGTTTCCCGCTTGACAGGGAAGCTCTTCCAGTTGCCCAACCCGGAGTGGCCCCCGCATGGGCACATTCCCGTTAAACTTAGCATGTATCCGGGGACAACCGGGAAAAATTCCCCTCCTTGATAAGGAGGGGACAGCGTCGTGACGCGTTCAGTGAACGACGCAGGGGTGGTCAAGAGGGGGCAATCCCGCGCAACCACCCCTGATTTGCTCGCGGCATAGCCGCCACTTCGTGGCTGAACACTTCGCAATCTGTCCCCTCCTTGCAAAAGAAGGGGAATTTTATACACATTCGCAACAATCACGCTAAGGTTAACGCGCATGCGCATGGGCAGGAAATCCATAATCGACCATGGACTTGAACTTCAAAACGAGGAAATAGCCATGAAAAAAAGCTTGTACGTTTATCTTCTTCTGGCAGCAAGCATCGCCCTTGATGCCCAGGTGCTAACCATAAAAGACCGCCAGACCCATCAGCCCCTGGAGCAAGCCGTAATTCACAGTGAAAATCCCCCCCTTTCCGCTTCTACCGACGCCAAAGGGCGCGCCGATATTTCCCCCTTCAAAAATGCCGAGAATATCCACGTGGAGCGGGTCGGTTACAAACCGAAGGCATTCAGCTACGCTCAACTGGCGGAAATGCAATTTACTCTCTTCTTGGAACAAACCCCCTTTCCGGTGGATGAGGTGGTCATTTCCGCCACCCGCTGGCAGCAGGAGAAAAGCGATCTTCCCAACAAGATCATCAGCATCCGCCCGGCGGAGGTGACTTTCCAGAATCCGCAAACCGCAGCCGACCTGTTAGGCGCTTCCGGGGAAGTGTTCATCCAGAAAAGCCAGTTGGGCGGCGGCAGCCCGATGATCCGCGGCTTTGCCACCAACCGGGTGCTGATCGCCGTGGACGGGGTGCGCATGAACACCGCCATCTTCCGCAGCGGCAATTTGCAAAATGTCATTTCGCTGGATCCGTTTGCGACCGATAGAACCGAAGTGGTTTTCGGCCCCGGCTCGGTCATTTACGGCAGCGATGCGATCAGCGCGGTGATGAGCTTTTACACCCTTACCCCGGCGTTCTCCCCGGGCGAAAAGCCGCTGTTAGGCGGCAACGCCGCCATCCGCAGTTCTTCCGCCAATTTCGAGAAAACCGGGCACGCCGATGTCAGCTTCGGATTCAAGAAGTGGGCTTTCGTCAGCAGCGCCACCTATACCGACTTTAACGACCAGAAAATGGGCGGCGACGGCCCCGCTGATTACCTGCGCCGGCAATATGTGGAAACCATCAACGGGCAGGACAGCACCGTAACCAACCCGGATCCCGAAGAGCAAGTGCCCACCGGCTACCACCAGCTCAACCTGATGCAGAAAATCCGCTTCAAGCCGAACCAGCGCTGGGATTTCAAACTCGGCATCCATTATTCCAGCACTTCCGATTACCCGCGCTACGACCGTCTGCTGCGCTACCGCGGCGACAACCTGCGCTCCGCGGAGTGGTATTACGGTCCCCAGGTGTGGTCGATGAACGCCTTGAATATCGCGCACTCCGGCCAGAATGGCTGGTACGACCACCTGAGCGCGACGCTGGCCTATCATTTCTTCAAAGAAAGCCGCCACGACCGGGATTTCCGCGACACGGAACTGCGCCACCGCACCGAGACGGTGGATGTGTTCACCGCCAACCTCGATTTTGAAAAGGTCTGGAGCCAGAAGCATCTCCTTTTTTACGGGGCGGAGGTGGTGCTCAACAAAGTGGGATCTACCGGCGAGGATGAGGATGTTTCCACCGGCGTGACTGTTCCCGGCCCTTCCCGCTACCCGGATGGCTCCACCTGGAATTCTTACGCCGCTTACCTGAATTATCGCTATAAAATCAGCCCGCAGCTTACCCTGCAAGGCGGCTTGCGCTTCAACCAGGTGACCCTGGACGCCACATTTGATACCACTTTCTATAAATTCCCTTTTACTACTGCGAGTATGAACCCCCGCGCCCTGATCGGCAGCGCAGGGATGGCCTACAAGCCGCAGCCGGGTTTGCAGGTCAACCTGAACCTCTCCACCGGTTTCCGCGCCCCCAACGTGGATGACGTGGGCAAGGTGTTCGATTCCGAGCCGGGTTCCGTGGTAGTTCCCAACCCGGATTTGAAACCGGAGTACGCCTACAACGCCGAAGTAGGCCTCAGCAAAATCTTCGGCGAGATGCTGAAAGTGGACCTGGCCGGATATTACACCCTGCTGGACAATGCCATGGTGCGGCGCGATTACACCCTGAACGGCCAGGACAGCATTTTTTACGACGGCGAGCTGAGCCAGGTGCAGGCGATTCAAAACGCCGCGGAAGCCAACGTCTATGGTTTCGAGGCCGGAGTAGAGATCAAGCTGCCCTCCGGGTTCGCAATCCTGTCGCGTTTCAACTACCAGCATGGCGAAGAAGAGTTAGACGACGGCAGCACCGCCCCCCTGCGCCACGCCGCTCCCTGGTTTGGCGACACCCACCTGACCTATACCCGCAGCCGCTTCAAAGCGGATTTGTACGGCGTCTATAACGGCGAGATTGCTTACAAAGACCTCGCCCCGGAAGAACAGGGCAAGGATTACATCTACGCCCTCGACGCCGATGGCAATCCCTATTCTCCGGGTTGGTACACCATTAACTTCAAAGTCATGTTCCGGCTGACCGATCTGCTGAAATTGAGCGCGGGGGTGGAAAACATTACCGACCGGCGTTACCGGCCGTATTCCTCCGGGATTGCGGGGGCGGGGAGAAATTTTATCGCGGCGTTGTATTTCGCTTTCT
>CAZFVV010000010.1:0-73488 GCA_964522165.1 uncultured Calditrichaceae bacterium
CAAAGAATTTACGTAATACTGAGATTATTAACAACTTGTTAGAGAATAAGGTCTAAAGCATATGAACTCGCAACTTATTTAAAGGGAGAATTATGCCGTTTGCAAATTACTGCTTATTATGGTTATTCAGGAAATCCTGCAGCAGTTTATGAAACTTCTTACTTCACTATGATTTCATCTTCACTGTGGTATACAGGTATAAAGATTGCAGGTTTTATCCTATATTTTAATCTTCTCCTAGTCTATTTAGCAATTTTTTCCAACAAGGTGAGGAGAATAGTTTTTCATCCGGTGGGTTCATATGTTTTGGGATTAATTGTTGGCAAATATCTCCTTGTTGATTTTTTTATTCGCTTTGTATCTCATATTAGAATAGGACTATTACAAGATTATCGAAAAGGACTCTGGAATTCACCAATTGTAAAATTATGGCGGAATCGCCAGTATATTCCTCCCCAAATTACTATAAAAGAATCAATCCAAGAATTTACAAGTGAAAATGGTGAATGGTGGAAAAAAGTCTTGGAAAAAATCCTGGGGGAATCGACCGGCCAATTATGGCTACTTGTAGGAAAATCTGGATTAGGCAAGACCGCCTTATTGGAGAAGTGGACTGAACATGCACTCTCTCTCAACAAAACTCCATTCTTTATACCTTTGGGGAGCACTCGATCTCCTCAGATCGAAGCAACTGCATTAATGGCCCAGTATGGAGACATAGATGTAAAAGAAGATGTAACAGTTGATTTATTAACATTTGGGGGTTTTTTAGTATTACTTGACGGTTTCAATGAAGATCGCCATAAAGAAGCGACTCAAGAATTTGTACGTAGGGTAATTCTCCAAAATCACGTAGTCCTCACCAGCCAGTTTGATCCCCAATGGGAGAATATAATAAATGTTCAGCATATTAATCTGCACCCCTTTGGAAAGGAGCAACTCGAACAAATTATTGAAGAAAAATTTGTCGAATCACTTTTAAATAGTCCCTATCTCAGTGATCTTGCTGAGCTACCTCATACTGCACAACTTTTAGCCCAATACATCCACCAGAACAAAAAACTTCCAGATTTTCGGTTGGATATTTACCGCAATTTACTTAAAAAATTTGGCGATGGCCTTTTGGTTCTAAATCTCGAGCATACTGCCTGGGATCTTTTTAAAACAAATAGCCAACAGTTTGAGCCAAACAACAAAATTCCGAGGGAAATTTGCGATTCCGCAGTGGCTCAAGGAATTCTTACCAAAGCTGACGAAAAATACCGTTTTCGCCATGCCCAAATCCACTGCTTTTTCGTTGCCAATTATTTATATCGTCAAGAACTTCATGTATTAGAAGAATGGCATAAACAAATTGAAGGCGGACGAGAACGTTACGATTGGGCAGATATATTGGAGCTATGGGCTGAAATATTTGCTGAAAAGGCAATTAAAGACCCTAAAACAACTGAAGACTATTTTTCCTTTCTAAAACAAGTTGCAGAATTTCATAGACCAATTTCCCATGAACGATTGTTACCTCAAATTAGGCGTCTAAATAAATCTGGTAAATTACAAATCGACGAGAAATTTTATGTGTGGGTGGGAAAATCTCTGTGGGGTTTGTCATCTTGACCCAATGATAAGAAAAATCAGTTTTCTTTGGATAATAAGGAACTGAAGCAGCTTAAACCGCAATTTCAAATAACTGAACTATTGAAATCTCAAATGGTTAAATCTTCAACACTCAATAGTGTAGCAAAAATTTTTAATGAAATCGCGAAAATACTTTTTGTTGTTTTTTATCTTGTAGGTATTTTCTGGTTTGGAGGGCGTTATTTTGATTTTTTCGCGCAATTGAGATTCGATCCAACAATTTTTGTTTTTGGGGGCATCACAGTTGCGTTGTCTTTTGCCATGGGGAAATTGTTAACCCTAATGGCTTCCCATAATGAAAAAAAGGAAACTACTCAGAACGAAAAGCAGACGCAGCGAAACCGCAAATCAATGCTGGAATTGATGAAAAAGATTTGGGTGGAAGATTTTCTCCAAAATTCCCTGCACAAAGAAGTGCTTATCCGGCTGGGGCTGGGAGAACGGAAAAAAATAGTCGAGAGACCTTGGGATATGGTACTTCAAATAAAGGGTCAGCCGGATCGTATATTGTCGCCCGACACAAAGATTATTGATGTTTTTGACGAGATGCAACAGTCAATGCTCATCCTTGGTGAACCTGGTTCGGGAAAAACTACCCTGTTATTGGAGTTGGCACAAGATGCAATTGGCCGGGCGGAAAAAGACCGTGGCCAGCCCATTCCAGTACTGTTCAATCTCTCCTCCTGGCACCCCTCCAAACAATCTCTTGTCGAATGGCTGGTGAATGAACTGAATACAAAATATTTTATTCCACAGGAAGTTGCTCAATTCTGGGTGGAGAGTGATGATTTAGCGTTGTTGTTGGACGGGTTGGATGAAGTAGCTTTGGAAAACCGTGAAACCTGCGTTGCTGCCATCAATGTCTTCTGTCAGGACCATTCAGTGCCCCTGGCAATTTGCAGCCGCACTATCGAGTATGAAATCCTCCATACTAAACTCAAACTCCATGGGTCGGTTCTGATCCAGCCTCTAAACACGAAACAAGTCAACCATTATCTTACTAAAGTTAGCCCGCAGCTCGAAGCTCTGCGGATCAATCTAAAAAATATTCCCCCCTTGCAAGAATTGTCAACATCGCCGTTGATCCTCAACATCATGATTCTGGCGTATCAAGAAATATCAATTGATGAAATTTCAAATCCCAACTTAATAGAAGCTCAGCGTGCTCATTTATTAAATGCCTACATTCAAAAAATGTTGAAGCAGCGGGACACTAATAAACTTTATTCTTCGGCACAAGTTATCTCTTGGTTGAAATGGTTAGCTCAAAGAATGCTACAAAACAGACAGATAATTTTTTTCATAGAAGATATACACCCAGACTATCTTCAAACACAGAATCAACAACGTTTATATCATTTCTTTCTTGTGCTTATTGGTTGGTTGATTTTCGGGCTGATTTTCGGACTAAGTGGTGGACTGATTATTGGGCTGATTTTCGGTTTGAGTGTAGGATTAATTGTGGTACGAATTGCTGACCGGGGCGGACTGAGCAATGAAATGGAAACGGCCGAAGTAGTGAAATTTTCAGAGGGGATAGTTAAAGAAAACTTAAAATTAGGGTTAATTTTTGGATTAATTCTGGGAGTAGGCTTTTGGTTGTTTTTTGACCTGTTGCTTGTTTTTGGGTTGATCTTCGGTTTAAGTGTTGGGCTAATGCTGGGGTTAATTAGAAATCTTGATGAACTAGAAGTAAGACGAATTCCAACTCAAACCATTCGACCATTGATGAAAAAGCCTGTAATGATAGAGTCGATTATTACTACTGGCGAAATAGATATAAGAGTGATTCCCAATCGAAGCATTCGACTATCAATGAAAAGAACTATGTTTATAACACTTATTCTGGGACTGATAGTTGGATTGAGCCTTGGGCTGATTCAGGCGTCAAATATTGGGTTGATTTTCGGGCTAATTTTCGGACTGATTGCTGGGCTGTTGGGTGGAGGGATCAAGGTCATTCAACACTTTACCCTCCGGTTCATACTCGCCACGAAAGATTATATTCCCTGGAATCTCGTTCGTTTTCTCGATTACGCTGCCGAGCATATTTTCCTGCGAAAAGTTGGCGGGGGATATATTTTTATTCACCGGTTGCTAATGGAGCATTTTGCAAATTTAGAAACAGAGCAAATAAACAGCATTCTAAAAGAGACCGGGTAAAGGTGGAGAAAACCCTCAAGAGAGTTCGCTTCCAACGATAGAAGCCGGTTTGTCATCAAAAAAATCCTAATGCTTGCATGTATTTCAAATACAGCATGGAAATAATGGCCTCGTATCCTCTCATCTCCTCCGGCACTTTTTGGTAATCCCTGGCAAAATCTTTATGCTAAAGAATCCACATAATCTTTGGATCTCTTCAGACCGACTTTCGTCAATTCGACCACTCTCCTCACCGCCTCGATCCGTTGTCCCTTGGCGATAAGCGGGCGAATTTTCTCCTCCAGCCCCAACGGGTCTTTCTTCCCGCAATGGCGGCAGGTTCGAAGCTCGTATCCAACTTCTTTCTGGCAGAACCGGCAGGTGGTTAGTCTTTCCACGCGAATCCCTTATCATTTATTTTCTGATTTACTCGCGGGCGAATTTACGCACTTTTTCCCAAAACGCCCAACCCTATTTTCCTGCGTCTGCATTTGGTATTTTACGCGGCGGTTTTTCAGAAGTAGAATTAAGCCCCGGCAATATTTTTGATGTTAACATAGTTAACAATCCGTGTGCTAACCCCGTTAACAGCTGCATAAAAAATCAATTCTTTTTTTCACGCTTTTAAATTTTTATAGCTCATAGAAACAAGTACTTAGCGATCCATTCCTCTCCATCCGCCTTTTCTGGTATCATTTTTGAACTGATTTCGACCGGAAAGTAAAGAAGAAGGTGATGATATGAAAACCCGTTTGAACATATTCGCCAATACCCCGGCCGTAATGGCCGCCCTGCTGGCATCCCTGCTGCTAAGCGGCTGCTACACCCAGTTCAGCCCCGCCGGGCAGCCGGAAAGTCAAGCTTATTATGAAGCATACCCGGAAGAATCCGGCGCTTATGAAAGCGAATATTATGAAAACGAGCCGCTCGAATCCCCGGGTTATGCCGCGACTTTCGAAGAAGATAGCGAATACCGGGAAAACGAAGCGGACCGGGTCATCATCAACAAGTACTATATTTATGATGAACCGTTCGGCGTGTATTACAATCCGCCGGTTTACGATCCCGATCCCTACGTTTCGGTCAGTTTCCACTTTAGCTCCGGTTATTCATACGGGTATTATTCAGGGGTGTATGGGTATCCGTCTTACTACTGGTATCCCCATCACTGGAGGGTAGGGTATTACTATCCTGCTTACTGGGATTTTGGATTCTACTTTTCCTGGGGTTACTGGGACCCCTGGTACGCCACCATTTACTATCCCCCGGTGGTAATCCTGGTACCGCCCTATTACCCGAACCCGGGCTGGTGCCCGCCCTACTATGATCCCTGGTATTCCGGCCATCACGGCGGCCATCATTCCGACCCCGGCTATGGAAACGATCCCTGGCCCACGGGGCCGCGCGATTGGGGACGCCGCGACCCGGTGGTGGCCGGCAACAGCGGACGCCCCGGCTCTCCCGGTGCGGGTTCGAATAGTGGTTCGAGCAGCGGCGGCAGCAACCTGAAAAGCCCGCAGAGAGGCGCCATTCAGGTGGCCGGGCCCTCCACGGTATCTCAAAGAAGCCCGCGCAATCCTTCTTCCGGCCAGCAGCCCGGGGTGGTCAATTCGGGGAATGTTCAAAAGGAACGGCGGCGGGAAACGACCGCTACGCGGGAAGCTGTCAAAACCCCGGCAAAGAAGAATCCCCGCAGGGAACTTGGAACTACCAACGCTACCGCGCCTTCGAGAGAGAACGCTGCCGGTTCGCGCTTCAACACCCAGCAACAGCAGCGCCAACCCGCGCAACCTGCATCAGGGAACGGGAACAACTCCCGGAACAATCAACAAGCCGGCCAGCAAACCCCAGCTTACCGGTGGAGCGAGCCTTTAGAAACGCCCAAACCCGTTTCCCAACCGGAAACCCGCACCCGCACCAACGATTCCGGCTCCTCGAACGGGTCGCTCCGGCAGCCGGCTGCGCCGCAGCGAAGTAATTCATCTTCCCGAACCGAAAACCGGTCTTCGAACAACGGTTCTTCGCGCAGCGGGGGCAGTTCGTACCAACCCCAGCCTTCCCGCTCCACGGATAGAAGCAGCAGCGCGCCTTCATACCGCAGCCAGCCGGCGCCGCGCTCCGGCGGGAACAGCAGCGTGCAGCAAGCCCCGGCCCGCCCCGCGTCCGGCAAATCGGAAAGCGGCAGCCAAAAACCTTCGCGCAGCGCTTCCGGGAACAGCGAGCGGGCTAAGAAACGCTAAACGAGATTGTTAAAAGAGATCCCTTGCGATAGATCGGCAAATCGCAGGATTGCCCATCCAATTATAATATTCAAATAGGAGGAATTCTCATGCGGAAGATACCCCTTCTTCTTGCGGCGATCTCGCTCGCCCTCTTGGCCATTCATGGAAATCTTTCGGCGGGAAGCCAGTCGGACAGCTCGAAGCATTCACCCCTGCGGAAAGGAGCCAAAGCGCTGCAATTCCAAATCGCCCCGGATTTTCAACTGAAATCTTTCCAGGGCGCGGTGTTCTCCGGGAAATATCATTTTTCGGAGCGCTCCGCCTGGCGGGTAGGGTTAGACTTAAGCGGGTCATTTTCGGATTCGGAACATAATCGGCAAATAACGCAGGATGATACCCTCGAGATTGCTGACAATATCGAGAGCGAGGGAAATTTGCAATCCCTGGGTATCGTTGCCCAATATGTTTATTATCCTAATCCCGGCAAAAAAATTGATTTTTACCTCGGAACGGGACCCTATGCTCAAATCAGCCGGGTTAGCAAGGATGAATCCCTGAAACAGACAAATCCCCGCGGTAACCCTGATGTCACGCTTCATACCAAAGATACCCGCTGGGCGGCAGGTTTATCCAGCGTAATCGGGATAGAGTGGTTTATTGGCAGCAGTATTAGCCTGCTGGCTGAAAACCGGTTTCTAATCGCTTATACCTACTGGAAAAACGAAAGAACCGCCGAAGGGTCTAATTCGCAGGATCTGCTTACCGCGACCCAGCGCACTGTTGAATTCAAACCTCTCAGTGTGGTTTTTGGAGTAGCGGCCTATTTTTAGAGGAGGAATGTTATGAAATCCTTGAAAAATTTCCTTTTTTTGGCTGGCTTGATGATAGCTGCGCAAAGTTATGCCCAAAACGCCTTCGACGCGGTGCGCATCGTGCAGGATGAGAGCGGCTTCGGGGCGCGGGCACTGGCCATGGGCGGGGCGTACAGCGGCGTGGCGGATGATTATTCCGCCATTTACTGGAATCCCGCCGGACTGGCGCAAATCCGGCGCTCTAATTTCTTCGGAGAGGTCTCGCATCTGAATTTCAACAACGCGGCCACCTTCCAGGAAAGCCTGAACGATGAGAATCAGAACTATACCCGCCTGAACTCCTTAGGATTCGCGTTTGCACTGCCCGCGCAGCGGGGAAGTTTTGCGATCGCCCTGGGATACAACCGGGTAAAGGATTTCGACCAGAACCTGACTTTCTCCGGCTTCAACCGGGAGAGCAACGGGTTAGGCTTCGATTTCGGAAGCGGTTTTTACCCCTTCGATAAGGACGTCTATCAAACCGAACAGATCAACGAAGAGGGCGGGCTGAACCAGTGGAGCTTAGGCGCGGGCGTGGCGCTCTCGCCCAACTTTACCGCCGGGATCAGCGGCAGCGTGTGGGACGGGGAAAGCGCGTACCAGTTCACCTTTTTGCAGCAAGACCGCGAGGGCCTCTACCAGCAATTCCCCGCGGATTTCGACAGTTATATGCTCTCCCGCGCCATCAAAACCGACTATTCCGGATTCGGGTTGAAGTTGGGGGGCATGTTTTCCGCCGGGAACGCCATCCGGTTAGGCGGCGCGGTGGGGCTTCCCACCACCTTCACGGTGAAGGAAAATTACCAGGCCAACGACCGCATCGTGTTCGACAACGGCGATGAAGACGTCTGGGAGAGCGATCCGGGCCTGTTCGAGTACAAAGTGAAAACCCCCTTCTATTTTGATGGCGGTATTTCGTTTTCCACTGGCATCATCACCCTGGCCGGGAGCGCCCGCTACCGCGACTGGAGCCAGACCCGCTTCGAGGTCTCCGGCGACCAGGTCGGCGACCCCAATTATAGCGGGTTGCTGGCGGAAAACCAGCGCCTCCGGCGGGATTTCCGCGCCACCCTGCAATACCACTTGGGCGGGGAGTTGCTGCTGCCGGGGAGCAACGTGCTGCTGCGCGGGGGTTACGCAGTTTATCCTTCGCCCTTGAAAAACGCTTCCGGGGATTTGGATAAACGGGTGATCAGCGGCGGAGTGGGATTTTTGTTGGACCGTTACGTTTCCCTGGACTTCACCTACCTGCAGGGCAGCTGGAAGCAGGAATCCGTGGACGAATTCACTCCCGGCGGCACGTTGGAGGAGATTACCGCGCACAAGGTGCTGGTGGGGTTGAGCTATCGCTTTTGAGAATGTCGCGTGAAACGTGAGGCGTGATGCCCAGGCAGCATTAGGAGATCACGTCTCACGCACCGTTACCCAAACTGCGAGGAAATATGAAACGCTATTGGCGGCCCGCGCTCTACCTCTTTTTCTCCCTGCTCTGCCTGCTGGCGCTGGCGGCAGGTTCCTTGAAGACCGGCGTCCTGTTGATGCTGGTCGTGGTAAGCGATTGAGCGTTTTCAAGAGTTAGGCTCAGCAAATTCGACCGGGATAATCCTACCGTTTTCCATTTCTGTTCCGCCGCACCGTAAACTGCTTCTGGGCGCGATTACCGGCGTTATCGGTGACGATGAGTTTTAGAATATGCTCGCCGCGGGGAATGTAGCGGGGAGCAATGATGACCCGGTCTTCTTCCGGGTCGAACTCAAACAGCGACCATTTCCCATCGATTTCCACGCTAATCTGGGTCTCGTTGTAGATGCCGGACATGCCGTCTTTCACCGCGAAGCGCAACGGGCGGGGGGAAGCGGCGGCGTTGAACTCCGCCAGGTTGAGGGGGCGGATTTCCGGGGGAACGGTATCCTGGATCAGGGCGAATTTCTCCATACTGGTCACCCGGGCCTTCAGGGTGTTGCTGCCGGCATCCAGGCGGGAAGGAAGATAAAGCCAGCCCCTGCGCCGGTCAAAATAGTAGATTCCGATTCCCCGCCGGCTTGCCAGGGTATCCGGGAGCGCAAAAGAGAGATTCGCCCCGTAGTTGAAGGGCTGGTCGAAAGGGCTGGCCTCGTAAATCGCGGACTTGAAAGGGTAGGCGGCAGAAGACTTCTCCCGGGCGGGGAATTTTTGAATCCGAACGTAGAGGGTGTCGTAAGCGGCGTCCGCCGGGAAGTGCAGCGTCAGCGCCCGGTCCTCCGAGCGCACGGTTCGCTCCCGGCCGGGGTACACCGGGGTCCAGGGGGCAATTTCCTGCCGCAGCATAGAATCCGCCGCGTCGCCCAGACCGGTTCTCAGCTCGCCGGCGTCTTCGACCGGAAAGGTGAGCAAGTAGGCTTCCGGTTTGTATTGTGCGTAGAACAACGATTCCCCGCCCGGCAAAGCTCCCGGGGCGTGCCCGCGCCCCTTTACCGTCGCTTTGTCGCCATAGAAAACGATGCTCCAATCCTGCTTTTTGGCCCGCCGCTGATTTACTCCCCCCGGAAAAACGTACACCGGCAGGGTAGGAAGGGAATCGGCATAAGTTGCCCGGATTTGATAAGCAACGGTTCCGTTGCCCGCCCGGTGCGGGATCGAAAAGCGATAATAGTGCCGCAAACCGAGCAACCCCTCGCTCGATTCGACCTGGAAGCCGGTAACCGGGGCGGTTTGGGATGGGGATTGATAAGTCACCCGGTACACCTCGAAGTTTTGCAGCGGCTCCGGCGAATTTAATTCCAGGTTTACGGCGCCGTCGGCGAGTTGGGCTTCCGAGGTTTCCACGGGAATCAGCCGGTAATAGACCAGGGGAATTTCCACCTCTAAAAGGTTGCCGGCGTAATCATACACTCGCAACAGCACCGTATTCTTCCCTTCTTGCAGGATTTTTCCGGAGAGCATTCCATCGCCGCGGGCGGTATTTTTATAAAACGGCAGGGTATTGGCGGGGTGGCGGTAGAAATTGTGATATACTTTCAGCCCCTTGCGCCACAGGGAGAAGCTTTTGTCGATCTCGATCAGGCGGGTTTCATCATAGCTGAAGCGGTCATACTGCACCTGATACACCGCCTCTCCGTTGACCAGCATTTCCGCGCGGTAAAAATCGAACAGGTTGTCGTTGCCGTTGGCCTGGTCGTGGGTGCGCAGCGCCAGGTAGGCTTTCCCGGCCAGGTACAGGGGTTTTTTGAGCGTCACCCGGGGAGTTTGCGACGTGGGGAGAATGAGGGTATCCGGCTCAAAATTGATAAGCGTACTCCCGCCAGCCGGAATGACCGCCAAAAACTGCGCCCGCGGGGGAATGTCGTCCTGGATTACGCCGGGATAGTACTGCAACGGGTGAATCGGATTCTGGCCGGCGTCGCGAAGCTCGAAATGCAGGTGCGGCACCCCGATGCCGGTGTCGCCGGTGTCGCCGAGCAAATCCCCTCTTTTGACCGGGAAACGGCCTGCTTCCGGGTAGGTATCCAGCACGTTGTTCCGCGCCGCCAGCCGCAGGGAGTCGGTGTAGGCGTTCAGCGCCGGGGTGAAGCCGTCCAGATGGGCGTACACCGCGAAATTGCCGTCTTTCAGCTTCAGGTAAACCGTTTTTCCGTAGCCGGTGGAGGCCACCCGGAGGCGGTACACGTAGCCGTCTTCCACGGCGAATATTTTATAGCCGGTTTGCTGCCAGGTCTTAACGTCGATGGCGGCGTGATAATGGCGGGGGCGGAATTCACAAAAACTGCTGGTCATAAGTTTGCTGGCGTCCGTGGGCCAGAGATAGAGTTGGGCGTTGGCCAGGGTGATGAACAGCATTACAAAGGAGAATGCAAAGCGGGTATAAAACATGCGCATAGACCGGTTTTTCGATTCAATAGATTTTAGCTCTATTTTCTGTTTAATTAAGGCCGCCAATATAGGGAATTTTGGAGGGCGAGACAAGAGCAAGCGGCAGGTACGAGGCACTTTGAAAGCGCGTCACTCCTGCACGCTACCCCCGGGGATGATAGCTCTTGTACTCTTCTTTCAAATACTGCCGGGTGAGGTGGGTGTAAACCTGGGTGGTGGAAATATCGGAGTGCCCTAACATTTCCTGAACCGCGCGCAGGTCCGCGCCGTTTTCCAACAGGTGGGTGGCAAAGGAGTGGCGGAAAATATGGGGATAGACCCGGCGGGAAATTCCGGCCAGCAGCACGTACTTCTGCACGATGTTCCAGACCCCCATGCGCGAAAAGGGCTTCCCGAAGCGGTTCAAAAACACCTGGCTGCGCGATAATAGTCCTTTGGAGAGCATCGGGCGCACCGCGCCGAGGTACATTTTCAGCCAGTGCAGCGCCTGCCCGCCCAGCGGCACAAAACGCTCCTTGTTCCCCTTGCCCAACACGCGCAGCATCTCCTCTTCAAACTGGATTTGTTCTATCTTCAAATTGATCAGCTCGGAAACCCGCAGGCCGGCCCCATAGAGCACTTCTAACATGGCGCGGTCGCGGGCGCCTTCGGGGCTGTCGATTTCCGGGGCGTCTAAAATGGCGAAAACTTCATCTACCGAGAGCACCTCCGGCAGTTTCCGGGCTAAACGAGGCGTTTCTAACAATTCGGTGGGATTCTGTTTGGTGATTCCTTCCAAGAGCAGGAATTTGTGGAAGCTGCGGATGGCGGAGAAATTCCGGGCGATGCTGTTGGGGGAAAGCCCCAGGCCGGTGAGCAGCTCGCTGTAATCCTGAATGTCCCCCGGGGCAATGGCCTCCACCGCCTGGATGCTGCGCCCGGTTAAAAATTGCAGGTAACGCTGCAAATCCTTCTCGTAGGAGAGCAGGGTATTGTCGGCCAGGCTTCTTTCCAGGGCCAAGTGGTTCAGAAATTTTTCCAGAGTCGCGCGCCACATTTCGATGCCGGTTAGCGGGTTAATTGGCAATAAGTTGTTACGAATTGGCAATTACCAATTGGCAATTGGCAATTAAAAATGGGGGTAAAAGACCTCAATGATTCTCGATCACACATTCACGTAAGGATTGAAGCGTTTCTCATGGGCCACGGTGGTTTCCGGGCCGTGCCCGTTGTAGAGCACGGTGCTATCCGGGAGGGGGTAAATTTTGGTTTGAATGGTTTCGAGCAGTTGTTCGTAGGAGCCGCCGGGAAAGTCCGTGCGCCCGATGGATTCGCGGAAAATCACGTCCCCGACAAAGGCGATCCCCTCGCCTACCAGGCTGATATGCCCGGGCGTATGCCCCGGGGTATGAAGAACCTTCAGACGAAGGTCCTCCAATTCCACGGTATCCCCTTCTTCTAACAAGCGATGCGGTTCCGGGGAGCGCACTCCCCCGCCGATCATCAGGGAGAGATTCAACTTGGGATCCCGCAAGTAGGGGATTTCCAGGGGATGGGCCAGCAATTGCGCTCCGGTTTCGCTGAGGATGGCGGCGTTGCCGGCCATGTGGTCGCCGTGGCCGTGGGTATTCACCAGGTAAATGAGTTGCAGCTTCAGTTCGGAAAGTTTGCGCAGGATGGCAGGGTAATCTTCGCAGGCGTCGATCAGAATAGCGCGGTTGGAATCCGGTGAATGCACGATGTAGTTGTTCACCCCGAAAATTCCCAGGGTTAGGCGGTGCACCACCATTCCTCACTCCGTGTCCGGGATCAGGTGCTCGGCGACCGAGAGAGCGATGCCGGAGAGCATCACTTCCGGGGCCATTTGGGTGAAATCGCCGGAGAGAATCTGTTTATCCAGGTTGGCGTACATGGAGCAGCCGGCTCCCCGTTCCACGATCAGGCCGGAGACGTGCCCCTGGTTTTCGCCGATAAAAATGACCTCCCCCAGGGATTCGCTGGGCACGTAACCGGTGCAAAAGTGCAGTTGAATATGGGAGTTGAGAGTATATATTGAAATCAGGTTGCCCACTTCGCTGCCGATGGGAATATCCGGATATATCTCCAGGGAGAGTTTGCGGTTCTCTTTTTTATTCTCTAAGACAAATCGGTAGTTATCCACCCGTTTCACCGGTTCGACGTCCAAAACTTTACTGATAATGTCAATATCTTTAGAAGTAAAATGGAACTCTTTCAACCTGCGGCTCCTTTTTGGTTTTCCAGGGCAAAATGTATAAAGAAATACCGTTTTCTCCAAATGCAAATTATGCCGAACCCGCTTCAAAGGCACTGAACCATACGATTGCAAAAATTAAAAGTTTGTGTTTAATTCACTCTCAAAGCGATATTGAAGCGCAATAAAAACGGAGGCGCACTCTCATGGAGACATTCTGGCTGCTGCTGGCCATTGCGTTGGTAGTGATCGGTTTCGCGGGAACTATTATCCCGATGCTGCCGGGGGTTCCGCTGATTTTCGGAGGATTTTTAGTATGGGGGCTGGCATCGGGGTGGAAAGATTACACGGTGCAGACCGTGGTGATCCTGGGAATCGTTACCGCGGTAATCTGGCTGTTGGAATACTACGCCGGGGCAATTGGAGCTAAAAAATACGGCGCGTCTAAGGCCGGGGTGTGGGGGACGGTGTTAGGGGGGATTATCGGGGTATTCGCGTTCAACATTCCGGGGCTGGTGATCGGATCGTTCCTGGGAGCGGTGATCGGGGAAGTCCTCACCGGCAGGTCGCGGCAGGAGGCCTGGCGGGCCGGGTGGGGCGCATTCTTAGGATTTCTGGCCGGAACCGCCATTAAAGTTATTGCGGGGATTGTCATGGCCGGTTTGTTTTTTTATTGGTTGATTGTGTAGCCGGGCCGGCAGCGGGGCTGTTGCATTCTGATTACGCCAACGGCGTTGCACATCACAGCCCTGGGTTACCAATTGACGAATTTACCCCAAAACCCTGAAGGGGTTTAACAAAACGTGCCTTGTAAAACCCGTTGGGGTTTGCTTCGATTTGCTCTCTCTTTTCCCAGGGTTCGCCTGCGTCGAACCCTGGCTGTGGTCTGTAACCGCTTCGCGGTATTTGCTGGTAAATGCAACAGCCCTGGGACCAGGAAGGAATTGATCTGTTGAGAGAGTGATTTAGTGGTTGGTTTGCCATCGAATTGGAAACGTTGAAGAAGGATCGAAGATGTTGAGAAAATTTATCCGGGCGGTTGCGCCTCTGTCCTGCTATGCGCTTATCGCCGCCTGCTCGCACGGCACCGAGGGTCCCGCCAACGGAGAGCCTCCCATGACGGCAGACACGCTTAAACCCACCATTATCGCGGCCATTCCCCATGATTCCCTGGCATTTACCCAGGGGCTTATTTACCATGAAGGATTTTTGTACGAAAGCACCGGGCTGTACGGGCGTTCCAGCTTGCGGAAAGTGGACGCGCAAACCGGCGAAGTGCTGCAATCCATCCCCCTGGGGGGGCAATATTTCGGGGAAGGGCTGGCATTAAAGAGCGGCCGCCTGGTGCAATTGACCTGGCTGGAGAAAACCGCGTTCATCTATTCTTTCCCGGAAATGGCTCTGCTCGACACATTTACTTATAACGGGCAGGGATGGGGGCTGGCGGCGGATTCGGCGCGTTTCATCATGAGCGACGGTTCGGAAAATTTGTATTTCCGCGACGATAACTTCCGGCTGGCCGGAACCGTGAAAGTGACCCGAGACGGGCAGCCCATATTGAGCTTGAACGAATTGGAATATGCCAACGGCTACATCTATGCAAATATTTGGTACAGCAACTTTATCCTCCAAATCAACCCTCAAAACGGCCAGGTCAACCGGGTCATTGACTGTTCGGAATTGGCCGCGATAGAAAGCCCTGCGGACCCCCGCGCAGTGTTGAACGGCATCGCGTATCGCCCGGACCGCAAAACCTTTTACTGTACCGGGAAACTGTGGAGAAACCTGTTCGAAATTCGCCTGGAGTGATGCGGTTCCCTGCCGGTCTGAGCAGGCAGCCGCTGCAAAAAAAAACGGCAGGAGCACATATTGCCCCTGCCGCCATCGAAACCCGAAACCCAATTTCAACTCAGGTGTTTTTGCCGGTGTTGATCTTAAACGGCGCGTAAGCCGGGCACCATCTGAGGGCTGCGGTGGCAATCGGCACCAGGCCTACCAGGCCCCACCAGCTTTGAAAATACAATCCTGCGGCGACAATCAGGATTCCGGCAACATACCGGATGATTCGATCGGTTTTGCCAACATTGCAGGTCATGAGAAGTTCCTCCGGTTCGTTATTTTGACGCTGATAATCTATAACCCCTTAACGGGGAATTTCGGTAACATTGTTACCTTGCGGAACAATTTATCAACAAACCGGCAAATAGTGCAAAGTTATTTTAAACTGCCGGCCGGCGGGCAATCAAATCGGCATGGTGTTCAAGAAGGAATGAATTTAAGGCAAATAATGGGGCAAAAAAAAACCGCCCGGTTACTTCCTCGCGGTTTCGCCGGGCTTCTTGGCTCCCCCCTGGGGAAATTGAAAAAAACGCCCCTCCAACTCCCCCTCCCAACTCCTCTCTCTCCTTACCGGCGTTTGGCCGGGGTACTGCCTCCCGAAATTTTTCAGGTTCTAAATTCTCTTGTTTATGTTGTTTTGATTCATTAGAATCTTCCTTCAAACGGGCTGAAATACAGCAATCATGCTTCATCAATCGAATGATATATATATTCACGTAGGGGTCGAAAATATTGACAACAAAAAAAAATTTTTCTCCCAGCGGCGGAAATGAGGGGTTGCCGGATAAGCGGATCCAGGAGTTGTTGAAACGAATCGAAGAAGGAGATCCTGAAGCCCAGGAAGAAATTATTGCGCTGTTCAAAGATAGAATTGAGGAAGTAGTATGGTATAAAATCGGCAGAAAAAACCAGGACTACAAGGACCTGGTGGGAGATATTCAATTAGCGATTTTGGAAAGCCTCCGCAATGGCCAGTACGATTTCTCAGTGGGCAAATCGCTGCAATCTTATATTTATGGAATTATCCATAACAAAATACGCCATTTCCGCACTATAAAGAAAAAGCATCATCCCAACGGCGAGGAATTCCTTCCCCTTCAAAACCCTCACATTACCGACCGATCTGCGCTGGAAAATCAAGAGTACCGGGAATTGCTGCTGCGAGCCATTCACCGGCTGCCTGAAAGGTGCCAGATATTCCTGAAACTAAGATTTTTTGAGGAAATGACGTTTCAGGAGATTGGCGAACTGTTAGGAATTTCTCCACAGAGAGTGAGAGAAGGCATCCACTATGCCCTGAAAAAGTTGAGAGCCATCTGGCGCATAAAATTTTAATAAAGTTTTCAATATTTTGGAGTGAATTCTTAATAATAATTATAGAGAAGAGAGTCTTGAGTAAAAGCGAAAACATTTGTAAGAGAGGGAGAATATTCTATGAAATGTAATTATGAAAACCGTGACGAGGTTATCGCCAAATACCTCAACCGGGAACTCTCCGAACAAGAGGTGGTGGAGTTCCAGGAACATTTTTTTAATTGCGATATTTGTTTTCAGGAATTGAAGTTCAAACGGGATGCCCTTGAATTGATCAAAGCCGAGGGCGACGCCATCTTCGCAGGATTACAAGTAGAACCGCAGGGGAGCACGAAAGATTGGGATATTTTTTACACCATTCGGAACGTTGTTCAGGCACTGCGCAGAAAACCGGTTTTAGGCTTCGGGCTTACAGGAATTGCAGTGCTGCTCCTGGCGACGGTGATTTTTTTTGCGAGGCGCACGGCCGGAGAAGCAAATCTTCTGGCAAGCCTGAACTATGGCTCCAGGGTGCCGTACGAGTACTCCCCGCCGGCGACGCTCCGCGGAGAGGGGGATAACCTGAGGGGGCCGCTAGCTGACAGCACTTTTATTGACAATTTTCAACGCGCCATGCTGCGTTACAATGATCTGAATTATGAAGCAGCCATCCGGAAGCTGGGCCGGATCGAGCAGGCGGCAGGGGCGCTTGAGGAGAGGGATAGTTTATCCGGTACTTCCGCGAGGGTTCTATGGGATTATTATTTCTACCGGGGTTTATCCCACCTGGGCTTTGCCGGGGATACCAGGATCAAACTGCCCGGGCAGGAGCAGCAAGAGCACCTTGCCCACGCGCTTGACTTTTTGACCAAATCCCGAGAAATCGCCCGGCGGTACGCCCCCGGAGAGCCTGAAAAAGAGAGCTATTTCCTGGGGATCGTCTATGCCGCCGCCGGGGACCGCGAAACCGCGCTGCGGGAATTGAAAAACGTGGCGCCGAACAGCCCGTTTTTCAAACAAAGCGAGGAAATCGCCAGGAAATTATCCCGGTAGTCGCTATCATTCTGAATTTGAGAATGTTAAATCTCACCGCAATCATCAACTCAAAGTTAAACGGAGGGCCTATGGCAACTATTGAGGACAGACATCTGGAGGATCTGCTGCATTCTTTGGAAGCGCTGGATGCTGGTTTTGTTAATATTAACAGCGAGGTTTTCACTGTACTGGGGGGCACCGACTCGAATCTGCCGGTTAGCTCCATCCAGATGCAGGCCAGCCGGGACTTGCAGAATGAAGTGGCCGATTGCCTGCGCTCGATCTCCAAACGCCTGGCCTGGCTGACCGACGTTTGTAACGCCCTCTTCTCGGTCAACTTCATAGTTTTAGAGCGGGAATCGCCGGAGAGGCTGGATGAAATCACTCCCCCGCCCAATAACGGGACAAAACCTGATGAAGAATAAACGCCCGGCTCGCCCCTAAAGGATTAGCGCAGCCCGGCGGAAATAGTTCGGCAATACTACACCATGGTGATTATTTGTGATTGGCAGAGGGAAACATGACCACGGATACTGGCTCATTATTCGATTTCACAAAATGCGGTGGGTATGGGTATGACGATGTTCACTTTCCCTGTGCGGTTGTTTTTTATTGTTTTTTTCGCAGAAATGATCTGCCAAACCGGCTTCGCAAATCCCCGGGATTCCGCTGCGGTGGGGGCCGCGGTTCCCGAATTGCGGGAATATTACCGTTTTCTGGCCTCCCTTTCCCGGTCCTCGCCGGCGGAGCGCATTAGCCGGGTAAAAGATTACCTGGAGACCCACCCCGGCTTTGAGAGAACCTACCCCTATCTACTGGATCATCTATTGTATGCCGGGCGGGAGGCGGAAGCAAAATCATATTTCCGGAATTTAAGCGCCTTGCCGGCCTGCTCCCGGGGCAGCCAATGGATGCTGGCGAAGCTCTATACCATGGAGGACCGCCCCGCCGAGGCGCTCCAATCTTTCCGGGAAGCTTTGAACAACGGCCCGCCCTCCATTTTCTTGTTGAATGATTTTTCCAATTTTCTCTCGCAGTATCAGCAGCAGTACAACGCTCTCGAAGAAATCGACCGCCTCGCAGTGATCCATCCTCTAAAAGAGATGGCCCGCGCCCTCTGGTATCGCAACGTCCTGGATTACCAGCGGGTGATCGACATCTGCGACCAGCTTCCCCCGGAATACGCCGCGGACGATTTGCTCCTCAATATCCTCAGTTATTGTTATAGTGAAACCGGGCAACCGTCCCAGGCGGAATCTACCTTGCAGAAAGGGTTCGAGCAGGTCAAATCTCATGGGGATCGGCAGCTGGAAGCGTACTACCTGGCTACCCTGGGGGCAAGGGAGCGCCAGAAAGGAGATTTCGAGGAGTCGGTTGAGCATTTAGAGAAAGCGCTTTCCATCAGCACCCAGTTCGACGATTTGATGCTCCTGGCGATGGTGGAAGGCACTTTGGGGGAAACCCTGGCCGGGCAACGCCGTTTCCCGGAAGCGCAGCGGAGAATCGACCGGGCGATCCAGATCTGCGCGGCTTTGCGAATGGATCAAACCCTGGCGGGGCAATATTTGCACAAAGGAAAACTTTACCTGGAATGGGGAAAATTCAGCGACTGTTTGGATGAGTTTGCCCGTTGCGAGCAAATTGCGCAAAAGACCCAGGACCTGAGCCGTCTCGTTGCGGTGTGGATGGAAAAGTGCAGGTTCTACAAAACGCTCAATTTGAATGCTCTCGCTGAATACGAGTACCGGAAAACTTACCAGTGGGCCCGGGAGCACGGTTATAAAAAGCTGGAATTCGAGGCGTTTTCCGGCATCGCCAGCGTGTTGATGGCGGATAAACGGTATGGCGAAGTGCGAAGATTCTATCGCGAGGCGCTGGCGCTGCCGGAGAATTTTTTTCCCCCGGGGTATCGCATCTATTGGAAATGGATGAATGCGTACACTTATTACCTGGAAGCGCAGTTCGATTCCGCCAAAGCCGGGTTCGCGGAAGCCTACCAGGCCGCCCGCAATGCGCCGCAGGATGCTTATTCGGAATACGTGCAGGCCTACGCCCGCTTCCGCATCGGGAGCATTGCCGCGGCGCAGGGCGACTTTAGCGAAGCGCTGCGAATTTATTCGGAAGATCTGATTAAACAAGTTGCCGGCAGAAACACACAATTGAAGATGAACCTCGATCTCTATACCGGCAAGGTCTATGAACGGCAAAACGATCTCGAAAAAGCGCTGGCCCATTACCGCCGGGCTGCGGAAACCCTGGAAAAGAGCCGCGAAGAGTTAAAAGTGGAGCAGCTCCGGATCGGGTATTTTGCCGGCGGCGAGGAGGTTTACCAGGCTCTCATTCACGGCTATTTTAAGTTGTACCGGCTGAATGGGAAACCGGAATACCTGGAAAAACTCTTCGCTTACCTGGAAATGGCCCGCGCCCGCACCCTGAAGGACCTGCGCTTCCGCGACGCCGCTTCCCGGGAAAAGATCATCCAGACCCCGGCGTATGCAGAATACCGGCTGGCCTGTGAAAACCTGCAACGGCTGCAACGCAGAATCCGCCAATCCCCGGCGCAACACGACTCTCTCTACCTGAAATATGAGGCGGCCCGCTTCCAGGTTCTGTTCAACCGCCTGCGCCTGGTCAAAGAAGATTTAGCGACCGCCCGGCCTTCTCTGCCCTCCTTCAGCCAGGTTTTGCAAGGATTACAAAAATTAGATATGGGATTGCTGCTCTACCATGTTTCGGACAGCAGTGTATTTGCCCTGGCGGCCATGGACCCGCAAACCATCGAAGCGGTCGAATTCAAGATTTCACGGGATTCTCTCGCCGGGTTGATCGACCGCCTGCTCGAACCGTTCCATAAAATTCCCGGGAAGGCAGTCAATAATATTCCCTTCCACGCCGCTATTGCCCACGATTTGTACCGCATCCTGGTAAAACCGCTGGAAGAGAAAATCACCCTGAAAAAAGATCTGCTGCTGATTCCGGACCTGGCGCTCAGCGGGCTGCCCTTTGAAATGCTGCTCGCCGCGCCCCCCGCCGCAGAGCGGTATTTCCCCACCGACTCCGCAGAATATGCGCAGGACTTTTTGCTACACCGCTATTCTTTCCTGTACAGCCCCAGCGCCTGGCTGGGCAGCGGCGTGGCGGCGCCGGAACCTTCCCGGCCACAGATTTTAGTGCTGGCTAACCCGGTTACCGCGGAAACAGATTCAACCGCGGAAAGCTTTGCCCAACGCGCCGCCTCCCGTTCCAACTGGCGCTACGGCATCCTGTGGTACGCCGACAAAGAAGGGGAACGAATTCGGGAAATCTATCCCGCCACCACCGTTTACAGGCGGGAAGCCGCCACGCCGGGCGTGTTGAAAGAACAGGTCTCCCGGCATGGGATTCTACACTTTGCCACCCACGCTTTTGCCGATACAATATTCGACGCGTTCTCCGGGCTGGTCCTGGCGCTCGGCGAAGATACGACCGATGACGGTTTGCTGATGGGATTCGAAATTGCGGATATGCGCTTCGATTGTGACCTGGTGACGTTAAGCGCCTGCGAGACCGGGGTGGGGCAGAGAGTCGCCGGAGAAGGAGTGTTGGGGCTGCCGCGCCTGTTCCTGGGCGCCGGGGCGCGGCGGGTGCTGATGACCCACTGGAAGGTGGGTGACCGCTTTTCCATGGAGCTTATGCCCCAATTTTATGACCGTTTTTTGAACCGGGATCAGTCCCAGGCGCACGCCCTGGAGGAGGCCAAGCGCTTCATGCTCGCGCAGGCGAAGCCGGAAGAGGGCGGACACTACCGCCATCCTTTCTTCTGGGCGGCGTTTACCCTGTACGGGGAACCGGCGCTTCCTCCCAGGCAATCCGCTTTCCCGGCAATCCGCTGGCTTCTCGGAACCCTTTTAGTGATTCTGGCGGCAGGATTATCCTACTGGATATATTCGCGCCGGCGCAACCGCACGAATGCCGGTTGAATTTTTTCAATGCGGTCTGGGTTTAAGGTGTTTTAGTGTTCTGGTGTTCAAGTGTTTTTATGAGGTCCTATTTACACAACAGAAAACCAACCTGCTATAACACTAAAATACCAGAACACGCTAACACCCGAAAACTTGCGAACTCTATTCCCGCGGTTTTAACAACTTTCGATGCAACCCGTGCCCAAGATATTGCCATCCCAAAATTCCCTGGCGGGGTTTTCCTTGCAGATATTCCTGCGCCCGCGCCAGGAAGCAATGCGGCGGCATAAAGGCATTGAGCGCCTTGAATTGTTCCGGGAATTCGCGCGCCGCGCGTAAAAACGGCGCGACCCTGGCAATAAATCCCTGGTAATCGCCATATTCCCTGCCCACCACGGAAATCAGCTTTTGGTAAAATAGCTCTATCTGCGCCCGGTTCGGATCATCCGGCGGCATCTCGCCGTTCCCGGCGGCTTTGAAAAATTCCGGTTTGATTTTCTCCAGCAATTGAACCTGCAAGGGGGCCACTTTTTCCCCCATTTCTTCGCGGGGAACGGTCATTTGCACGAAAACTTCCAACATATCCGCAAGGGTGAAGGGTTGAACTGCCAGGCGGGCATCGAAATAAGGTTCCGGGGAAATATGCTCCCCGGAAAAATCACAGGCCCGGTCGATGGGTTTCAACTCGTCCGCGGCCAGGGCCAGTTTCATCTGCCGGATGTAGTGATTGGGATTCTCGCTCAACGCGCCCGGCCCCGCCAGGCGGCTTTTCACAGCCGCATATTTTTCTTCCCCGAGATGCGCCCGGCTCAGGGGATGGTAAAGCCCCAGGTTCAGGCCCAGGTGAATCAGCTCCCCGCAATAAACCCGGTTTTCCGGGCTATTCAGCCATTTGAAAGCGGCTTCTTCACCCAGCAGCGCCTCCAACAAGCGGTCGCCCAGGGTGGCAACTTTTTCCAGGTCGATGGTTGCCAGGGGGTCTTTGCCATTGAAGCGCTCCCGGTTCGGAAAAACGCTAAAGGTATTGGCGATGGCCGTCCAGGCGGTAATGTTATCCACGTAGCGGCGGATTTCCAGGGCGTCGAGCTTGCCCGGGAAGACGGGCTTGAGGAAAATGAGTACGTGGGCGGGGGCACCAAATAATCCGTGCGGGGTGCGCCGCTTATTTCTCTTGCGGAAAAACCTCTGCGGATTGGCCAGGGAGATAACCCCCGCTTTTCCGTTCCTCTCCACCCCGATAGCGACCTGGGAGTGGAAACACCGCAGTTTGATTTCATCCAGGGGGTCCCGGGAGTTGTTGCGATAACGGTAACGAATCACCACGGCAAACTCGCCCGGGGCGATAAACCGGGCGATATCCGGCTGCTCGGATTCGTCCGCCTCCGGGTCTTCCGCCCCGGGGTTGTCGAACGCGATGAGCCGGATATCCGGCTCCGCCAGCCCCAGGGTATGGGTGGGGGCGATGACCGGCTGCGCACCGTGGAAAGTGTTGCGGGTGCAGAACAAATCCAGCAAAGAATCTGCCCGGCATTGCCAGACCTGCCGCACTTTTTCCAGGTCGATGTCGTATCGCGACGGCGGGGGCTGGTGATTGAAATCATGCGGGGTAGCTTGATCGGTGAAAAGGCTTTTGCCTGCCATAAACGCTCCTCCTGTGTGATATATACTTATTATCCAAAGGAGCGAAAATATTGACAGGTTTGATAAATTTTTTGGTGAGTGGTGGAGGAGGGATTTGGTGAGGGGTGGAGAGGTGAATGGTAAGGGGTGGTTACTGCTCACCACTCTCATCCGTAGCGGCCCTCGATGTAGTCCGCGGTTTTGGGGTTGCGGGGATTGAGGAAAAGGTCATCCGTGTCGTTATGCTCGATAATCTCTCCCAACAGCATAAAAATACACTCGTCGCTGACCCGGCGCGCCTGGGCCATGTTATGGGTGACGATAATGATGGTGTAGCGCTCCCGCAGGCTGAGCATCATGTCTTCCACCGCCCGGGTGCCTTCCACGTCCAACGCCGAACAGGGTTCATCCATCAAAATCACCCGCGGCTTCAAGGGCAGCAGCCGGGCGATGCACAACTTTTGCTGCTGCTCCAATTGCAGGGAGGTGGCCTTCTTTTTCAAGTGGTCCTTCAGATCGTCCCACAGAAAAACCTCCCGCAGCGACTGTTCCACGACTTCATCCAACCCGGATTTTTTCAAGCTGCTGCGCTGCTGGTGCAGCTTCATGCCGAGCACGATATTTTCATATACCGAAATGGGAAGCGGATTGGGGCGCTGAAAAACCATTCCCACGCTTTTGCGCAATTCCGGGAGGGAGACGTCATCGTCGTAGATGTTTTTCCCGAAAATTTTGATCTCCCCCTTGGTGGTCACGTTTCCGTAGCGCTCGTTGATACGGTTGAAGGTGCGCAGCAAGGTGGTTTTTCCGCACCCGGAGGGGCCGATCAGCCCGGTGATGAGGCGGTCTTTGATATTGACGCTGACATCGATAAGCGCCTGGAAGTTCCCGTACCACAGGTTCAGATGGCGGGTCTCGATGCTATAATTCATTGCTTCACTCATTCATTTTACTCGCGATTATCGAGTGTTCAGGTGTTATAGTGTTTTGGTATTATGGTATTTGGGTGTTCACGCCCCTGCTAAAACACCTTAACACTTGAACACTGCTTCATCCGAAAATGCCGGTGACATATTCGTAAGTCACCCGGTGGGCGGGGCTGTCGGAGAAAATCACGTCGGTTTTGTCGATTTCCAACAACTCCCCGTTCATAAAGAAAGCGGTGCGGTTAGCCAGTCGGCGGGCCTGCTGCACCAGGTTGGTCACCAGGATAATGGTCATCTGCGATTTGAGCTCTTTTAACACCTCTTCGATGCGCATGGTGGTTACCGGATCGACCGCGATGGAAAATTCATCCAAACAGAGGATTTCCGGGTCGTGGGAGAGCGCCCGGGCGATGGTCAACCGCTGCTGCTGGCCCCCGGAAAGCTTGGTGCCCAGGTTGTTGATGCGGTCTTTCACTTCCTCCCACAGCGCGGCCTGCTTCAAGCAGCGCTCCACGATCTCATCCAATTGGGATTTATTGCGAATGCCCGCCATCCGGGGGGCGAAGGCGACGTTATCGTAGATCGATAACGGCAGCCCCACCGGCAGGGGAAACACCATCCCGATTTTTCGGCGCAGGCCGTTGATGTCTTTGATTTTTCGAACCTCTTCCCCATCGATTTTGATGCTCCCGCGCACCCGCGCCCCGGGAATAAAATCAATGGTACGGTTGATGGCTTGCAGGAGGGTAGATTTGCCCGATTTGGCCGGGCCGATGATACCCAGAATCTCGTTGCGATAGACGTCCAGGTTGATATTCCGCAGCGCGGAGAGGGGGCCGTAATCCACGTAGAGGTTGGAGATTTCGATCTTTTTATCGGTAGAAGGTGCCATTCAAACGCTTTCTCTATGAATTTACCCGGGAGTTCGGAAACGGGGAACGGGGAGTCTGGGGCGCTACCATTTTTTGCGGGAGCGCAGATAGACCCGGAAGGCAATCGACAACCCGTTGGTGAGCAGCACAATCGCCATCAATACTACCGCGGTACCGTAGGGCAGTGCGTGGGGCACGTCCGGCACCTGGGTAGAAATGGTAAACAGGTGCATGGAGAGCGCCATGCACTGGTCGAGAAGGTTGTAGGCAAACAATCCCTCATCCTTCAGGGCCTTGAAGAACACCGCCCCGGTAAACATGATCGGGGCGGTTTCCCCGGCGGCGCGGGAAACCTGCAAAATGATCCCGGTGAGAATTCCGCTGATGGAATTGGGCAGCACGATGGTGCGGATGGTCTGCCAGCGGGTGGCGCCCACGTTCCAGCAGGCGGTGCGAAAGGGCATGGGAACGGAAGCCAGCGCCTCTTTGGTGCTGGCGATGATCACCGGCAGGGTCATAATCGCCAGGGTAAGGGAAGCCGCCAGGATGGAGCGCCCGATGCCGGCGAAGAGCACGAACGCGCCCAGGCCGAACAGGGCGTGAACGATGCTGGGCACCCCGGCGAGGTTCACCACCGCCAGGTTGATGATGCGGGTGAACCAGTTATCTGTCGCGTATTCGTTCAGGTAAACCGCCGCCAGCACCCCGATGGGAGCGGACACCAGCAGGGAAATCACCACTAAGTAAATGGTTCCCAACAGCGGGGCCCAAACGCCCCCGGCGCGCATACGGTTGGCGGGGTTTTCCAACAGAAAGTCGATGGAGAGAATCGGCCAGGCCTGAACTACCAGGTAAGCGATGATCATAACCAGGGGAACGATCATCGACAGCGCCATCAGGAAGAAAATCAGCTTCGCGAGCGCCTCGGTACGCTTTTTCTTCCGCACAAAAGGGGTTTCGGTGAAGGTAATGGATTCCATCATCAACTCTGTTCAGGGTTTCGAGTGTTCGGGTGTTATAGTGTTTTGGTTACTGCTTGTCTCATCGGGGGTTCTTTACCTTAACACTTGAACACCAGAACACTAATAACACTTCGTTTATTTTTCCCGGATTCCTTTTACCACCAGGTCCGCCACCAGGTTGATGACGAAGGTGATGACGAATAGCAGAACCCCGATAACGAAGAGCACCTGGTAATGCTCCGAGTGTTCCGGGGCTTCCCCTAACTCCGCGGCGATGGTCGCCGTAAGGGTGCGCACGGAATCCAGCACGCTGGTGGGTATTTTAATGGCGTGGCCGGTGGCCATCAGCACCGCCATGGTTTCGCCTACCGCCCGGCCGATTCCTAACAGCACCGCGGCCAGCAAACCATTGCGAGCCGCCGGCAACAACACCCGGTAAACGATCTGCCAGCGGGTCGCCCCCAACGCCGCGGCCGCCTCGCGGAAGGAGTCCGGCACCGCCTTCAGGGCGTCCTCGCCGATGGAAACGATGATGGGCACGCTCATCAGCGCAAGAATAATTCCCCCGTTCAGCACGTTCAAGCCGATAGGGGCGTCAAACAGATCGATAATGATCGGGTTCATCACCGTCAGGCCGATAAATCCCCATACCACCGAGGGAACCGCGGCCAGTAATTCGATGACGATTTTAAGGGTCTCTTTCAGGCGGTTGCCGCAAAATTCGGAGATGAAAATAGCGCTGCCCAGTCCAAACGGCACTGCAATCAGCATCGAGAGCGCGGTTACGCTGGCGGTGCCGGCGATCAGCGCCAGCACCCCGTAGCGTTTGTTGCTGGCCGAGGTGGGGTACCACTCCACGCTGGTGAAAAATTCGTGCAGGTTCAGGCCCTTAAAAAGGAATCCCCATCCTTCGCGGAACACGAAGAAAAAGATGCCGAAGACAAAGATGATCGCACTGATACCGCACAGCCGGATAATCGTTTCGATGACCGGCTCGGTGGTGGATTCCAGACGGCGCCAATTCATAGGGAGACGTTTCGTTTAGTTGCTGCCGGTGGTTGCGCCGGCGCTGGGAAGCGGCACGTAGCCGGTCTGTTCCACGATCTTCTGGCCGGCCTCGGACATAATCCATTCGATATACTTTTGGGTGGCTTCGTTGGGCACGCCGTGGGTGTAGATATACAGCGGGCGGGAAACCGGGTAAGCATTGTTCAGGGTATTCTCGATGTTGGCATCATAAGCGATTTCCCCGGCTCTGGCGGAGACTTTCAGCTTCTTGACCGCATCGGTAGCATAACCCATCCCGCTGTAACCGATGGCGCAGGGGGTCTTGCCGATCAGCTCCACCACGTCCTTGGAGCCGTGCAAATCCGTAGAACCCAGTTTGAAATCCCGGGTTTGGCCCAGGATGTGCTCCCGGAAGTAGAGATAAGTGCCGGAACTGGACTGGCGGCTGATGCGGATGATTTCATCGGTGTTGCAGGGAGTGTTTTGAACCCCTAATTGCGACCACTTGCCGATGGCGCCGCCTTCGCCGTAGATATCCGCCAGTTGCTCGATGGAGATGCTTTCAATGGGGTTGTCTTTATGCACGTAAATGGCCATGGCGTCGTAGCCCACGATGTATTCCATGGGGGCGTGGCCGGCTTCCCGGGTAGATTTCTCAAGCTCTTCCAGGGTTATCGGGCGGCTGGAATTGACGATATCCACGGTGCCGTTGATGAGCGCGGCAATGCCGGTGCCGGAGCCGCCGCCGGAGACTTCCACCGACACGGAAGGTTCAACCCTGGCATATTCCTCCGCCCAGGCCTGGGCCAGGTTTACCATGGTGTCGGATCCGGAATTCTGGATGGTTACTTTTCCGGCGTCCTGGCCCTCTTCGGTTTTTTTGGAACAATCCAGCAGCAGGGCCGCGGACATAAAAAGGATCAAAAGAAATCGTAGCTTGAGTACCATGTTTTACCCCCTGGTTTGATTTAAGAAGCCGTTTTAAAAGTCTTGGTTTATTCCACAAAGCCACTAAGTTTTTATGAATTTTCCATATTTCTTTGTGTCTTCGGGCCTTAGTGGCTGAATAGATACGCTTTACGGATACATTTCATCGCTCACCACCGCCTGCACAAAATCCCGGATATTGGTGGTAAGATAGTTGAAGGTTTTTTCATAGGCGGCGCGTACTTCCTCCTGGTTCCCTTTCTTACGGGAGGGGTCCGGGGTTTCCCACTGTAAGTGAATAGCCTTGGGGGGCAGCAGCCCCGCCGCTTCCCGGGCCTCTTTGCTCAGAAAAATGATCACCTGGTAAAATTCTAAGTTGGGGATTTGCTCGATAGATTTGGAATTCTGGGAAGAGATATCGATCCCTTTTTCGGCCATAAACTTGACCGCCGCGGGATCGATCACCCGCGGGGTGACGCCGGCGCTGGCAAAGACGAACTCCTCTAACCCCAGGGAATTGGCGATCCCTTCGGCCATCTGGCTGCGCAGGGAATTGCCTTTGGATAAAAATAATACCCGGAAGGTATCTTTGGCCTGGTGTTTCAACATTTCCCCGGTGCACATATAGAGCACTTCTTCGCAGATATTCACCGAGAGATCGGCCACCCGCTCGAAACGCGCCGCGGCGATCAGCAGGGGAATGACCTGCTCCAGGGGCAGTTTCCCGTCGCGATGGGCCTGCAGGAGCTCCAGGCGGATTTGGGTGCGGATATTGTCCACCGGGCGTTCCAGATCCATGGTGGTGCGGGCTAAGGCTTCATTCTGATCGAAGAAGGCCTGGATGGCATCGTGCAGCATCTTGATCGACAACTCGCCGATCTCCATGAAATGGGAATAATCGTAGGCGGGCGCTCGATCTTCCGGGCCGATCACCAGCGCCTGGCGAGCGACGCTCTCGGCGTAATCCCCGATTCTTTCCAGGTGGGTATTGATTTTGATGACAGCATAGACCAGGCGCAAGTGGGCGCCGACCGGCTGCTGGCGCACCAGGAATTCCAGGCAGAGCCGGTCCAGCTCCTTTTCCAACTCGTCGATACGCTGGTCGCGAAGAATGATAGCATAAGCGAGCTTGCGGTTGTTTTCGACCAGCGCTTTTAAACTGCCGTTAACGGCTTGCTCCACCTGGCCGGCCATCTCTATGACCTTGTTGCGAACGCGGTCGATGCCTTTCCGCAGCCGTTCTTCCAAAATCGTTGACATCTGCTTCTCCCATTGGGGTCATGCGCAGCGCCGAAGGCCGCCGCATATTAAAAAAAGTACAGAACGATTACAAAAACCGCACAATCCGGTTTCTAAAAACGGGAATGAAGATAACCCATCGGGGAGGTTTTTTGCAAATAGAAAGAAATTAATGCGGCGTATTGCGGGGAAGAGCAGTCGTTTTCGATAAAACGTTTGCAGGCGGAGAAACGAAGCGGGGAGAGGGGGAGTGCAGGAGAAACGGGGAGGGGAAGACAGTCACCGTTTCTCTCCCCCGCTTTCCCGCTTCGCAGGAAAGGGATCCCGTGCATCCAGAATCCAGGCGCTGGAATGTTTCCGAAACCCGATCCGGGGATAGTAATCCACGGCCGCGGGGGCTGCTAACAGCACGATTTTCGACCCCCGGCCCATCTTTTCCCGGGTCTTTTCGATCAACCGGATGCCGATCCCTTTTTTCTGGTAATCCAGGTGTACCGCCAGGTCGGAGAGGTACCCGACGTAGGCAAAATCGGTGAGGGTGCGGGCAATACCCACCAGTTTTTCCCCGTCCCAGGCGCTGACCACCAGGTTAGCGTACTGCAGCATGGCGTTCATGGCCTGGCGGTCGTCCACCGGACGCCGCTCTCCCAGGGTGGAGGCCCGGTATAATTCGATGACCCGGTCGAGGTCCAGGTCGTTTCCGTAGCGGTAGTCGATGTGGTTCAAGGATTTCTCCGGTTGGCGGTTAATACTTTGAAGGATAACGGTTGAAGGATGAAGGATAAGTGAGATATCGTTGGACCTGGTATCATGGGGAAATTATCACATGCCCTATTACGTTTGTGGGTGGCAAAGTGCGTAATGTCAGTTAATAATATGACGGCATCTCTGGAGGGGGGCGCTTGCGAAAGAGGAAGATCAACGCGGCGCCGATCACAAATCCGCCGATGTGCGCCCACCAGGCCACCCCGCCCACGTCCGCGGGCAATCCCAATGCAATCACCCCCTGGACGGCCTGAATGAGAATCCAGAAAATCAGGAAGAAGTAGGCGGGAATGTCGATAATTTTAAAGAAGATGAAGATCGGGAGAAGGGTGAGCACCCTTCCCCGGGGATAGAGCACCAGGTACGCGCCCATCACCCCGGAGATGGCCCCACTGGCCCCGATGGTGGGCAATTGGGATTCGGCGTTGAGCAGCAGGTGCACGATTCCCGCGCCCAGGCCGGCCAGCAGGTAAAAAAGAATGTAGCGCCCGTGCCCCATACTGTCTTCCACGTTGTCCCCGAAGATCCACAGGAACCACATATTCCCGATAAAGTGCATCCATCCGCCGTGCAGGAAGATCGAAGAGAAGAAAGGAACGCCGATTCCCACCACGTCCCCGGGCTGGTTTGTGGCCAGGTAGTAAATTTTCGCCGGGATCAGGGCCAGGGCCTGGTACAAGCCATCTACCTGGCGCCCCAGGGAGAGCTGGTAGAAAAACGCCAGCGTGTTTAGGATAATCAGCCCGACGTTCACAATCGGAAAGGTGAGGGAATGAGTGGAATCTCTTAGCGGAATCATTTTCTATTCCTGCACGGTTTGGATACCGGTGGCCGGTGGTTTCTACCCATTGAAGATTGAAAATTGAAGATTGAAGATTGATAATTCTTTCAACCGCGATAAAGAGATTTTAAAGGTTTTGAGAATCCTTGAAGTCTCTTTGCTTCTTCCAATTATCAGTTCGGATTCGATTTATTTCCCACGCACTTTTCTAAACCGGTGCCCACCCGGCTCGATAACCACAAATGCTTGTTTCAACTCTTCTTCCGAATAGGCGTTTAACACTTTTTCAAGCTCCCTGTGCACTGCTCGTTGCGTCGAAGGCAGAATACGCGGATAGAGCACCCCTGCACCAGGCCCTTTCACAAAAACCGGGTTGCCGAAATCGCCATCCCGGCTTACAAATATCCGCTCCTGCTCCCGGGCAACCATGAGCAGTTCCAGCACGCTTTGAACGGTAATGCGAGTACCGGCAATACACGGCTTTCCGAAATGTATTAGGGGATTAACCACAATCCTGTCAATATTCATTGCGCCACCTCGCGCGTTCTTTGTTGAATGAACTGATATCAACTTAAAAAAAATTTGCCGGAAATGCAACCGGGGAGTATGCCGGCCCCGCGCCGGAAGGGCGCGCCCCCTTTTATGGTTTTGCTCGAAAAACTATTGAATAATTCCGGGTAAATGGATAGCTTAGCAAGCCCGCGTGAAGCCCCACCAGGTAAGTGGTCACTTCCTCACTTCGTGGGATGACCGGGGTGAAACGTAAAACGTGAAAGAGTTTACCCTGAGCTTGCCGAAGGGTGCTGCGTGAAACGTGAGGGCAAGATCGAACTGTTCATCTTATCAACTGATTGGAGGTACGTTTTTATGATTCGTCTCACTGCGCTTCTGCTGCTGCTGTCAAGTCTTTTCTTATTTTCCGCTCCTCCCCAGGAAAAGGGGAAAAAGGAAACCCAACCCCAAACCCGCCTGAAAGCCGAAACTTTCTCCGGGCTGGCGCTGCGCTCCATCGGCCCGGCGCTCACTTCCGGGCGGATCGGGGACCTGGCCGTGCATCCCCAAAACCGCTCGGTGTATTTCGCGGCGGTGGCCTCCGGGGGAGTGTGGAAAACCGAAAATTCCGGAACTACCTGGCAGCCGGTGTTCGACAGCCAGGGCTCTTATTCCATCGGCTGCGTGGCTATCGACCCCCAAAATCCCCTGATCGTGTGGGTGGGAACCGGGGAGAACAACAGCCAGCGCAGCGTGGGCTATGGCGACGGGGTGTATAAATCCCTCGACGGCGGCAAAACCTGGAAAAACACGGGGCTGAAAAACTCCGAGCACGTCGGCAAGATCGTCATCGACCCGCGCAATTCTGAGGTGGTGTACGTGGCCGCGCAGGGTCCCCTGTGGGCCCCCGGCGGCGACCGCGGCCTCTACAAAACCACGGACGGCGGCAAAAACTGGAAGCAAATTCTGTCCATCAGCGAAAACACCGGGGTGAGCGACCTGGACTACGATCCCCGCAATCCGGAGGTTCTCTACGCCTCCGCGTACCAGCGCCGCCGCCACGTGTGGACGCTCATCAACGGGGGGCCGGAGTCGGCGCTCTACAAATCCACGGACGGCGGCAACGAGTGGAAGAAGTTGGAGAGCGGCCTGCCCAAAGAAGAGTTGGGGCGCATCGGCCTGGCGGTCTCCCCGGCCAACCCGAACGTGGTTTATGCCATCGTGGAGGCGGCCAATAAAGCGGGGGGATTTTTCCGCTCCACAGACATGGGCGAAAGCTGGGAAAAGCGCGGCAGCTACGTGAGCGGCAGCCCACAGTATTACCAGGAGATCATCTGCGATCCCAAAGAGGTAAACCGGGTGTATTCCATGGACGTATGGATGCAGGTAACCGAGGATGGGGGCAAAACTTTCCGCAAGGTGGGGGAAAAATTCAAGCACGTGGACAACCACGCCCTGTGGATCGACCCGCAGGATACCGATTACCTGTTATCCGGCTGCGACGGGGGGGTGTACGAGAGCTTCGACCGCGGGGCCACCTGGCATTTCAAGGCCAACCTGCCGGTGACGCAGTTTTACAAGATCACGGTGGACAACGAACTGCCTTTCTACAACGTGTACGGGGGAACGCAGGATAATTTTACCTTAGGCGGGCCTTCCCGCACCCTTACGGTGCAGGGAATTACCAATAGCGAGTGGTTCGTCACCTTAGGGGGGGACGGTTTTGAACCCCAGGTGGACCCGCAGGATCCTAACATCATCTACTCCCAATATCAATACGGCGGGCTGGTGCGCTTCGATAAGCGCAGCGGGGAATTGATCGACATCCAACCGCAGCCCGGCAAGGGCGAAGATCCGCTGCGCTGGAACTGGGATTCCGCGCTGCTGCTCAGCCCCCATTCCCATACCCGGCTCTACTTTGCCGCCCAGAGAATCTTCCGCAGCGACGACCGCGGCGACTCCTGGCGGCCCATCAGCCCAGACCTCACCCGGCGGATCGACCGCAACCAGCTCCCGGTGATGGGCAGGGTGTGGAGCATCGACGCGGTGGCGAAAAACGCTTCTACCTCCTTCTATGGGAACATTGTGGCGCTGAGCGAATCCCCCCTGCAAGAAGGGCTGATCTACGCCGGTACTGACGACGGGCTGGTGCAGGTGACTGAAAACGGCGGAGACATCTGGCGAAAGATCGAAAAATTCCCCGGGGTTCCGGATATGACCTACGTGAACTGCCTGCTCGCCTCGCAGCACGGCGCGAGCACGGTTTACGCCGCCTTCAACAACCACAAGCGGGGAGATTTCAAACCCTACCTGCTGAAGAGCGACGACCGGGGCAAAAGCTGGGTTTCCGTGACCGGGAATCTCCCGGAGCGCGGATCGGTGTACAGCATCGCGGAAGACCACGTGAATCCCAATCTCCTCTTTGCGGGAACCGAGTTCGCGCTGTTCTTCACTCTCGACGGCGGCAAGAACTGGGTGCAATTGCAAGGGGGGATGCCGGTCATCGCGGTGCGCGACCTGGCGATCCAGAAGCGGGAGAACGATCTGGTGGTGGGAACCTTCGGGCGGGGCATTTACATTTTGGACGATTATTCCCTGCTGCGGCAGCTCAGCGCGGAGGCGTTAGAACGGGAAGCGGCGCTGTACCCGGCCAAAAACGCCCTGATGTACATCGAGAGCGCCCCGCTGGGCTTGCGGGATAAATCTTTCCAGGGCGATTCCTATTTTACTGCCCCCAATCCCCCCTTCGGGGCAACTTTTACTTACTATTTGAAAGAGGAGATCAAAACCCTGAAGAAGCAGCGCCAGGAGGCGGAGAAGAAGTTGGGCAAAGAGGGCGGCGCGGTGCGCTATCCCGATTGGGAAACGCTGCGGGCGGAAGCGCAGGAGGAGGCCCCGGCGATAATCCTGACCGTGAGGGATGAAGACGGCAACACGGTGCGCCGCCTGAGCGGCCCGGTAAAGGCGGGTTTCCACCGCGTCGCCTGGGACTTGCGCTACCCCGCGGCGAATCCCGCCAGCTTAGAACCGCCGGATACCGAAGATCCCTTCGCAGAGCAGCCGGCCGGGCCGCTGGCCGCCCCGGGAACTTACACGGTTTCCCTGGCAAAGCGGGTGGACGGGAAGGAAACGCCCCTGGGAACGCCGCAAACGTTTTCTGCGGAGCCGCTGAACATCGCCACCTTGCCCGCGGCAGACCGCGCCGCGCTGTTAGCGTTCCAGCAGAAGACCGCCCGGCTGCAACGGGCGGTGTTGGGCGCGGAAAACGCCGCGGATGAAGCGCAGACGCGCCTCAATTACATCAAACGGGCGCTGTTGGATACCCCCGGCGCCGATCCCGCGCTGCTGCAAGAAGCGCTGGCGCTGCAAAACCGCCTGAAAGATTTGCAAACCCGGCTCTCCGGCGACCGGGTCATCGCTTCCCGCAACGAGCCGACCCCGCCGGCCATCGTGGACCGGGTGCAGGGGATCGTGTACGGGCACTGGGCTTCCACCTCCGCGCCTACCCAGACCCACCGCGACGCCTATCAAATCGCCGCGGATGAATTTGGCGCAGTTTTAGAAGGGTTGCGGGTATTGATCGAGGTGGATTTGAAGAGCCTGGAAGACCGGCTGGAGAGCGCCGGCGCGCCCTGGACGCCCGGGCGCGTGCCGCGCTGGAAAGCGGAATAATACGGATGCCGCTACCGCTGAAACACCCGCTGAAGCGTGGTAATCCAAAATTTGCCGCGCTTCAGCGGGCAGTTTGTCATGCGCCTGGTTGTCAAGTTAATTTGTTAAAGACGACGTGATAAACCCTTTCTTAACGGGTATATTCAGCTTCGGCCATCCGGCTCTTCCCTGGCTTCGCCATCCGGCGGGAGAGCAGCTTCTCGTAAATGGTCACGTTCATCAGATATAGCAGCAGCCCGTAGATGAAATCTTCCACCGGGATGGTGAATACCCGGAATCCTAAGTTTTCCGCGTTATTGTACCACACCACTTCGCCTTCGATGAAAGAGCCGGTGAGGATGCCGTTTACGATCAGGAACGGGAACGCGAAGATAATCCCGTAAGCGAGGTAAAATCTCCCTAAGTAGCTCGATTTGAAAACCGTCAAATGCAGCAGCAGGAAAATTGCCGTGGAAATAAAGGTCACCCCGGTGTATAAGCGATCCAGGTTGACTATTCCCACCAACAGCAGCGCCGCCGCCAGCGCCTGGGTGATGAGCTTGGCGTAACGCTCCAGGAAGTCGCCCCGGGGCATTTCTTTCAACGCGGCGTAGGTAAACACGCAGGCGTAGGGGATGCAAATGAAAAAGAGCCACTCCTCCAGGGGTAAATTCAACAGATAGACGCCGGTCAGGTATTGGGGGTTGAATCCCCACACCCCCCGGTGGGTGAAAAATACGTCCCAAACGATAAAGACCGCGGCGGTCGCCAGAATCGCCGGCCACAGCGCAAACCAGGTGCGGTAAAAACCTAAGCGGCGGTGAAAGCTGAATCCCAGGGGAACGCTGGCGGCGAAAAGATTAACGAGCAGATAAGTTAGCATTTTGCCTTTTCAGTTTGGTTTCTTTAGCTTCGGCCAGGTATTTGCGCGGCACCCATAACAGGCCGAAGCATTCCCCATCCTCTTTGCCCAGATGTTTGTGGTGGATCTTGTGGGCTTTGCGCAGTCCCATCAAATAGACATTTTCGGTGCGGGTAAGGATTTTGAAGCGCTGGTGCACGAAGATGTCGTGCAGCAGCAGGTAAGTGAAGCCGTAGAGGGTGATTCCCAAACCGGCCCACAGGCGCGGGTCCATCCAGCCGTTGGCGTAGCCTGAAAAGATCAGCAGCATTCCCGGGATGGCGAAGATCAAAAAGAACGCGTCGTTACGCTCCAGGAATCCGTAATCCTCTTTGCGGTGATGGTCGCGGTGCAGGGTCCAGAGAAAGCCGTGCATCAGGTATTTGTGGGTGGCCCAGGCCACGATTTCCATCAGCGCGAAGCTGGCGATCAAAATGAGGATGTTCAAAACTAACATGGTCAAGTCTCCTTTTAATTGGGTGAAACAATACTCAATTCAAATCAATCCTACAATAGCAAAATAAATCAACTGCGCGAAGAAGGCATGGAGCGCCGGCGCGGGCAGTTTTTCCCGGAACAAGCGCAATTGCAGGCCTCCGAAAGTGAAGAGAAAGCTGATCAGCCACCAGGCGAGGTAGTTTTGCAAAGGCACAACGTTCCCGCTCCAGGACCAGTACCCTAAGGTAATCGCCGCCGGTTCCATCACCACGTCGAACAATACCATCAGCAATCCTACCGCCAGGCTCAGGGCCGCGGGATTCCGGTCTGCAAAACGCGGAATGGTTTTCTGCACTACCGCAACGCTGGACAGCAGCATCCCCAGCCAGGCAAAACCGATGGCCAGGGGAACCCCGCCCAGTTGGGGGCGCAGAGTTTCCCCGTAACGATATTCTCCGAAGATGGCCCCGGTTTGCACTCCCACCCACTCGATCCCAAAAGAGACCAGCACCACCGCCGCCGACCAGGCGGAGATGCGGAACAGAAGCGCGGGCGCGGCCTTCGTTTTGAGTTTTTGCGTTTCTCCATACGCCTGGCGGCATTCAAAGAAAATCCACAAGGAAATGCCCACCACCAGGGGGCCGGCCAGCAGCGCCATCAATTCTTGAAAAACTCCCAGAACGTGCCACAGCCCCCCGGCGCTCAACAAAACGTAGAGAGTGATGATTTTAAATTTTTCCGGAACGATCCCGATTTTACGGATTTGCTCGATATTTGTGTGCATCATCGTTTTAGCTATGCGCATTATGCGAATTAAGAGTTGGAGTCAAAATGGAATCGGGTTTGATTGTTCAATGATTTACTTCCCCCTTTGAAGGGGGGCAGGGGGGATGTTATAGCCCAATCCGCACGTAAATCACAACTCGTTTCTCAACTCTTAATTGGCATTCATTAAGGTTTAAGAATTGCCGGATGCCAGATACCGCTATCCGAGACATCCGTTTACGGTATCACCCGGACCTCCCGGCCTTTCCAGGAGACCACTCCCCGCCGGGCTTTCAGAAAAGAATTGACCGCAATAACCACGGTGTAAATGACGCCCAGGGGATTCAACAAAAGCCCCGCCGCTGCCGGGTGGCGAAACTTCCAGGCGTAGATAAACCTAAGCAGCAGGTTCATGCCCACGGCGGTAAGGGCGAGCGCATTCAGCGGGAAGGCGGCTAGCAGAGCGTAGGGCGCTACGAAGGCCGCCAAAAACGCGGCAATGACCCCCCAGAAGGCGAATCCGTTGTAACCGCCGATCCCGTACAGGTTCTTGGTGAACCCTTCCCAAAGCTGCCCGGCGGTTTGGTACATCCGGCAATATACCATTCCGGTTCCGGCGGCTACCAGGGTGCGCACCCCGCGGCGTTTGGCCAGGCGGCTCAGCTCCACGTCCTCCACAATCCGGTCGCGCACCGCCCCGTGCCCGCCGATGCCCCGGTATGCCTCGCGCGTGAAGGCGATCCACTGCCCGTTGGCGGCGGCAAACAGGGGAGAGCGGCTGTGATAGGTTAACCACAGCGGCAGGGAGCCATAAACAAATATATCAATAACCGGGATGACCAGTTTTTCCGCCAGGGTTCCGGTAAGCTGCTGCGGAAACGCCGTAAACAGTCCCAGGTGATACTTCTCCATCCAGGCCACGGTGTTGAAGACGGCCCCCGGGGCGTGGCGGGTATCTGCATCGGTAAAAATCAAAATCTCCCCCCGCGCCGCCTGGCTAAGCTGCTGGCAGGCCCAGTTCTTCCCGCTCCATCCGCGGGGCAGCGGTCTGCTCTCAAGGTGCTTCACCCGGCGGTCTTTTGCCGCCAGCCCGGCGATCAATTCGGCAGTGCGGTCGCTGGATTGGTCGTCATAAACGATAATCTCATAATCCGGATAATCCTGTCCGAGCAATCCTTGCAGGCAATGTTCGATGTTCTTTTCCTCGTTCCGCGCCGGCACCAGCAGGGAAACTTTGGGAGCGCGGGTAAGAGCCGGGGCTTTGGCCAGCCACGGCCCGGCCAGCACGTTGAATAGCGTAACCGTTAGATACACGGCCAGCAGGGCAATAGAGATGTATAAGAGCAGGGTGATCATCATTTTGAATCGTGAAACGTGATGCGTATTGCGTATCTACCGGGCTGCTGTTTTTCCGAAGAACAGATCCACCTTGCGGTTCAGCGAGAGGCGGCCCTGAAGCAGCGGTTCTCCTTTTTCCCGGTTAACGACGCGCAGGGCCAGGTCTTGCAGAAGAGATTCCTCCAGCTCTTCCAGCGCCCGGATGCCGGGGAAATTGCCGGGGCCGCACACCAGGTTTTTTCCGAACAGGAAGAACGCTTCCGGGCGCTGCTCGCCCAGGTGCTCGCAGCGAATCGCCAGGGGAAGAATGTTTACCTTGCCGGGGTAGTGTTCCCCAAGCCAGGCGATCCCGCGCTTGAAATTCAGGGGACGTTTTCCCCAGGGCAGCAGCTCGCCCTGCGGGAAAATGCTCACCAGCGGCGCGGGCGAGCGATCCAGCAACTTGACGGTGTATTGCAATGACGCCACGACGCTCTTCGGCTGGCCGGGGTCGATGCTGTAAGCCCCCAGGCGGGAAAAAAAAGGGTATTTGGACAATTCGCTTTCCAGCATCATCACGTAAAATGGCCGCCCGAACCGGCGCAGGTTGAGGAAATATGCCAGGAAGCCGTCCCACCAACTGCTATGGTTGGGGGCCAGGAGCAGCGGTAAAGCCGGGTCTGGCCCCGGGAGGTCGCCCAGCAGGTAGATTCCGTGGAAATGGCGCTTCAGCAAGCGGTTCAGGTACGGATCGAATAAGTGTTTCGCCCAGCGGGCCGGCCTTGCCTGGATCACTGCTGTAACCCTCCTTTGGGACAGGGCGTTTAATAAATGTGACATGATCACTGGCCTCCCCATTACGCTCTACTCTGCCCCAGGCGCCATGCGCTACGCGCCCTGCGGCAACCGCTCCGGCAAGGGATTGAAGCGGGTGCGCAGAATTTCCCGGGATAGAATCCCGATTTTTTTCATTTGCGAGACGAACACCCGGCCCAAGAAGGGGTTGTAATCCCGCGCCTCGATTTTGCGCAGAATGCCGCGGTAGATTTTACTGGCGGAATAGATCGCGAATTGCGACTTCCGGTAGAGCATGGGGATGCCCTGGTTCGCCTCTTCGTAATAATGATGAGCGCGTTTCACCTGGAATTGCATCAGTTCCCGCAGGTTCTCAGTCATATTTTCGTGGATGATGTCCTGCTCCGCCGCCCCGAAGCGCTGCAATTCATTTAGGGGGAGATAGATGCGCCCCATGTTTTTATCCTCTTTCACGTCGCGCAGAATGTTGGTGAGCTGCATGGCGACTCCCAATTTTTCCGCGTATTGGAACGCCGCCGGATCCTTGTAGCCCAGCACGTGGGTCATCATCAATCCTACCACCCCGGCCACCCGGTAACAGAACACGTAGAGGTCCTCGAAGGTCTGGTAACGAGTACACTGGATGTCCATTTTTACCCCCTTCAGCAAATCCAGGGGGTATTCAAGAGGAATGCCGTAGCGTTTGGCCACCACAATAAAGGGGTGAATGACCGGGTGCTCCGATTCCCCGGTGCGGTAAGCGATCTGCAATTCGTTGGCGATGAAATCCGCCTCCGCCAGCAACTCTGCGGTGCTGCGCTGGCGGGGATTGTCGATCAGGTTATCCGCGTAGCGGCAGAATCCGTAGAGGGCATAGGTTGCCCAGCGCCGCTCCCGGGGAAGCATGCGAGCGGATATATAAAAACTTTTGGAATGATGCGCGGTGAGAAGACGCGCATGTTCAAAAGACGCTTTATGCTCGGACACTTGCCAAAATTTCACGCCGCTCTCCTTTTATGCTAATTGTAGTTCCGGTTGAATGGTTTGCGCCGAGTGCTGTAAATCCGATAAAATTGCTTTTTCGGTCGCCTCGGCGGTCAGCAGCACGCCCGGCACCCCCGCCCCGGGATGGGTGCTGGCTCCCACCAGGTAAAGTCGCTCGACGTCCTCGCTGCGATTGTGGGGACGGAAACTGGCGGTCTGGGTCAGTTTAGGCTCTACGCCCCAGGCGCTGCCTAAGTAGTTGTTGCGCCGGCTCCGGAAATCTTCCGGGGTGAACAGTTCCAGTACTTCGATATTCTCCCGCAGCCCTTCCAGCCCGAATTCTTCTTCCAAAAAGCGCAGGATTTTCTCGGCAAACGGCCGCGCCGTCTGCTGCCAGTCGATGCCGGCGGCGAGGTTGGGCGCCGGAATCAGCACGTACATGCTCTCGCAACCCGGGGGAGCCATGCCCGGGTCCGTGCGGGTGGGCACGTGCAAGTACATGGAGAAATCATCCGCTAAAATTTTGCGGTCGAAAATATCCCGCACCAGCTCTTTGTAGCGCTCGGAGAGGATCAGGGTATGGTGGCGCAGTTGCGGATATTGCTTTTTGACCCCGATGTAGAGCAGAAAAGTGCTCATCCCGTAAGCCAGCTTCTGCACCTTGCGGTCGCTCCATTTTTTGCGGTGCTCCCCGGCGATCAAATCCGAATAGGTGTGCGCAAAGTGGGCGTTGGAGACCACTGCGTCGGCCTCGTAAAGCTCCCCGTTGGCGACGACGCCCCGGGCCCGCCCATCCTTTACCACGATTTGGGAAACTTCCGCGCTGGTCTTGATTTCCCCGCCGATCTCCTGAAATACTTTCTGAAATGCTTCCACCAGGCTGTACATTCCCCCTTTGCTAAACCACACCCCGCCGATTTTTTCCAGGTAAGGGATCATCAAGTACACCGCCGGGGAGCGGAAGGGGCTGCCGCCGATGAACAGGGGATGGAAGGAAAAGGCGAAACGGTTGCGGGGATCTTTGAAATAGCGGGATACCACGGTGTAGGCCGGCAGCAGTGCGTTCAGGCGCAAGGCTTTGGGTAAGAATTGCAGCAGGGTGTTCAAATCAAAGGGGCGAGCGCCCAATCCATCCACGATCACCGCGTCATACAACTGCCGGATGAGTTTCATAAAACGGTCGTAATTTTCCGCGTCGCGGGGATGGAAATGCGCCATTTGCTCCTTCATGCGCTTGCTGTCGGCGCTATAATCCAGTGAAGAACCGTCGTGGAAGTACATCCGGTAGAAGGGATCGAGATAGATCAAATCCAGGTAATCTTCCATGCGCCGCCCGGCTAAGCGGAAAATCCGCTCGATGATGTCCGGGGCGGTAATCAGCGAAGGCCCCATGTCGAAGGTGTAGCCGCTCTTTTTTAACTGGTAGGCGTGGCCGCCCACTTGTTCATTCTTTTCGAAGATGGTGGTCTGGATTCCCCGGGCTTGCAGGCGGATGGCCGCGGCCAATCCCCCGAACCCGGAACCGATAATGGCTGCTCGTTTCATACTCTCCTCTTGGGTTGCATCATTTGATCCGGTTGAATTCAACCTTTTTTACTTGATTTATGGTATCTCAACTTTATCACGGTTTACGCGGGAGCGCGGCGCCGTGAAGGGGTGCGCCCTTCTCTCTGCGCTCTGCTCTATGCGCCCTGCCCCGCTTCTCCCGGCCTCCTCGAGGATCAATTCTGCGGCAATTTTGCCGGAGAGCAGCACCAGGGGAATTCCCCCGCCGGGATGGGTAGAACCGCCCGCAAAATACAGCCCTTTAAGGTCCCGGCTGCGGTTGGCAGGGCGGCGGAAGGCGGTGCTGCGGCGGTTGGAAGAGATCCCGTAAATGCTGCCCCGGTTGCTGCCGTACAGGGAATAGAATTCTTGCGGGGTAATGGCCCGCTCGGTTTCGACCTGCCCGCGCAGGTCGATGCCCCGGCGGCGCAGTTTCCGGAAAACCGCCTCGCGCATCCGCTCCGTTTCCCCGCTCCAATCCTGCCCCTCTTCCAGGTAGGGCATGTTCAGGAGCACGAACCAGTTTTCTCCATAACCGGGGGCGTGAGCGGGGTCGGTTTTGGAGGTCACGGCGATGTAAATGGTAGGGTCGTCCGGCGCCCGCCGCTCGCGGAAAATTTGCCGGAACTCCTCCCGGTAATCGGCGGAGAATGCGATGTTGTGGTGCGCTAATTGGGGGTGTTTCCCGGCCACGCCCCAGAGGAACACCAGCCCGGAGAGCGAGGGTTCCAGGCGATTGAGCTTGCGCCGCCGGGCCGGAAAACCGCCGATCAGCCGGTTATGGGCGCTGACCACGTCCGCGTTGCAGACCAGGTAATCCGCTTCGATAAGTTCCCGGTTCACCTGCACCCCCCGAATCCGGCCATCCCGGTGAATAATTTGCTCGACCGGCGAGTTCAGGTGAATTTCCACTCCCAAATCCCTGGCCAACCGTTCCAGAGCCTCTACCAGGCGGTACATTCCGCCGCGGATGTAGTACCCGCCCAGCCCGTGTTCCACGTAGGGGATAATATTCAAGGTCGCGGGGGCCTGAAAAGGATCGGAGCCGTTATAAGTGGCAAAGCGGTCGAACAGTTGAACGGTGCGGGGATCGCGGAAAAAGCGCGAAACGCCGCGGTGCATAGTGCGCAGGGGATCGATGCGGCGCAGATGGAGCAGGGTGCGCAGATTTTCACGGGTAAACAGTTTTTTCGCCTCGTGGATCGGCGAATTCAGGAAGATGGCGGCGGTGAGCTCGTAAATTCCGCGCGCGTACTCCAGGAAGGCGGAGTAATTCTGCGCGTCTTCCCGGGAAAGCTTAGCGATCTCCGCCGCCATTTGGGATACATCGCTGCCGGCGTTCAGAACCGCGCCATCCTCCCAGAAATAACGGCAAAGCGGTTCTAAGGGAATGAATTCGAGATAATCTTCCCGGCGCGCCCCGGCAAATTGGAAGAGCGCGTCGATTACGAACGGCATGGTGAGCAGCGACGGCCCGGTATCGAAGCGATAGCCGCCCGCGGTGGATTCATTCATCTTACCGCCGGTGTGGGAATTCCGTTCGAACAATTGAACCCGGAAGCCGCGCCGCTGCAAGCGGATGGCCGCGCTCAACCCGCCCAGCCCCCCGCCGATGATTGCCACTCTTTCCTTCATTATAGAATATCCGTTCCAGTTTTATCGTCTCATAAAAGCGTTATGAGCGTTTTTAATATACTACCAATTTTTACACTTGTCAAGAAAAAAATCGCTCATAACGCTCATTCTTATTGACAGAACTGTTTTCCCATTGTATATTAGCGCCTGTTGTATATATTCCGTGCTTTTTGGCTCTCAGGCGGGCAGCAGGCAACTTTGACCATTGCTTACTGCCTGCTTAACATTTTTTAGCCCGGCAATAATTACCGTGTAATTTCGATAGATGAGGAGAACCCATGGGCCATGAATTACAAACCCTGAACAGCATTGAAGCGGCCAACATCCTGGGCGTGAACGTTTCTACCATCAAACGTTGGACTGAGGAGGGAAAGTTGGAGTGTATTAAAACCGCCGGCGGGCATCGCAAATTTTTGATGAGCCAGCTGGCAGCCTTTTTGGAACATAATAAGAAAAAAACCTCCCGGGCTAACCTGGTTCCCCTGGAAAGTGAGACCGACCTGCTGCTCAACTATCATATTATGAAGGGGAATTTCGATTACCTGGTAAATTTCGTGCGGGAGCAGGCGCTGGCCTGCAACCGCGAGCGGGTGCAGCAGTCGTTAAACGGCCTCTACTTGGGGCAATATCCCCTGCACGTGATTTACGACCAACTGCTTACCCCGGCGCTGCACCAGATCGGCAACTTGTGGGCAGAGGAGAAAATTTCCGTGATCGAAGAGCATTTCGCCTCCCAGGCTATCCGCGACAGCCTCATCCGCCTGCAAGGGATCATTCGCATTCCTTCTGAAAAGATCGGCGCCGCGCTGTGCCTGAATTTTTCCTCCGAATTGCATGATATTGCCCTGAAAATGGTGGACCACGTGCTGGAAGCGCGGGGATTCCGGGTATTGTTCAGCGGGCAGATCACTCCTGCGCTGAATATCGAGCAGGTGTTTGCCGCTTACCATCCGGAGCGGGTGTATATCTCCAGCACCCGGGTGGAAAACCTGCCCGCAACCCAGGAAGAGTTCGACCGCATCTGCCAGCTCAGCGCGGAACATCATGCCCGGGTTTTTGTGGGCGGAAACGGCTTCCGGGCGCTGGAGATCAAAAATCCCGGGCTGGCGACGGTGTTGCACTCATTTGAAGAGGTATTCCGGAGTTAAGGAGCAGGCAACGGGGTGCGGCAACAACCGGAGACCGGTCGTAAGCCCTCATCCGATAATGGGCGAAGGCTTGCACCCATCGATCAGCGGATGGATCACCCAATTGTTCGCGGGATCGTCCCTGCTGCCGCCTTCTTCCGCTTCGTTGGCGTTTCGTATGGCGCTGCACCAGGCTCCCGGGGTGGCGCGCCTGTGGCGCTTATCCCGGGCTATGGTGTTTAATCCCGGCCATCCGCATAGGCGTAAACCTAAGCGAGCGAAACCGTCAATCGGGGTTAAAACCCCTCTGTTTCGAGTAGGCTTCGTATTCCCCGACATTTATGCCGGGGATAAGGGAAATAACACTAAAATCGGGGCTTTTAACCCCCAATCCTGACCGCAAATCCCTTAGATTTACGCCTATGCGGCCATCAGGGATTGGGGTTTCAAAAATTTGTCAAGTTTTGTAAAGTTGTGTATAAACCATAGCCCGGCAGGGACGGTTGAAATTTTTAAAATTCTCAAATGTCACGTGATAGTACACTCTTAACGAGTATATCTCCTTCATCCTTTTTTCAACTTCATACCCAAAAAAATAAAATCGAAACATTCCCTTTGGCGGTTCGTTACAACCGCCTTAAATTAGACGTTCGACCAATTACGGAATCGGTCGAAAACATGATTGAATCAGGAGGAAAACGCTACATGTCCGGCACAAATGACCTTGCAAAAAGGAATTTGATCAAACAATCTGCCCGGAATTTGTTCTTCCATTTCGGGTTTACCAAAACCTCTATGGATGACATTGCCCGGCAGAGCGGCATGGCCAAACCGACTCTATACTATTATTACACCAACAAAGAGAGCATTTTCAACGAGATCGTGATCGAAGAGGCGCGGGCGTTCATGGACAGCGTGGAACAAAAACTGCCGGAAAATGCCCCGGCGGATGAAAAATTAGCCATCTTTTTTCGTACCACTTATTGGGATTTAAAGCAATATGCCGAAGAGATGGAGGAAGTGCCCTCCTATCTTTGCGACCACTCTCCGCACGGGCGCCCGATTGTGGAGAAAATCAACGCCCTGTTTCGCGAAAAAATGCTGCCGATGTTGAGAGCCGGCAAAGAAGAAGGAGTGTTCGATTTCGAGGATGAAGAAACCACCTCGGCGGCGCTGGTGTTTATGACCGATTTCTTGAATCTTGACTGGATGCACCGCCATCCGGAAAAATTGCGCGACCAGGTGGCGGAAAGAGTGATCGAAATTATTCTGAACGGACTGAAAAGGAGGCCTTGATGCTCAAGCAAATTGTATTCATCATCCTGTCGTTCCTGGTTACCCAACTTTGGGGGAAAGAATATGACCTGCAAGCCGTACTAAAAATGGCCGATGAAAATAATAAACAGATTCAGTTAGCCCAGGCGGATTTAAAGACCGCGGCCGCGGAAAAAACCAATGCCTTTTCCGCCGCCTATCCCCAAATTGACCTGAACGCCGGTTATAACCGCAATCTTAAAGAGAATATATTCTACTTTGTCGCTCCCGATCCGGTAACCGGTGAACAGGTTACCCAAAGCTTTAAAACCTCCTTTGCCAATGAATTCCGGGTAAACGCGGTTTTAGAGCAAACCATCCTCAGCTTCCAGGTGGGGTACGCCATCCAGGCGGCAAAATACTTTGATAAATTTACTAATTATAATTATGAGAATACCCGCCAGCGAATTTTAACCCGGGTAAAAACCGCCTTTTACGGCTGCATTCTGCTAAATGAGGCTTTAAAGGTGGCGGAAGATTCCGAAGCCAGCGCCAAAGACAACTACGAGAATATCAAGATCAAATATGAAGGCGGCATCGCCTCGGAATTTGAACTGCTCCAGGCGGAAGTGCGCTGGCAAAACAGTATTCCCAGGAGCATTGCTGCGCGTCGGGATTATGAAACCGCTCTAAACAATCTGAAAGTGCTCATCGGCGTCCCGGTTGAGGAACCCATTACCCTTAGCGGCAATATTTTAACCTACCCGGAGCTCCCGGAAATGCCCGCTTTTACCCAGGTAACGGAAAAGCGCCCCGATTATAATGCCCTGATGTGGGAGCAAAAACTGCATCAAAAAAACGTTAGCATCCAGAAGGCCAGGTACTATCCCACTTTGGAGGGTTCTTTTGCCTACTCTTATGCCGCAGTTTCCGACCAGTTCAAGCTGGAACAGGATAACGATAATTACACCCTGGGGCTTTCCCTGCAAATTCCCATCTTTTCCGGGGGCAGCCGCCTGGCGCAGGTGCGTAAAGCCAGCGCGGACGTTGACCGGGTAACTACCCGGATTGCCGAAGCCAACGATAATATCCGGGTGGAGTTGGAAAACCTTCAACTGAGTTTAAAGGAAGCCATGCAGCGCATCCAGGCCACCCAAAAAGCGGTGCAATCCGCCCGCCGCGCCTTCGAGATCGCCGAAACCCGGGTGGAGAACGGCCTTTCTACCCAGGTAGAATTGAAAGACAGCCGGGTGGCCTTAGACCTGGCGCAAATCGAATACCTGACCGCCATCTACGACTACCTGAGCGCCTATTTCGACTGGCAACTGGCCACCGGGACGTTTTCGGAAAGTGGTTTTTAACATAAATAAGCGAGTACATCCATTGACGATTGACAACCATCAACGGACAACCAACGCCTGACAACAAACATATTTTTTTGAGTAAGGAGAACCCATGCAGAAGATCACTTTAAAAGCACAAGCCAGACCCTACGGCGCGGTATTGATGATTCTCGCTTCGCTGTTGTTCATGCAGTGCGGCGACGAGGGAAACGCGGAAGCCTCGGCGGCAAAAATCGAAAAAGTTATTCCGGTGAAAACCATCTCCCTGGAGGCGCAATCCTTCGAGGACTATTTGCAAGTTACCGGCACGGTAAACGCCCGCAACCACATTAATATTATTGTGGAAGAGGGAGGCATCTTGAAAAAGGTGCCCATCGACAAGGGCCGCCGGGCCGCCGCGGGGGATACCCTGGCGATTCTGGAAAATAAGATGCTGGAAGCCGGCTACCACCAGGCCCGGGCTGCTTTGCAGCAAGCGGAATTGGACCATCGCAGCAAGAAAGTGCTTTTCGAGAAGCGCGCCATTTCGGAAAATGAATATCTGAACGCCAAATACGCCCTCGACGCCGCCAATGCCGCCTACGAAATGGCCAGTGTGCGTTATAGCAAGTTGTCCATCACTGCCCCGTTGAAGGGATTGGTGAACAACCGTTACTACGATTTGGGCGCTTATGCCAATCCCATGACCCCAATTTTTGAATTTATCGACAATGATTATATGAAAATCCGCGCCGGGGTTGCGGAACGGTTCCTAGGGGATATTAACATCGGCACCCCGGTGGAAGTTACCTTCGACGCCTACCCGGATATGAAGATCGACGCCAAAATTAGTTTTATCTCCGGAAGCGTTGCTCCCGAAAATCGTACCGTGGAGATCGAAATCCAGGTGCCCAACCAGGGCGGCAAGTTGGCTCCGAACATGATCGCGAACGTTCGGGTATTGCGCCAGAGCTACCGCGACCGGGTGGTGATTCCCCTGGATGCCCTGATCCAGTCCGAAGAGGGTTGGTACGTATTTGTATCGAATAGCCATCACGCCAGGAAAATCTATGTAGAAAAGGAAGCGGTTTACGAAAACCGGGTGCTGGTTAGCGGTCTGGAACCGGGCCAACAACTGGTGGTGGTCGGGCACCACGAATTGAGCGACGGGGACTCGCTGCAAATCGTGAATAACTGAAAGAGGATAAAATGAAAATAACCAATGTTGCATTATCGTTAAAAACCAGCGTGTTCGTCTCCCTGGTGATTGTGACCATCCTGGGGCTGACCTCCTACCTGAATTTGCCGGTAGAATCTTTCCCGGATATCAAGCAGCCGGTAGTGTTTGTAGCAGTGCCGTACGTTGGGGTTGCCCCGGCGGATATGGAAACCCTGATCGCCCAGCCGATTGAAGATAAACTGAAAGAAATCGCCAAAATCAAAAAGCTTACCTCAAGCAGCAACGAGGGTTTCACCACCGTCGTGGCGGAATTCGAGCCGGATATGGATATCGACGAAGCGGTGCGAAAAGTGCGCGAGAAGGTGGACCAGGCCAAACCGGATCTTCCCGATGACCTGGAGGAGCCGCTGATCCAGGAAATCAATTTTGAAAATATCCCTATCATGGTGGTAAGCATTACCGGGGAACAATCCCTGGTGCGGCTGAAAAAGATCGCAGAGGATTTGCAAGACAAATTCGAAGAAGTGCCCGGGGTGCTGGAAGCGAATCTCTCCGGGGGATTAACGCGGGAAGTAAAAGTGAATGTGAACCCGGCCCGGCTGGAATATTACAACTTAGGGGTGGACGACGTCATCAACGCCATCCGGGATGAAAACCTCACCATACCGGGTGGCTCCATGGAAAGCTCGGCGTTGAAATGGACCGTGCGGGTTCCGGGGGAATTCCAATCCGTGGAGGAGATCAACAATATTGTCGTAAAAACCAAAAACGGATCTCCGGTTTATCTTCGCGACCTGGCCGAGGTCTATTTCGGATTCAAAGACCAGGAAAGCTACTCCCGGCTCAACGGCAACCCCAGCGTCACCCTTTCGGTGCAAAAACGCAGCGGGGAAAATATCATCCGCATTATCGATGATCTCAAGAAAATCCTGGAAGAAGAGAGCAAAAATTTTCCCGCCAGCACCCGTTACGTGGTGGTCACCGATTTTTCGGAAGATATCCGCAGCATGGTCAGCGACCTGGAAAACAACATCATTGCCGGGCTGCTGTTAGTGATGTGGGTGCTCTATTTCTTCATGGGCTGGCGGAACGGGCTGCTGGTGAGTATCGCCATTCCCTTCTCGATGCTGATTTCTTTTATCGTGATCAGCATGCTCGGCTACACTTTGAACATGGTGGTGCTCTTCAGCCTGATCCTGGCCCTGGGGATGTTGGTGGACAACGCCATCGTCATCGTCGAAAATATTTACCGCCATCACCAGGAGGGAAAAAGTTTGATGAAAGCCGCGGCGGAAGGAACCGGCGAAGTGGGGGTGGCGGTGACCACCTCCACGATTACCACGGTGCTGGCCTTCCTGCCGATGCTGTTCTGGGAGGGCATCGTGGGCGAATTCATGAAATTTTTGCCCATTACGGTAATCATCACCCTTTCCTGCTCCCTGCTGGTGGGGCTGGTATTCAACCCGGTGATCGCCTCCAGTTTCCTGAAATTAGATGAAAAGATGAGCCGCCTGCCGGGCGACCGCCTGCTGCGCTGGCTGACCGCCCATTACGAGCCTTCCCTGAACTGGGCGCTGCGGCATCGAAAATTATCCTTCGGATTGATGCTGGCAGGATTTTTCGGGATGTTGATCTTTTACGGGATCGCCAACCACGGGGTGGAATTTTTCCCGGCCGGCCAACCCAACCAGATCTACGTGGAAGTGGAAGCGCCCCTGGGAACCCGCCTGGAGGCCTCCGACCAGATCGTGAAAGAAGTGGAGCAGCGCATCCAGGATACCCCGGATTTGAAAAACTACGTGGTCGACGTGGGAAGCTCCGCCAATATGTTCGATTTCGGTTCCAGCGGCGGCTCCTCTCACAAATCCATGGTGACCATAGATCTGAAGAAGAAATACGAACGGGAACAAAACTCCTATCTCACCATGGAGCAGGTGGAACAGAAACTCCAGGGCATTCCCGGGGCGCGGATCGACCTGAGCAAGCCCGACGAAGGGCCGCCTACCGGGAAAGCGGTGGAAATCCAGATCAAAGGAGAAAACTTTGCGGCTCTCTCGGAAGTTTCCGAGCGGATCATCAAGCAGATCAAAGACGTTCCCGGCATTGCCAAGCTGAAAAGCGACTATGAAAAAGGAAAGCCGGAAGTGCGCATCCGCATCGACCGCGAAAAAGCGGCCCTGTTCGGCCTCAATACCGCCATGGTCGCCGGCACCATTCGCACCGCGATAAACGGCACCGAGGCCTCCGAATACCGGGTGGGAACCGATGAATATGACATTACGGTGCGGTTCAGCAAGGATTACCGCAAGAGCTATAACGATTTGCTGAACCTAACCGTCTTTCACGAAGGGGTGCACTATCCCCTGGCCAATTTCGCAGCGGTGGATTTTACCTCCGGCCTGAGCAAAATCAACCACGTGGAGGGTGACCGGGTGGTAACCATTACCGCGGACGCGATCGGGCGCACCTCTGCGGAAGTGCTAGCGGATTGCAAAGAGCGGTTGGAAGATTTTTCCCTGCCCCAGGGATACAGCCTCAGTTTTGCCGGGCAGGACCAGGAGCAGCAGAAAGCGGCGGACTTTTTGATGCGCGCGTTTATGGTGGCCATTCTGTTGATTTTCTTCGTGCTGGTGATGCAGTTCAATTCCGTTACCCTGCCCTTCGTGATTATGTTTACGGTGATCCTCTCCCTCTTCGGGGCATTCGCCGGGCTGCTGATCAGCTTCAAGCCTTTCGGGATCATTATGACCGGGATCGGGGTGATTTCCCTCGCCGGGGTGGTGGTGAACAACGCCATCGTGTTGATCGACTACATCCAGAAACTGCGCTCCCGCGGCCTGCCCAAGCGCGACGCCATCATCGAGGCCGGGAAAACCCGTATGCGCCCGGTACTGCTCACCGCCATAACGACTATCTTAGGGCTGGTTCCCCTGACCGTGGGCATCAACATCGACTTCATCGGCTTGTTTAAAGGCGATTTCAGCAAGTTTATCCAATTGGGGGCGGAGAGCTCCCAGTGGTGGAGCGGCATGGGCGTGGTGGTCATCTTCGGGTTGCTGTTTGCCACCGCCCTCACCCTGATCGCGGTTCCGTTGATGTACGACATGACCAGCGACCTGGTGCCCAACCTGGCGAAGAAATTCTCCCGCCGCAAAACCAGGGAAGAAGCGCCAGGAATGACCGGGGACCCGCAGGTTTCCTGAGTGTTATGGCGTTCGAGTGCGAGGATTCCGAAACATTATAACACGAAAACATCGTCGCCCCTGTTGCGGCGCATCGTTTCTATAAAAACAAAAGGCAGGCCGTTTGGCCTGCCTTTTGTTTTTTAGAGAAGAAAACCTTGGCGTTTGCGGAAATCACTTCTTATCCGGGAACGGCGGAATCGCCGGGAGGGTTTGTTCCTTGGTTTTCAGCTCTTCTAAGATCACTTCAATCGCTTTATTGAGCTGCTGGTCTTCCCCGGCGAACTCTTTGGCGGGATCGTTATCCACCCAAATGTCCGGGTCCACCCCGTAGCCTTCGATTACCCACTGCTTGCCGGCGACGTCGTAAGAAGCAAACTCCGGTTTATTCAGAAATCCACCGTCTAACAGCGGCAGGCTGCCGCGAATTCCCACGGTGCCGCCCCAACTGCGCTTGCCGATCAGCTTGCCCATGTTATACTTTTTGAAGCGATAGGGGAAAATATCTCCGTCGGAAGCGGAAAATTCATCCAACAGGCAGGCCATGGGACCCAGGAACGCCGTGCCGGGATCCGGAGAGGGGGCCGCGTTCCGCGCCATGTCCACCATAACGATTTCCCGCCGCAGCCGTTCGATGATCTGGGGAGAAACGTTGCCGCCCCCGTTGCCGCGCACGTCGATGATCAGCGCCTTCTTGCGCAACTGGGGATAAAAGTGCTTGATGAACTCGTTCAGCCCGTCAACCCCCATGTTGGGAATGTGAACGTAGCCGGCCTTGCCGTTGGTCGCCTTGCTGACCTTCTCGATATTCCCCTGCACCCACTGGTAGTAATAGAGGTCCGATTCGTCCCTGGTGGGGATAACGGTCACTTCCCGGCTGCCCGTTTCGGAGGGTTGGGAATTGACTTTCAGCGCCACTTGCTTATCCGCGGTATTGATCAGCGCTTCGTAAATATTGCCCATCAGGTTAGTGGGCTGGCCGTTTACCGCCAGAATGTAATCGCCTTCCTTCACGTTCACGCCCACCTCGGTAAGGGGGGAACGGCGGCCTTTATCCCAGTTTTCTCCTTTCAGGATTTTCTTGATGCGATAGTATTTTGAGGCGGCGTCGCGCTCCAGTTCCGCTCCTAACAAGCCCATTTGAATGCGCTTCGCTTCCGGGCGCTCGCCCCCGCCCACGTAGGCGTGCCCCACGTTTATCTCGCCGATCATCTCCCCGATGATGTAGGTCAAATCGTTGCGGTGATTCACGTGCTTCACCAGCGGCTGGTACTGCTGGCGCACCGCCGCCCAATCCAACCCGTGCATGTTGGGGGCGTAGAAAAAGTCGCGCATCTGCCGCCAGGTCTCGTTGAATATCTGGTTCCACTCCGCGTGGCGGTCTAAACGCATTTCCATACCGGAGAGGTTGAGCTTGTCCTTCATCTCGATCTTGCCTTTGGGCAGGTCGATGATGGCGTAGGAACCGCCCTGGCCCACCAGCATCTTCTTCCCGTTCGCGGAAATCTCATAGCCGTCGATCTGCCCTAACTCGGTTTCTTTTTGCTTCTTCAAATCGTACAGGAACAGTAGCGGTTTTTCATCCTTGCTGCCCTGGCGGATGTAATACACGTTATCTTCCAGGCAGGAAATATTGCGGTAGTTGGACGCGGAAACCGGCAGCGCAATGATGCGGTCTTTCAGGCCGTCGGTATCCACTTTCACCGCCACGGCTTTCTTTTCCTCTTTCTTTTCTGCTTCCGCATCTTTCCCCTTTTTCTCTTTGTCTTTATCCTTTACCCCTTCCCCCTCATCCTTTTTAATTTCCACCTCATCGCTTTTCGGTTTGAAGGGTGATTCCACCTCTTTGGACAGGGTGATCAGGTACACCCGCTCCATATCCTGGTAGATGTGGTTCCATTCCGTCCAGCCGTAAATGGGGGTGAAGTCGCGGTTAGAAACAAACAAAAGGTATTTCCCGTCCGCGCTGAACGCCGGGGAAGCGGAATCATACCATCCGTCGGTGACCTCCACGGTCTGTTTTTGATCGACCGAGTAGAGGTAAATCTTCTGCATGGTTTCTTCTTCATATTTCGCGTAGGCGATCCATTTGCTGTCCGGCGACCAGGCGTAGTCGTCGAATTCCCAGGCCGTGGCCTTCGCTACCTCGGTAATCTGTTTGGTATCGATGTCAACGTAGCGCAGGCGCAGCTTTTTGTCGCTCCAGAGTAGTTTTTTGCTGTCCGGCGACCAGTAAGGCTGGTAATAATAGGTATCCGCGCCTTTGGTGATCTGCACCGGCTCGCCCCGGCCGTCCTGGGCAACGATATAGATTTCGTTTTCGCCGGATTTGTCGGAGAGGAACGCGATCCACTTGCCGTCCGGCGACCACTTGGAGTTGCGCTCGTGCACCCCGGAGGTATTGGTCAAATTGCGGGTAGGCCCGTGTTCCGCGGGAACGGTAAAGACCTCCCCGCGGGCCCCGAACAGGGCGCGCTTGCCGTCCGGGGAGATTTCATAGTTGGTGACGTTTTTGCTTACGTTTTCCAACCCGCCGCGCCCGGCGCTGAAATCTTCTTTGATCGAAATAGGCACTTTGGCGGCGGTTTCCGCGGCCAGGTCAAAGCGGTAAATATACCCGGCGTTCTCGAACACGATTGCCCCTTTGCCGAGGGACGGGAATTTGATGTCGAAATCGCTGAAGCTGGTGTGTTGTTTGATTTCTTTGCTGGTAAGATCGTAGGAGTAAAGGTTCATGCGTTTGTCGCGGTCGGAGAGGAAGTAAATCTTATTCCCCGCCCACATCGGGATAATGTCCTGCGCCGGGTCGTTGGTAATATTCTCCAGTTGCCCGGTCTTGAAATCGAACACCCAGACGTCATCGGCCATGCCGCCGCGGTAGCGTTTCCAGGTGCGGAATTCCCGGAACACCCGGTTGTAGGCCATTTTGCTGTCGTCCGGGGAGAAAGAGCAGAACCCGCCCCGGGGCAGCGGCAGTTGCCGGGGCATTTCGCCTTCAACGGAGACGGAATAGAGCTGCCCGGTGAAATCGTTGAAAGATTTCATACGGGAGCGGAACACGATCTCGTTGCCCTGGTTTTTCCAGGCCATCACGATATTGTTGGGACCCATGCGGTCGGAAACATCGTCGCGGCTTAAGGTGGCGGTAAAAGTGAGGCGTTTCGGCGCCCCGCCTTCCGCGGGCATCAGGTACACTTCGGTGTTGCCGTCATACTGCCCGGTAAAGGCCAGCCACTTGCCGTCCGGGGAAAAACGCGGGAACATCTCATAACCCGTATCGCCGGTCAGCCGCCGGGCGACTCCCCCGGCCATGGGCACGGAGTAAAGGTCTCCGGCGTAAGAGAACACGATCTGCTCTCCGTTGGTGGTGGGAAACCGCAGCAGTCGCGCTTCCTCCTGCTGCGCGAAAAGCAAGCCGGTTAAAAACAACGTAAGCATAGCAATTATTGCGGCGTGAAATTTCATAAGATCTCCTGTGTTTAATGGTGAGGGAGTGCAAAATTTATTTTGCACGTGAGTTTTGGGGCAGGTTTTGAGAAGGTATGAAAAAGAGATTTGCGATGATGAGAATTCCGGCATAGGAACCGGGAATTAGCAACTTCGGGCAGCATTCATAACGCTTCAATAGCCTGTCTCCGCCGGCGCCGCTCAGCCTGCGGCGCTCTAAGGGTTTCGATTTGGGCATCTAAAGTACAATCACTTTAGGATAAAGTTGCATGATAAAAATTTTTTTCACGAAATCAGGGAGAAAATAGATCGTGTTATGGTAACAATGTTAAACGAAAGCCCAAAACTTACCCGGTTTTGAAAAAATTCTCCGGCTGCCTGGTCTTACAAAATTTTATTCTCCCTCAAATCTTTGTCCCGTTCGCATCGTATAAAAACCGTGCTTAAAAAAGCTTTTGCCCGGAGAAGGTATGAACCATCGAATACTTTTCATAGTAACGTTGTCGGCGGCCCTGCTCCTGCTTTGCGGCTCGCCCCTGTTTGCCCAGGAAGATAAAGAAAAAGGCAAAATCGGTTCCCTGGAAAAGGAAGTGAGCAAGGATAAAGATTCCGATGAGGAAGAAAGCGATTCCGGCGACGATTCGGATGACGGCGACTCGGAGGGCAATTTCTTCGCCAACCTCGCCCTGGAGTTAACCGGTCGCGCCGCCCTGGGAGTATTCATCATTTTCCCGAACGAGGACAGCCTGCTCTACGGAGGCTCATACCGGAACTGCTATTTTTCCGATTATCCCTACGCCAATCCCGAAGAGGGTTTGTTTTCCCAAACGATCGGGAAAAACTTCTCCGTGAATATTTCCGGCCACTATTTTTATGATGAGGAAAATTTGACCGGTTACGCGGTGCGGGCGCGATTTTCTCCCCTTACCTTTGCCAGCGCGGAAGTGCACTTTACCGATTTGACCGAAAAACTCTCCACCCGGGAAGACCACCTGAAAATCTACAATATCTTCATCAATTATAACCGCCTGCGCCTGGAGCGCTGGGCTTTCTGGTGGGGATTGGGATTGAAAGGATTGCAGGGGGACGAAACCTACAACGGGTTTGCCTTCAACATAGGAACCGAGGTATATCCCGCCCCGCCGGTCAGCGTTACGCTGAACTACAGCGGCGGGTTCATCAACGGAACTTACCTGCCGGAATTTTTCGGTTCCCTCAACTTTCACCTGTACCGCTTTGCGGTATTTGCCGGTTATCAGTATTGGTCTGCGGGAGGGGCCAAAATCGACGGCCTGGTGGGCGGGCTGAGGCTGTTTTTCTAAAATTTCCCCGCTACCTGAGGCGAGACAGGGCCTCGGCGCTCATCAATGGCGCAGCTTAGAGATTTTCTAAAAAATCAAAATTTCTGCCACAAAGCCATCAAGACACCAGGTTTTCAAGAAGTTTTTTGAGGGCGCATGTTCACCAGGGGGAAAGCCGGGTGTCTATAACATTGCGGAGAGTGATGACGCCGTCTCCTGTCGCAAAGCGGAAAGTGAGCTCGGATGGAGCGCCGGCTTCCGGATCGACCTGAGCGCGCGCCGGTGAAGGAAACGTTTTCACCTCCCAATCCATTCCCGAATTCGCCGAAATACCCCCTCCCACATCTCCCCGGTCAGCTTCCCGGTAAAGGTATTCTGCTGGCTGGGGTGGAAAGAGGCGAACAGCCGAAATTGCCCGCTTAGCAGCACTTCCGCCCCGTGCCGGAATTGAGGCCGCGGTTTGAAGGGGCCCAGTTCTTTGCGTTCCAACATTTCTAAGGAATGGCGAAACGATAATTGGCCTAAACACAGGATCGCTTTTCCCCCGGGAAGGGAATTCCAATGTTGCAGGAAATGATCCATTTCCGCGGCCAGGTAGGGGGCGCAGTTGGCGAATTCTTCCGGCGCGGGTTTATTGCCCGGCGGGGCGCAGCGGCACAGCGCGGTGATATAGCAATCGCGCAGTTGCAGGCCGTCCTCCCGGCTCTCGGAGGCCGGCTGATTGGCAAAGCCCGCTTTGTGGAGCGCCCGGTAGAGCCAGTCCCCGCTGCGGTCCCCGGTGAACATGCGCCCGGTGCGGTTGGCCCCGTGCGCCGCGGGGGCCAGCCCGATGATCAGCAGCCGGGCACGCGCATCACCGAAGCCGGGCACCGGTTTGCCCCAGTAATCCCAATCTGCAAAACGGCGGGTTTTTTCGGCGGCAATTTTTCCCCGCCATTCCACCAGGCGCGGGCATTTGCGACATTGGATCACTTCGCGGTTTATACTTTGGAGATTCATTCTGCCCCGGGGTTAGAGGGTTCAGGTGTTCAGTGTTTTAGTGTTTTGGAATCTCCGGCCATTTCCGCAATCACGAACAAAACCTTAAAGGCCAACATACCAAAACACGATAACACCAGAACACTAAACAACTATCTTCCCTCACTATTCGACAACCCGGATATTCACCGCCCGGTCGCCTTTCATCTCCCGTTTCAGGTCAAAACTCACTTTTAATCCCTCCCGGAGTGGCGTGTTTTTGGATCTGGGGTGGATATCCTGGCGGGAGAAATACAAGTCTTCATCCTCATCGGTGATGATGAAACCGAACCCTTTCAAGGAATCATACATTTTGATGCGCCCGGTTTGCATAAAGCCCTCCTTTGGTGATGGGTAGGGGAAATAGTGTACATTTCTATCGCGGGGATTGCAATAGCTAATTTTTGCCGCTAATTTAAAAATGGCGTTCGAGTGTTGTTGAAAAATGTGTTTTTGAGCCACTGGTATAACCAAAAGGCGTGCGAAACATGCGGCAATATTTGAAACGGCGATTGTTGACCCTGTTGCCGGTCATCTTCGGGGTGGTAACTGCGGTATTCCTGATTATCCATCTTATTCCCGGCGACCCGGCGGCGTTGATGCTCTCGGAAAACGCCAACCCCGCGGATATCGAAGCGCTGCGCACCCGCCTGGGGCTTGACCGGCCCCTGGGAGTTCAATACTACCATTTCTGGGCCAACCTCTTCCGCGGCAACTTAGGCGAATCCATTTACCAGCGCCAGCCGGTGTTCGATTTAATCATGGAGCGTTTTCCCAATACCGCGCTGCTGGCGGTGTGCGCGGTGCTGGTTTCGCTGGTGATTGCTTTCCCGCTGGGGATTTTTTCCGCCCTGCGCCAGCGCACCGCAGTGGATTACCTCTCCCTGGGATTTTCCATCTTAGGCATCAGTATGCCGGTGTTCTGGCTGGGCCCGCTGCTGATCCTGGTTTTTGCGGTGCAGCTGCACTGGCTGCCGGTTACCGGGATGGGCAGTTGGAAGCACCTGGTTTTGCCCTCACTGACCTTAGGATTCGGGCTTTCCGCGATTACCATCCGCATGATCCGCTCCTCCATGATCGAAGTGATGAACCAGGATTACATCCGCACCGCCTTTGCCAAAGGGCTGGGGCGAGGGCGGGTGGTCTGGAAACACGCGCTTAAAAATGTCATGATCCCGGTGATTACCATCGTGGGGCTGCAATTAGGGGCGCTGTTCGGCGGGGTGATCATCACCGAGAAAGTGTTCTCCTACCCCGGGCTGGGCAGCTTGCTGATCAACGCCATCCGCGGGCGGGATTACCCGTTGGTGCAGGGCGCTATCCTGGTTATTGCCCTTACCTACATCGGGATCAATTTGCTGGTGGATTTGCTCTACAGCCGGGTGGACCCGCGAATCCGGTTGGGGTGAGAAATTTTTCTTCCGGATTGTTAAAAGAAAATGCCCACAAGCAAATTTCTTCAACTGTGATTGGCATAGAAAGCAAAAATCATGGCCTCTCTCAAAAAATTTCAACCCTCTCCGGCGGACAAAAGGTATCCCCCCGGAAAAAATAAGCTCCAGGTCAAGATCGAAGATCTGAACGAGGCCGGCGAAGGGGTTGCGTTTTATAAAAAGCTCAAAATCAACCTGGAAAAAACCCTTCCGGGAGAGGAAGTATTGATCGAATACCACCGGGAGCGCCCGCGCAAAGACCGCATCCGCCTGCTGAGAATTTTGCAGCCTTCCCCGCACCGGCGGGAAGCGCCCTGCCCCTATTTTGCAGAATGCGGCGGCTGCCAGCTTCAACATTTGGAATATTCCCGCCAGCTTCTTTTCAAACAGCAGCAGGTTCAACGATTGTTGCTGGCATACCCGGCATTGAAACACATCATTGTTCAGCCGGTGGAAGGGATGCCGGAACCATTTTACTATCGCAACAAAACCCAAATGCCTTTTCAGCTTATGCCCCCCTTGCAACCCGGCGGGCTGCAAGGGGAAGCGATGTTCGGCCTGTTCCGCTCCGGCACCCATGAAGTGATACCCATTGAGCAGTGCCTGGTGGAGAGCCGCGACGCCAACCGCGCTTTGCAGATCATCCGCGACTGGGCCAACCGCTTCCGTATTTCGATATATGATGAAACCCGCCACGAAGGCATCCTTCGCCACGCGGTGATCCGCAAAGGCATCTTCACCCACCAATTGATGGTGGTATTGGTGGCGACCGCCAAAGAAGTTCCCCACCTGCCGGAACTGCTCCGGGAGCTGAAGGCGGGTTTGCCTTCCCTCCACGGGGTGCAGATCAATCTGAATAGCGAAAAAACTAACTTGATCTTGGGAGAGCAAAATATTACCGCCTGGGGGGAGCCGTACATCGAAGAACGCCTGGGGCGGCGGCGTTACCGGGTTTACCCCCACACTTTTTTCCAGGTCAACTCGGTGCAAATGGTGCGGCTGTTAGACAAACTTGCGCAGATTGCCGGGCTTCAGCCCGGGGACATCCTGTTGGATCTTTTCTGCGGAGTAGGGACCATCGCCCTGCACCTGGCAGATAAGGTGAGGCAGGTGATCGGCATCGAGTCGAACCCCGGCGCGGTTTCCGCGGCGCTGCAAAACGCCGCCGAAAACAACGCCGGCAACGCGGAATTTTACAGCGGGGACGCGCGGCAGAAATTCCGCGAATTGCGGGAAGGCGGCTTACAACCGGCAGTGATCATCACCGATCCGCCCCGCAAGGGAATCGAGGAAACATTGATCCGGGAAATTTGCGCCGCCGGGCCGCGCACGGTGGTGTACCTCTCCTGCAATCCCAAAACCCTGGTTCGGGATTTGGAGGTTTTCGACCAGGCCGGATACCGCTGCAAAGAGATTTTTCCCTTTGATATGTTTCCCCAGACCTACCACGTAGAGAGCCTGGCGGTACTCGATAATGTATCATTGACTGAATAAGTAGCAGTATTTCGGGGTGAGGGAGTGGAGCAATGTATTGATTGGATAGTCGGAGGGTTGAAGCGCATTTTCAACCCGCTATTCATTGCCGCACCGAAGCGGATCTCCTACAATGCCTGCCGTCCCGGCATGGTTTTTTTGCTAAAGCAAATCCGTTTCCCTCCCGGCAAATGGTCTTCCACCCGGACGCCCATCCGGCCTGCCAGAAAAATTTCCCGCTTTGCAGTTTTAGATTCGCATGGTAAATTTGTGATTTTTATCAGGGAAAAACGTTCCCGCTATTTAATAGCTTATGAAGATTGCCGGCCATTTTTGTTGGCGTCGAAAGATGCTGACATTCAGGGAATCCGGCATCCGGAAATAGCAAATTTCACCATCGGGATAGAAAGGCCCCTATGCGCAACGCTGAGTTTGGTACGGAATTGCAGTTTTTGAAAGAATCTTCCGCAGAGAAACGGGTAAAAGCCCAGAAAAATGCCCTCGATCTGTTATTCGAGAAATACCGCGACGGGAAAAATCCCGGCAACGCCCTCTCCAGCGACGCCCTGTACCAAAAACTGCGCCCGCTGCTGAGCGAGGGGACCATGATCTTCTCCCTCTCGGAGGTACAGCGGGATATTTATCACAGTGACAGCGGCACCGCGGTCGTGCCGGAGGGATTGAAGAAGCGGCTGCTGAACCTGAAATGCCGTTTTGTGGTGCGGCCGGGCGGGTTGGAGGATTTGCAAAAATTTGTGCAATTCGCTTACCGGGAAAAAATCCACTACACCGTGCGGGGGGCGGGAAGCTGGCCTTTCGGCGGGGTAATCCCGCTGAACAATGAGATTGTGTTAGACCTTTCCTACTTAGATTTCCATGATTTGGATAAAGAAAAACAGCGCCTCACCGCCGGGCCGGGAGTGTTGTTCGCGGATATGCGGCAATATCTCAAAAAATATGGCTTTGCCCTGCGCCAGGAAATTACGAACCCTAATTCGGGCACGATCTGCGGCTGGGTGGTTACCGGCGGGTTAGGCATCGGGGCGTACAAATACGGGACAGTGAAGAATTCCGTGGAGGCAATCTTCCTGCTCCGCCCCGATGGGAAATGGGTTACCTTGACGCCGAATCATGAGATGTTTCAGCAGGTCTTCGACAGCGAAGGGCAGATCGGCATCGTCGCCGGGGTGGTGCTGAAAGTGAAGCGGGAGAGCTACGTCTCCAAACCTTACGCTTTCTCATTTTCCAGCGCGGAAGATACCCGCGCCTTCGTGCGCATGCTGCGGGAGTGGGAACTTACCCCCACTTCGATCATCTATTTCGATAAAAACTACCTCCGCACCACTTACGAGATTCAGAAGGACAAGAACGAAGCGGAGCAGCGAGAAGCCCTGGAGGCCGGCGATGACCTGCGCATCGCCCGGGTGCGCCGCGACATGGAAATAGCCGAGGCCATGCGCGACCTGGAGCACGTGATCGTGATGGAATTCGACGCCCGGGGGGATTATCAAAAATGCCTTAAATATTCGCCCTTCAACGCCAAAGACGAGGGAACCAGCCGCTACCGGGAGCTGACTTTCCGCCGCCTGCCGGTCAGCCTGGCGCACAAGCTCTGGAAGCACCGCTACGCCCCGGTGGAAATGAAATCGCGCGGGCCTTCCATGTTAGTGAGCGAAACCATCCTGCCGCTGGATAAATTCCCGGAGTATATGACCTTCGTGCAGTCGGCCATTACCAACTGGACCGATAACCCCGTAAAAACCGAAGGCCATTTCCTTAGCAGCGGAGAAATTCTGATCCAGTCGATTCTATTGGCGGATACTTCCACAACCCGCCACAAGGTGTACCTGGGGCTGGTGCCGTTTATGACCCAGACCTCGCTCTTTTTCGGGGGGCGGCCCTACGGAACCGGCATCTGGAACCTGCCTTTCTTCAGACAATTGTCGCTGAACGGGCAGGCGGAACGCATCGCCGCGCTCACCCAACTGAAAAAGGAAATGGATCCGGGCGGTTTGCTCAACCAGGGCAAATTCATAAACCCCGTGGGGCGTAAATTAGCCCTGCGCCTGTTCCAAAAATCCGCGATTCCCCTGAAAATGGGGGTGGGATTATTGCACAAGGGCTGGGAAAAGCGCGGCAACGGCAACGGTCACCCTGCCGCGCGGTTCTCCCCGGGACTGCTGCTCTGGCGCGCCAACAAAACCATCTTCCCCGCGGTGGTGCCGCCTAAAATCGAAGTGAAGCGCCATCCCCTGCTGGCCATCAACAGCGCCTGCGCGGAGTGCGATAGTTGCGAGCGGGTCTGCCCCACCAGCGACGTGTTCGGCCTCCTGGGCGTGGCCACCCCGATTACCCGGCGCAAAACCGCCAACCGCCTGGCCCGCGGCGAGAAAATCAGCCAGGAAGAGGCGTTGGGCTTCTTAGTCTGCACCCGCTGCGACAACTGCACCCGGGTTTGCCCCACGGACATCCCCCTCACCGACATGTTCGATTTAGTGGAAAGCAACCCCGCTTTCCGGGTTGCCCTGGGGCTGAACCAGGAAGAGAAAAAAGAATTCATCGACCGCATGTGGCAGGTGATGAAAGAAAGCCCGCTCTACAAGGAGCACACCCTGGCGGAGCAGAAAGAGGATCGCTCCCACTTAGAGCACGGGCTGAATATCAAATACCAGCGCGGTTACGCTTACTCCAAACTGTTCATCGACCCGGAGACCTGCATTCACTGCGGGATGTGCGCCCACGAGAACGCCTGCATCTACGGGGCGCGGCGGGGCAATCCCCGGGAAATTCCCCAACTGATCGACGAGAACTGCGCCCTGTGCAACGCCTGCATCAACTTCTGCCCGCAGAACAAGGCGGTACAAACCGAGCGCGACTTCGTGCAGAACCTGATCAACAACGCCGTGGATCTGGATGAAAAGCGCTTCTGGGAGAGCGAAAAATTGTTCCTGCGCGACACCACCACCATCCAGCGCTCCCCGCAGCTTACCGAGATGGCGGATAAATACGTCACCGAAGAAATTTTGATGGAGATCGACAAGGAAGCCTCCACCGGGCAGATTCCCGTGTCCGGGATGGGCCAGGGCGACCGCCACATGGGGATCGGCTTCGACGCGGAGCGCTTCTCCCATTTCCACATCGTAGGCCCGGCGCAGAACCGCCTGCACGAGGGCGACCCGGACGAGGAGCTGTCGGTGCAGTTAGGCAAACGCCACCGCTACTGCAAATTCGACGCGGAAGAAAACCTCCACAACCCGCCCTTCCCGAAAATCAAATTAATGTCGCCGATCCTCTATAACGCGGTTCCCTTAGACAGCAACGGGCGGCTGGAGTTGGCCTTCATCAAAGTGGCGGAGAAACATCGCACGCTAACGGTGATCGATCTGAGCCGCATTTTAGAGCATTACGATTTCTTCCTACAGGAAGGAAATTACGCGCAGCTTCCCGCGGTGGTGGTTCCCCGGGTGGATTTGGAGATCATCGACCGGCTGCGGGTGAATCCCAACGTGAAGCGGGAGTTGCTGATCGACCTCTGGCGCATGCCCATGTTCGAGATCGAGCCGCACCGGGAAATGGCGCGCACCGTGCAATTCATCCAGGAATCCGCAAAGGCGCTGCACGCGGTATCCCCGCTCTTGTGCGGCTACTTAGAAGTATCGGAGTACGATATTGTGGCCGGGGAGCTGCTCCCGGAACTGCGCAAAAAGGTAGAAGAATTCATGTCCCTGGAGTTAGACGTCATCCACATCCACGGGGAGCGCAACAAGGATGAGTATTTCGTGACCTCCCAGGCGGTGCGGGCGATTCACCACTACCTGCTCTCCAGCGGCCGGCGGCACCAGGTTGCCCTGATCGCCTCCGGGGGCATCCGGCTGGCCTCGGACAGCCAGAAGACCATCCAGCGCGGGGCGGAAGCGACCCTGATCGACTTCGCGGCGATGCTGGCGTTAGACCCATACACCTACAAAGCCATGCGCGAGAACAAAGCGACCACGGACATCCTGGTGAACCTCGACGTGGAATGGGCGGTGAAGCGTCTGAATCACCAGATGGATTCCCGCAAGGTGCAAATCTTGGAAGTGCTGGGCGCGGCGGGGTTCAAAGACATCAAAAAAACCGTGGGGGAAGAAGGCCGCCTGATCGATTTCTATGAATTGGAAGAGCGCATCCAGAAACATATTTTTGAAAAAGAAGAGAAGGTCGGCGTTACCGAAACGCTCAATAAAAAGCTGCTGGCAGAAGAGCCGCTGCCGGCCGGCGCTTCACCCGGCTATAGCGAATTGAAAAAACGGGTGAAACGGTTGAAATCGCCGCATCATTTTTATGAGTTAGGCGGAACCAACCAGACCGTTTACCAGCGCGACCACGTCTGGCCCGGCAACCTGATCCAGACTTTGGGGCGCATGGCCGCCGGCGACGAGCAGATGTTCTACCTCAAAAACGTGAAGAGCATCGGCCTGTTGGGCGACGGCTTCGACGTGATGAAAATCCTCTACCAGCGCGACCCGGATATCATCCCCGGCGCGGAATTAGATAAAATCTCCACCGCCCTGCCGTTAGACAAGGGTCTGGTGCTGCAAGCGCCGTGGATGTTCGGGGGCAAATCCGTGGGTTCCATCGGGCTGGACACCTGGCGCGCCCACGTAATCGCGGCGCGGGAATTGGGCATCCAGTACGATACCGGGGAAGGCGGCTATCCCACCTGCTTTTTCCTCAATCGCAAGGGCGAGCCGATCTTCTTCAGCGAGCCGGATATTCAGTTGATCAAAGGGTTTTTCAAGCATGATACCCACTACACCGCCCAACAGATCAAGTCTATTTTGAGCGAAAACGGGATCGCTCCACAAAAACATCCCGGCATTTTCAAAATTTTGACCGCTTACCCGGAATTGCAGCCGTTCCTGTTCTACGAAGTGGTCAGCGCGGAAGACGAACCCTTCGTCTCCACGGAACTGAAGACCGGCCTCTTCGGGGTCACCAAAGAGACCATCAAGAAGGCGCGGCGGGTGGTGATCGCCTACAGCCAGGGGGCCAAAATGGGCATCGGGGGGCACATTTTAGCCGGAAAGGTGAACCGGCTGGTCTCCTATCTGCGCGGCATCCAGGGGCTGGAGAAGTTAGAAACCGCCAAACTGCGCAGCCTGATCGAACGCATCGAGCGCATCGAGAAGAACGCCGAGCATCCCCTGAAAGAGACCGCCGGGAGCGCCTATCCGCATCTGCTGAAATCCCACGACGACCAGGCCATCTACCCGGAATTGAAGGAGCAGCTCTGGCTGATCCAGCAGAAAGCGTACGATTTGAACGCGGCGCGGCAGATCGACCCCATCGAGTTCGAGCAGGTGCTGCGGCTGTGCGAGGAGATCATCAGTTATTCCTACACCAGCGTGATCTCGCCCTTCCCGTTCCACAACTGCTACTCCATCGAGGACGTGAAGGCGTTCATCGACATGGTGCGGATGATCAACCCGGAAGCGGTGGTGTCGGTGAAAGTTTCGCCTTCGGTGGACATCGAATTCATCGCCGCAGGGCTGGCGCGCATCGCCCGGGATAATACCGAGGCGGTGGTGAAAATGCAAGTGGCAGGGAGCAGGGGCAGGGAACAGGTTTCTCCCGGGTTTGACGAAGCGGTGCAAAACGCGGATGAATTAGCGGAGTATGCCCGGAAGTACGGGATGAAGATCGAGGTCTGGTTAGACGGTCCCCGGGGCGGCACCGGGGCTTCGCCCAACATCATCAAGGGGCAGATGGGGATGCACATCGAATACGCCATTCCCCTGATCCACGACCGCCTGGTGCGCGACGGGCTGCGCAATTACGTCAAATTCATCGTCAGCGGCGGGATTCGCACTTACGAGGACGTGATCAAAGCCGTGGCGTTAGGCGCGGACGGGGTGATCTGGGGAACCGCTCCCTTGGTGGCGGTGGGCTGCGACCGCAACCGCAACTGCCACGACGGCTGTTCCCGGGGCATCGCTACCAGCAACCTGATCATGCAGAACCTGCGCGACGTGGAGCTTAATTCCCGGCAGATGGTCAACGCCTTCATCATCATGCAAATGCAGGTGATCCGCGCCCTGGCCGGGCTGGGCTTAAGAGACATCCGGGAGCTGCGCGGGCGCTTCGATAAAATCCAGTGGATCGGCTTGAAGGAGCGGGTGGATTTCCGCATCCGCCAGCGCCGGGAGCACTCCCGCCACCCCGGCATAGACGGCGGGGTGATCGAACCGGAACCCGCCCACGCGCTGGGGCAGACCAACTGCGGGGTGGCGGCGGTGATCGGCAGCGATCCGGTTCCCAGCTACATTCTCGACGAAGCCCTGCACGCCATGAAAAACCGCGGAATGGACGGGGTGGGGGTGGGCAAAACCCTTTGTTTCCCGGATCATCCCCACCATTACGCCTTCCGGGTAATGGTGAAGGGGCGGCTGCAATTAGAAGTGGAAGAAGAACTGCGTTGCGACAGTGCGACAGGCATCCCTGCCTGTCGCCGCGAGGCCCGCCAAAAGCTGTTGGAATACCGCTACCGCCTGGCGGAGAAAATCAAGGAGGTATTCCTGGATGGCTATTTCGATTTTTACGGGGAGACCGGCCTGCCCGCCATCCGGGAAAGCTACAAAAATGACGCCCACGGCCAGGAGCGCGATTACCGGGAATTCGGCAATCCCAACACCGATCCGGGGGACGTTTTCCGCTTCTTCGTGCGCGTGAAAGAAGAGGTGCGCGACCGCTTTATCGAGCAGGAACTGTTGATCGCCCCGCGCTTCCTCTATATCCGGGAGTATTTCCCCGCGGTCAGCCGGGCGAATTACCGGCAACATCCCGAATTTCTGCGCAAAGCCGAAGATATGTTCGTCTTCAATCATTCGGTGTTGCTCACCCAGGTTCTCTACACCTACGAGGCGCAGCCGGAGGATTGGGAAACGTTCCTGTTAGCGAATAAATCCGCCAACGGCCTTTTCCCCGCCCCGGGGGAAAAGGATCCTCTATCCGAGCATCATCTCGATCAATACGGCAAAAAATATTTAGAACTGCTGCGCGATTTTGCCCGGAAGTATCACTACACCGATTTTGAAGAGAAATACCGCCAGCGTACCCGCAAGATCGCCGCGGTGATGTCCTGCGGAAAGAATTTTGCGGTATGGAAAACCGCCGGGCGGGAAATTCCCTGGGAAACTCCCGCCGCGCCGAATAACATCATCCACGTGCGCCTGGCCACCGGCTCCATTGTGGAACAGATGAACGCCCACCCCTTCGGCAAGCTGCACACCGCGTTAACGCACAACGGGGAGACCACCAATTACGAGACCCTGAAACAGCGGGTGGAGCAGTTCGGGCTGCCGCCCCTGGCGACCACGGATACGGAAGTGGCTTCGCTGAAATTCCATTTAGTGGCAGAGGAGTTGGAATATCCGGACTGGGCGCTCTTCGAGGCGTTCTCCCCCACCACCGGCGACGACCTGGCGCTGATCCCGCCGGAGCTGCGCGGGCAGTTGGAAGAGGTGCAGCGGGTGGAATTCACCAGCTCCCCGGACGGGCCTTATCAATACCTCTGTTTGCGCCACCAGCCGGAGCGCAACGTCACTGAGCGGGTGGATTTGAAAGACCCCGCGGACCTGCGCCCCAGCACCACCGCGTTTTGGTATGACAGCAAAGGGGAGCGGAAACGCGCCTTCAGTATCATCGCCTCCGAAGAGCAGGCCATCCAGAAGGTGCTGGACTTGCTGGATCGCGAGGGGTTGATCGCCGGTGCGGCACCCGACCGGGTTATGGTGAGCAACGGGATGATCAGCCGTTTCGAATACGACGATGAAGGCAACATTCAGGATTTCCACGTCATCGACCGCTACGGGCGGGAAATCCACCTCGACGATCCCGGCGAGCATTACAGCATCCGGCACAGGGAGCTTCGCGCGCCCGCCAACGCCGCGGAGTTGGAAGCGCAAATCGCCGCCAACGCCTCGCGGCTGAAAGGGTGGATTCGCGAAAACCTGCCCGGGTGGGATTTTGATACGTTTCGCTGGGTGATGGAGAGAATTGCGGATGGGGGATCAAAAAATAATAATTGGCAATTGCCAATTGACAATTGCCAATTGGCAATTGAATTACTGACCTACTTCATCGACTACCTGCGCACCATGGATACCGGAACGAAAGCGGCCGGGTCGCTGATCGACATCACCCGGGCGGTTTTGTATGATTATTTTGACCGCCTGGCCGAAGCGGATGCGCAGAACTGGGTAAAGGCGGGCGTACAGCACAGCGCTATTTCCGCCCCGGTTGACGCGGCCGCGCAATCCCTGCTGATTGACGCCCGGGGATTCGAGCCGGAAGGCATCCATCCCAAACTGGCGCTGAGCGCCTTCCTGGCCTACGCCTACGATTTGGGCTGGCGGAAATACGTTCTCTACCGGGTCAGCGGCCAGCGCCTCATCTCCACCGCAGTTATGGGCAACGGCGACACCGACGACGTGGAAATGGAGGTGTATGGCACGCCGGGAGAGTATTTCGGGGCCTTCATGCAGGGCGGGACCATCCGCTGCCACGGCAACGCCCAGAACTTCTGCGCCATGGGGATGCACCACGGCAACCTCTACGTGTTCGGCAACGCCGGGAAGGTGTGCGGGTACGCCTCCAAGGGCGGGGCGGTGTACATCTTAGGCGACGTGGTGGATCGCGGCTGGACCAACTCCGTGAACGATCCCCGCTGCCAGGATTTGCAAATCCACATTCTGGGCAGCGCCAGCAAATACTGCGGGGAATCGCTGATGGGCGGGGATTTCTTCTTCGGCGGGCTGTATTTCGACAGCAAGGGCAAGCTGCGTTTGCAGGAGCGCCCCTACCGCGGCACCAAGCTGTTGGGCGGGGCCTCGCGCGGCAACATGCTCTTCTTCGACCCGGAAAACCGCCTGGATCCGCACCAGTACACCCACGGCAAATTCGTCGAACTCAATGCCGACAACTGGCCCTACTGGAAAGAGCGGGTGGAAACCACCCTGCGGTTGGCGGGGGTGGAAATTTTCGGCGAGAACGGCTCCGCCGCCTTCATTGCCGACGGCAAAACCTTCCGCATTGCACCGGAGAATTTCAGGCTGTTAGTTCCGCGCGGGGGATTGAAGGGGTATGAGTCGCATTAAAGTGGTGTTAAAGTGCGCTGGTGCTATGCCTGCCTGACTGCCTTATTCCATGCAGACAGGGTGTTTTAGTGTTTTTTTGCTGTTGAGTTTGAAAGCTGAATTAACACAAGAAAGCGGCCGGTTGCGCCGCTTTTTTTGTTTCAATGTCTGAATTGAGAGTTGACAGAGCATTGGTTGGCGATTAAATTGAAACAAGCAAAGAAAATGGAGCCTGGAAGAGATGCAGCACCAATACCGCTGTTGTGTTATACCTTCAAGGCGCACAATAAAGTAAAGAATAATTTATGGGGATTTTGAGACTCCTGCTCGATACTTAACGGAGAAACAATGAACGTCACATTTGAGTGGGATAGGACAAAAGCAGAGAAAAATCTTAAAAAACATAACGTTTCATTTGACGAAGCGGCGACCGTATTTACTGACCCTTTATCTTTAACCATTGCAGATCCTCTTCATTCTGATATGGAAGAACATGTTGTTATTATTGGGGAATCGATCCGGCGGCGTATTTTAGTAGTTGTTCACATCGATCGCGGGGATAGAATTCGTCTCATCAGTGCGCGTCTTGCCACTTCCCGGGAAAGGAGAAAATATGAAGAAGGCAACTAAAATCCAGGATGACCCGGATATGCTGGCTGAATATGATTTCAGCAAAGGTGTACGAGGCAAATATGTCGAACGTCTGGCCGCAGGCAGCAATATTGTTGTATTATCGCCTGATGTGGCGGAAGTGTTTCCTGATTCTGAATCTGTAAACGAAGCTTTACGCCTGCTAATCAAAATTGCTGCGAGAAAGACCAGGAAAACCGCGGTTTGAGAGCGGAATTTGAGGAAGATATTGCACGGCAGTTAAGAGAAATTGATAAGGCGCGGAAGAAGACACTGAATTCACCCATGCGCAAGCGGCTAAAAGCAAAAGGGTTGCTTTGATTGCCGAATAATTAGAATTCAATAAATCCCCTAAAATTTTACTCCCCCAAACCGAAAATCCTATTATCTGGTTGGCTATATATCTGCGAAGATGAGCTGAAATGGAAACCGCGAATCAGATACAGCGAGTTAAAGAGGCGGGGTCGGTTTAATAACAACTCGTCAATTACGCCGGGTTGGGGAGATTTTTATGGGGATACAACTTCACGCCGGTTATATTCTGAGCGGAATCAGGAATCGTTTCCTGAGAAAAGTTAGTGCACTTGATTGGGGCGATATATTCAAACAACTCAGCCATTTTAGCTTAGAAACAGAAAACCTTCCTATTGATAATCCCGATCCTATATTTATTATTGTTGATAATCTGATTTCCCGCGGCCTTCCCACCCTGCCTTCTTTACTTCTTGAAGAAGCCTTTGCAGAGACCTTCCAGCTTAGCAAGAAAACCATCTCCGAAAAAACCGGCGAGATCGATTACATTTTCACTGCCCCAGGGGATGCGATCGAGCGACTCATCGAGAATGCCTTCTTCACCATCGATCCCCGCCTGAATCGTCAGCACCAACTTCTCGAACCGATTGTTTCCTGGGAAAATCATCCCGGCAGCGAGCACGAGGAAAGATTTCTTTACCAAAACCTGCCTACTATTCTTGGGGATTTTTCCGTTCAGTTGCTCGAGCCGCAGCGTGAGATAGCATCGATTCTTCGCCATCCTTATTCTCAGCGCCAGACTTTTGACCGAAGATTAGGAGGTCTGAGGAGCGAGTTTTATCGACAAAAAGCAGATTTTACAGTGCAATTCCCTGCCTCCGGGGATCATAAAAACGGATTGGTGATCGAAATTGACGGTTCCCACCATCGCCTGGAAAGCCAACGCATTCTCGACCGGAGAAGGGATGAGGCGATCCGTTCGGCTGGCTGGGAAAACACGATTCGTGTCGAGACCTCAGAGCTGGGCAGATTTCCGGAATCCAAAATTTCCGCTTTGAAGCGATTTTTTGCCCATCCGCACGCCGCCCGGCTGAAACATAACTATCACAACCCCCTTTATCAGCAGCCTTCCGGCCTGGCTGCGCTGCAAATGGCGCTCTCTCCTTTGGGGATTGCCCGAATCCAGAAAACCCTTACCCGATTCATTCTTGCCGGAAAACTGCGCCTGAACCAGGAGAAATGGCGGATTGCGGTAATCGAGCGCGACGTACCCTGCGCTCACCTGGCGATGCTGGATTACCAACAAATGCTGCGCAATTTGTTCAACCTGGAAAACCGGAATCGCAGGCTCCCTAAAATTGAATTGCGGGTTTATCATACCGAAGAATTTCGCAATTGCGAATTGAACGCTGTGGTGAGAAAAGAATTGTATTCCCGGGCGGTTCAGGAATTTCAGGCAGATTTACTGATCGATATCTCAATGCTTCAGAGGCCGGGATTTAGCGAACCGGAGGAATTCTTTTTGGAAAAAATGAGAGCGGAACATATCGCCGTTATCCGCTCGGTCTATGCGCCGGTTGAGCCTCGCAAAATCAGATGCGCTCCGCCGCCGGAATTTCATATTCCGTATGGGAAAAAACCAAAAACTTTATTGTGGTTTTTAAAGAATATTTTCCGGAAAAAAGAATTCCGGGAAGGGCAGGTAAAAATCCTGCGCCGAATCTTAGCCCACCAGGATGTCATCGCGCTTCTGCCCACCGGGGCAGGCAAATCGTTGACCTACCAACTGGCGGCGTTGCTGCAACCTGGGATCATTTTGATTGTGGATCCCCTCAAATCCCTTATGCGCGATCAGCATGAGAACCTGGTGAATATTGGTATTGATGCGACGGTATTCATCAACTCCTCGCTCGGCGCCCGACGGCGCCGGGATGCCTGTGAAGAGATGGTAGAAGGCCGCTACCAGTTTGTATTCATCTCGCCGGAAAGATTGCAAATCCGGGAGTTCAGAGATTACCTGAAGAGGATGGATGCCGCCCGGATAGTCTTTTGCGTGGTAGATGAGGCCCATTGCGTATCCGAGTGGGGACACGATTTCCGCACCGCCTACCTGCGGCTGGGAAGAAACGCTCGAAAGTTCTGCAAAACCTTTTCAGGAGTAGTCCCTAGCGCGACGCTCACCGGCACTGCCTCTTTCGATGTGCTCTCCGACGTGCGAAGGGAATTGGATATTGACGATGAAAAAGCGATTATCACGCCGAAAAAATTTGCCCGTGATGAGCTACAATTCGAAATCAGACACATTGAGAAACCCGCAATCCCGGGGAAAATTGATGATTTCCAGATAAAAGAGGTTGTTGCCGGGGCAAAACAAAACCAACTCATACGTCTGATACGCGATGAGATATGTGCCGGAAAGGTCGGGGAGTATTTTTCAATTGATTCCGGCTACCCCAACGCCGGCATTGTATTCTGCCCGCATAAGAGATGGGTATTTGGCGCACAAACCATTTCAGATTCTCTTCGCCAAACGATTCCCCTTTTAGATGGTATCTGCGATTTTTACTACGGCGGAAACGATGAGGATGAAGAAAACCTGGCAGACTTCTTTGAAGAAGTGCAAAGAAAATTCAAATACAATAAGCTGCGCTTGCTGGCTGCCACCAAAGCCTTTGGCATGGGCATCGACAAACCGAACGTTCGCTTCACGGTTCATTTCAATATGCCGCAATCCATTGAGTCGTTTTACCAGGAAGCCGGGCGGGCCGGAAGAGACCGGGATAAGGCAAAGTGTTTTATTCTTTATTCCGACCTCAAATTGCCAACTCCGGCGGATGGCGAATTGGTCTCGGTGGACAAATCGTTGATGCTGTCATTTCACAAAAAAGCGTTCCAGGGAATTGACAAAGAAAAACGGATTATCTATGAACTGCTAAACGAAATTTCCTTTCCTTTTGAGCGGCAAACCGAGCGAATAAGTGATTTGATCGAAAATGACTTGGGATTACAGGTCAAGGTGAACCTCTGGATAAAAGAACAACAAAGCAGGCTTTATATTAATGGAGCGGAATATAAAACCAGTTATGGATATATCGATCTGCGAAACCAGAAGCTGTATCCTGACGGCACAATTGTGACGCCAGAGGAAGCGCGGCAAATATTAGAAGACATTCTCGACCTGATTCGAGAGCAAGCGCGCGGAGAGGAAAATTTGATTGCCTGGTTGATGCAGGCGCAATACCCGCCGCCGCAACCGGGAATTGAGAAGATCCTGGCAACGATGAATGAAAATGATGCTCCCAAAGAAGTGCTCATTGGCTTTACCAATGACAAAATCAAGAAAATCAGCGATTATCTGGTATCCAGAGTTGATTCGGCCTTTAACGAAACAATAGTTTCAAAGGCACTGGAATTTGCTTTTGCCCCGAAAGAGTTCCTGGCAAAACTAACAAACGAGCTATACAAAGCAACCAAAAACAAGGGGCCTAAAGGTAAATGGACTGATTTTAAACCAGAAGATGAAAAATTCATCCAACCCTTATTCGAGAAAGTCCGGGACCAATCCGATACTTTTAAAGCGATTTACCGCCTTTCCATAATCGGGGCAATCGAAGATTACGAGGTGGATTACAATAGTAAAACCATTACCGCCCGGATCCGCAAGCTCAGCGATGAGGAATATATCAGCAATCTGCAAGCCTATATCGCCAAATATGAGGCCCCGGAAGAAGCGAAGAAAGTACCCGATCTCATTAAGAATCAGCAACGCGGAGATACCATTCTCCAAAAATGCTGCGGTTACCTGGTGGGGTTTGTGTATAGGAGGATTGCCGCCCGGCGGCGCGAGGCTATCACTGTGATGGAATCCGCCATTCTCAGCCCCCAATTTCAGGAATATGTGAATTCATATTTTGACTCCCGCTATTACCCGCTTCTCCAACCGTACTTGTACGACTATTCGCTCGAACGGGTATGGGAATTTATCAAAGATACAGAGGGGCGGCCAGACCCGTTGCTCCACCTGCGCGGCGCCTGCGACCGGTTGCTGGTGGAAAACCCGGATAACGCCGCCCTTTTGTTAAGGGATTTAGAAAAAAATAATGTACCACCTTTAGTTTGGTGTTAACTTCTTT